>CALFWR010000014.1 GCA_937928555.1 uncultured Pirellulaceae bacterium
CGAAACCGTGGCAAGCTTTGGAGCGCTGGAGTTTTTCGATTGGCAAAGTGCAAGGGCAGGGCAGATGCCGGAGCGGCGGACACGGCAGAGAGATTGGACCGTGTTGAGAAAGCGCAGAATCGCAAACCGGGTTTGGATGTCGGAGTAATTCAGCGTCCTTGATCCGGCCTACAAATACAGCGCTACCCGAGCGACGAATTGAGAACCGTTTCGAGTTCTTCGATCTCGCGTTTGAAGCCGCCGGAGAGGATCGGGAAGCGGCACCAAGTCTTGGGGTCAAGGTTTTTGTCGTCCAGGTGGAACGAAGGCGCGTAGCGCTCGCGTTTCCACTGGTTGCGACACCAGAGACGAAAGAAACGAATCGTCCATGCGCCCAACTGTGCCGAATCGATCTGCGGATAGTCGACCTTGAGATTCTCAAGGACTTCCATCGGAACCATCTTGTCGCGAATCGCGAAACACTCGATCGCGTCAAGAATTTCATACGGCATCAAATCGCCTTCGTCGGTCTGGTTGTCTTCAGGGGGACGAAGCTCTGCGGTGGGTTGTTGATCGTTGACGGCTTTGAGAGCCGGAATCGCACTGCCGCCAACGGGACCGGACTGTTCCATCCAAACCAGCCACTGGCGAAGATAATCTTTGTCGATCCCGGCGATGGGGCTGATCCCGCCGGATGTATCACCGTCCATCGTCGCGTACCCAACGGCCGCTTCGCTGCGATTGCTGGTGGAAACCAACAATGCATTTTTGATGTTAGCCAGCATCCAGACGCCCGGAGAGCGAACCCGGGCCTGAATGTTTTGCAATGCAATATCGTGCTTTTCCCAGGTCAGCGGTTCACCGATCGCGGCGCTGACGATCGACTGGTAGCCCTGGACCAGCGAGTCGACATCGAATTGGTAATGCGTTGCGTTGACTGCGGCAGCAAGTTCGGCGGCGGCGTTTCGGGTGACATCGCCACTGTTTCGAGTTGACTGGTAAACGGTCGTGAGCAGCCGACTGGCCATCTCGTCAACATCGGCAGGAAGGTTTTCGCCGGCAGCGCCGGGGATGGAAAACTTGAGCCGTTCGACGACGCCATCAAAACCAAGTTCGTCGACAGAAAGCTCCAGCATGCAGCGAATCAGGGCAACAATGCTGGACGAATCACAGCCACCGCTGAGCGAGACGACGAAGCCTTTGGACCAGCTTTTTCGCAGGTAGTCAAAGAGCCCCAAGGAGACCGCGCGGGTAAATTCTTCTGCTTTGAGGTCCGTGCCCTGCTCCCATTGCATCTTGATCGGTTCGTTGCGTTGCAGTTGGCAGGCGGGATAGTCAAAAGTGACTCCAACGACATCTTTTTCGTCGCCATCGATGTCGGGCACAAAACTTCCGGTGCGTGCCCGGGCCATCCGTGTCGCTTCGATGTTGACGACCGCAGACGTAACCAGGACGGGTTTGAAGGAAAGCCGCTTGCCGCAAGCCAACAGGTTACCGCCGGTGGCGATCATGGCGTCGCCATCAAAGATCGCGCGGCCCGATTCGTTGCCGGTAAGATTGCTGTAGATGTAGGAGACATTGAACGCGCGGCTGCCTTCGAGGACAAATCGTTGCCGAACTTGGTGTTTGTCGAAAGCAAAATGGCTGGCGCTGGGGTTGAGGATAATATCCACGCCACGTTCGGCGAGGCTTGCTCCGGGGCGCGTGCCGACCCATGCGTCCTCGCAGATTTCGAATCCGATGCGGATGCCTCCGACGTCGAAAAGCAGATCGCCGATCGGGTAAGACCTGTCGCCGACTTCGATTTCTCCGTCGATGCCCGCCGGCCATGGCTTGAACCAACGCGGCTCGTAATGAATGCCGTCGCCGGCGAGGTGTTGCTTGGAAACAAAGCCGGCGATCGTTCCGTCGACCACTAGGGCGGCGCAGTTGAAGACACCTCCGGCGTACATCATCGGCAGTCCTAGTGAAACAATCATGCCTTTTGTTTCAGGCACAATTTCGAGCAGGACTTTTTCTGCCGTCGCACGGATGCCGGGGCTGTGAAATTCGTCTTCGCAGCCGTAACCGGTGACGCAAAGCTCCGGGAGGCAGAGGATGGAGACGTTTTCACTGCGAGCCTGCTCAATCGCTTCGAGAATGTTCTGTTTGTTGGTGTGCCAATCGATTGGCGTTTGGTTGAGCACGCCGGCGGCGACCTTGACAAGCTTCATGTTTTTTCGCACTGGAATCAGGATTGGGCGGTGCAACGGGTGATGCACGGGTTTGGCTTGCGTCTATAATAGGGACTGGGAATAGACTCACATAGTTCACCTGAAAGAACTTCAAAGGAGAACCGTTGTCAGGCGGTAGTGGAAAACAGGCCAGTTGCTCAAAATGTAGCGCGTCGTTCGCGGTCAAATCGGAAAACGACAAACCGTTGTGCCCCGATTGCCGGTCCGATGATATCGATGCGTTACTCGAAGGCATCCATCCGGGCATCGAAGCGGGAGCGTCGCGGGCGGATGACCACCCCGGTTCGCTTCGAATCGATGGACTGGACGATCTGCACCACGATTCGGATTCGTGGAGCATCAGGTGTCCGATTTGCGAATCGACGCTGCTGGTGACCGAGGAACTTATTGGGTCCAAGGTCAAGTGTAGCGATTGCTATTCGAAGGTAAATGTGCTGCCCAGGCCCGGTGGTTCAGCGTCTGGTTCCTCGCGGGCCAACAAAAAAACGCCCGCATCGCAGTCGCCGGGTGGTGATGTCGGTGCGGATCAATCGGCAGAATCAACATCAGACCTGTTCGAAGATCTGACACCCGCCTCGGAGGACTTCGGCGAACTGACTTTGGCGCCACCGGTTGAGCTAGATAATGAATTGATTCAGGCAATGCCGTTGGAAGTCACAATCGACGACGCTGTCGAAGAGGACGATGTGACCCAAGACGGCAACGGGGAAGTTCTCCAACTGGGCGATCCCCCGATCGAGGAAATTGAACCGGCGGTTCCGATGCCTGAAGTTCCGATCGCTGCTGCTGTAATGCCGACGGTCGAAGATCCGTTTGCCGACGACGATGACGATGACGACGAGATGATCGAATTGATCGACATGCCGCCGGAGATTGCCAATGCGGATGTGTCGGCGGCGACACCGGTGGCGATGCCGCGAATCCCGCGACAGAAGAAAACTCCCGATCCGGTCAAAGTCGAAGACGATGCGCCGGTCCGCGTTCATGCGAAAAACAAAAAGAAACCAAAGCCAGAGAAACCGAACGAGTCCGCTCGCAACGGTGCCAAACCGGCAAAGGATCGTTTGCGAATCGGTGACTTGGGGCCCGCCGGGGTGTTTGACAAGTCGCTGGCAATGCTGCAGTCGATCGGTGTTTACATATGGGCCGGGTTGGCGATCGTGCTACTGTGGGTAGGCAGTGCCGCCTGGCACGGCTTTGGCCCGGCGAACCCTACTGAAGGCGCAGCGATGACCAATCGGATCGTCGACTGGGGGGTTGGCATGGCAGTGGGAAGAATCCCCTGCTGGATTGGCTACACGCTGCTGCTGTTTGTTTCAGGCGTGATATTTCGAGACGCAGCCAACGGGAAAACGACGGTGGAAGAAACCAGACCCACCGATGCATCGGACTTTTTCAGCACCGCGATGTTGTTTGGATTCAGCATGTTTATTGCGGCCTTGCCGTGGTTGCTGACCGGCTTGCTCAGCGTGATCCTTCCGCTGCAATTGATTCTGGCGGTGCTGTTTCTGACTTCTGCCTGGGACAACCAGTCGCCGTACGGGATTGTCTCGGCGACAATATTGACCTCATTTTCGGAATGTCGTGATGCGTGGATGGTTTGGGGCAAGTGCATTGCTCTGGCGATTCTGGGTGTGGCGATCGGTGGTGGGATGATGGACATACCTCTTCGCGGCGTGAGTATTTTTACTTCACTGGTAGGCGCGGTTTTAGTGACGTTTGCGACGTTGATTTATGCAACGGTCACCGGATGGCTGGCTGGCGAAGTTTCCGACACACTCAGCAAGGAGGTCGACTAGCGTGCTCTTTATCACCGCGATCAGAAGTTTAATTTTTCTTGCTGCGTTGTTGGTTCAGCAACCGGCGACACCGCCCACCGCACCGCCAGCACAGCAGGAGCAGACCGGCAAGGCCGATGCGGAGACTGTCGAATCGGTCAAACGATGGGTCGGGCTATTGTCGAGTCCCATATTTGAGCGACGCCAGGAAGCGACACGGGAATTGTGGCAGTTGGGGCCCAAGGCGCTTCCAGAGCTGGAGAGCTGGGCATCGCGTTCACGGGGCGACGCGTTGATCCGCCTGAATGACCTGATCCTGTTTGCGCGCTGCGACGTCGGGCCGGAGGAGAACGAAAACGTGATTGATTGCGTGTCAGGTTTTTTGGAGCGTGAGTACACCGTCCAGCGACGGTCTCTTGAAAAACTGTGCTTCCTTGACCGACGACCGGCTGCGTTTCGACTGGTCGAATTAGTGGAAGATAACGAAACGAGAATCAAGCTTCGCAGGGTTTGCACCAGCTCGATCGACGATGCCAAAAAGGCTTTGCGCAGCGAGGATAGCGAGAAAATCAAAGCGTGGATCGAAGATCCAACATCCAAAAGCAGCTTCAAGGCGGCCTACTATTACTGGCGTTGGATGCGAGGCGAATTGGATGACGAGATCAAAGCGCTAAAAGAGCAGGTCAAGCCTGAATTGGAAGCAGGTGCGAAGTACAAAGTGGCGTTGGAAAAATTCAAAAAGAAAAAAGGGGCTCAACGACGCAAGAAAGACAAAATGAACCCGCCCAAGGTTCCGTCTCAGGAAATCCTGCGTGACCTGATTGGAGTGCTTCGTTTTCAGCGGCGGGCAAAGGAGGCTGCGGAATACGCGAACGAGGTCGTGAATGAGTCGAAGCGACGCGAGCTAACGCACACCATTCTGATGGAAAGCGGCGACTGGTCGTCGCTTCAATCGCTGATCGTGAGTGCCAAACAGGACGAGGACGAGGACGAAGAAGGCATTGACCAGGACGCAGACGAAGACACGCAAACCAAAAAGCCGCCCAAAGATGGGCTCGCCTACACCGCTGATGGTTACAAAAAAGCGTTGATCGAATTCTACGCAGGTGATGAAAAAGCTTTTGCCGCATCGCTCAGCGAAATCAAGAAAGGTTTGAAGCCCGGGTCAAGCAAAAGCACTTACCGGGAGTTTCTGGATTACACCCTTGAGCGGGAGCCGGATGAACCGGAAGAGAATAATAAGAAAAAGAAGAAGCTCACCAGGAGCTACACGATGTTTACGACGCTGGCCAGCCAGCGCCGCTACGATGAATTGTTTGACCTTTTCGGGTGGAACACCGTTGAGCAGCGGATCAAATATTTCAAACGCAGGCTTTCGACGATCAAGGCGGTAGCGAGTTCGGCGAGGTTGATCCGCAAAGCAAATGTGCTTGAAGAGCTTGCCGTCAAAGAAATTGAAAAGCTTGACGACCGTCGGCAGCAGATGACCAATCACTATCAGCAAGCGGTACGACTGGTCGCGTCCCTAGGGATGACAGAAGAGTCCGAATACTACTTGCGGCGGTTCTATTTTGAACTCGCTGGCGACAGGGAATTTGATTTCGTGGCCAAAGCAGTGATCGTCGCGCTTCAAAGTCAGGGTGCGTATCAGTCGGCGATGGAGATTGCTTCAATTGAAGCAAAACGCACCGACGACGGGGATGCTTTTTCACTGGTTTTGAAAACCTACGATGCGCGGGGACGGATCCTGAACAACGATGCGATTTCGGAACTGGAAAGCAAACTCAAGGATTCAATCAAAGACCCGTCTGAACGCTACAAAGTCATCGCCAAACTGGTCAAAAGCCCCGCTGCCAGCGAGACATGGAAGGACATCGACATCTGGTCCGAATTTGACCGCTACGGGATCACGTTTGGCAATGGCCCTGCCGATCAGCTTTTTCGAATCTGGCACATCGATGAGAAATTCCTGTCACGGTCGACGAGATCCAATGAGCCTATCGTGCTTGCGAGAGACTGCGTCTCGTCAGGGAATTATTTGCAAGCCGGCCAACTGTTTGAAACGTTGGCTTCTTCCAACGATTCGCATTCCTACTTTGGCAAAGCAGCGTGGGCTTACCGCAAGGCGGGCAACGAGCAGAAAGCACAAGTCATGCAAATGCTTTTCATGCTCGACTTTGAGCCGGATGATGCTTACGAATACTTGGATGAATTCAATGGCGAACAATGGCAGATGATCGCGTTTGATGCGATGCGACTACATGACTGCCTGCGGGAAGATAGCATTGGCGAAAACTGCTACTATCTGTGGCGAATGACCGAACAGGACGAAAAAGGATTTGTTGATCCGTTTCAGGCGATGATCCGAACCCAGCTTTTGCGGCTGTACTATATCGACTCGCCGTACCTCGACGACAGCGAGCAAGACATTGCGCGATTCGTACGCGGGGGCTTTGCCAACGGCAATATTGAAACCGCCGCACGCTGGTACCGAAAGATTCTCAAGCACCGCGCGGCCGATGCAAGCCTGTGCGAATCGGTATTTCCGCTGCTAATCAAAAGCAACCAGACCGAAACGTTGGACGACCTATTTATGCTGACATCAGAAGAATTTTACAAAGTGCTTTCGCGGTTTCCCGACAGCCCGTTGCTGTTGAACAACTACGCGTGGGTCTGTGCCAAAGCGAAAAAGAATCTGGACAATGCGATTGAGTTGTCGCAAAAATCGGTCAAACTTCGTCCCGGCAACCCGCAGTATTGGGATACCCTTGCGGAGCTTTATTTTGCCAATGGAGAAAAGCAAAAAGCGATCGAAGCAATCCGCAGGTCGATTGAACTGGCCCCCGAGACAAAACGTTATCGTGAGCAACTGAAGAAGTTTGAAGGCACCCGGGCGACTAACGGATAACTTTGGTACCGCCGGACTGCGATGGCTTGCAGCCGGGAGCTAACTGCCCTGGCCGGTAGTCTTGATACGGGATTCGGCCAACTGCACTAGCTCTGCAACGACCTGATCGATCGACTTGTTGTCGGTGTCAACTTCGACCGCATCTGCGGCTCGAACCAGCTTTCCAACAGGGCGGTTAACGTCCTGTTGGTCGCGAATTTTTTGGTCCGCAATCACCTGATCAAAATCGACGTACTGACCTGCGGCCTTCATTTGATCGGCTCGCCTGATCGCACGAAACTGCGGCGAGGCGGTCAGGAAGATTTTCAGAAAGGCATCGGGAAAAGCTATCGTTCCCTGGTCGCGGCCTTCGCAAACGAAATTGCCTGTGGATGCGATCTGACGCTGCAAGCCCACCAGACGACTGCGAATTTCCGCATGGTCCGCCACGTGGACGATGCTACGGGTGACGAGCGGATCACGGATCTGGACAGAGGCATCAACGCCGTCAACGAACACGCTTTCTCCGTCAAACCGGATATCGATTGCTTGAGCCAAAGCGAGAAGCGCATCGCCGTCGTCGAACTGCACGCCGCGATCGATCGCCGCCCAGGTCACGGCCCGATACATCGCTCCGGTATCGAGAAAAGCAAAGCCCAATCGCTGGGCAAGCCGACGGGTCACGGTGCTTTTTCCCGCACCGGCCGGCCCGTCAATCGCGATCACCATATGGCATCCTCACTGCAAATAGGACGGGATTTCCGTCAGTCGTTAAATCTATGCGGCACTCTGCACGCGTTTTACAAAGTGTTGCCCTGGTCGGGGAACGTGCCCGCTATTGAAAATTTAGCAGCAGTTGGAAAAAGTCGAAAGCGCCACAGTCAAATTGGCACGACCACCAGTTTTCAGATTGCCCCTGAGTGGATTCGACGGCCAGCTCGCGGATCGATTCGTTGGCGAATGATTCTTTGGTGGCAGAGAGAATCTTTCGTTGGGAGTAGAGTTTCAGCGGTCCGTTCTGGCCGTGGACTTCCTGGAATCGAATTCGAACAGAATCACAGCGACTGTCGGCGGCAGCAAAAACCGGTTGCATGGAAGTGACAACAATGTTGCGATTGGCAATGTGAATTCCTGCCAATGGATCGGCATTGATTGCAATCGGCGGGACCGATTCTGAAATGGCGGTTTGCATAATATTGGGGACGTCGATCGCATAGGCAAAATCAAAACTGCAATCGGCATCGCATTGGCGGGCTGCAAGTGTGGTTTCGAGTTTGTTTCGCTCAGTCCGGGTGTGCAGCGGAAGCCCTTTGCAGAGCAGGGCAAAACGGTGGTCGGCGTCGATGACTTCGATAAAGTGCGCGGCGTTGATTTGCGGCTTGCGCACATCCTGGCGAGTGCCCACGCTGTCGCAAGCAAGCGACGACGCTTCGCTGGCCCAGGCAGTGCGCAGGCAAAATGTTCCGCCGGAATCCAGCAGTTTCTGGCCTAGGTCGGTCGGCTGGATATCGACATGGACATCGATCAGTTTTCGTCCACGAGAGAGTGTTGTTGTTTGCTGAAACGACGCGAGCGTCTGGCTGCCGTCGAGCAGTTTTCCGCTTGCTGTTATGTGGGAGCGAATTCTCGAATCGCGAACCGTTTCAAGTTTTTCGCAGACGTTCTGGCCGTAGCGGGCTTTGCCGGACCCGTTGAGCCTTGCAGAGACCTGCTGACCGAAAAGGCTGCCGCGTTTGCCGTAGAAAGCAACGCCCTTGATGCCGCCCGACTGCGGGTCGATGCGGACTTCGAAGCTCTCGTTCTGCAACCTGTTTTCGTTGTCGACAAAGGGGGCTTTTGCAAGGTCCGTCGTTTCGGGCGGCGATGGGCCGGGCAGTGCGACGGTCTGCATGCCGTTGAGCTTGGTGACTGTCTCCCAGCCTCGGGGCGAATTGGCGGCGAAACGAAATTTTCCCCGGGAGGCGAATTCAGGACCGCTGTGCCCGCTCACCGTGGCGTGAGACTGAGTGGTCCAGACGGCAGGATTGAAGAGCGATGCAGGGCCGTCGGTCGTGGCTTTGATGTCGCTTGTCAGCCGAATCAGTTCGTCGTCAATGTCGGCGCTGGAATCGCCCGCCGCTGCAGACTCGATTTTGTTTTGGAGTTGGTTGCCTTGCTCCAGAAGCAGTGCGATTTTTGTGTTGTCACAGGAATTGGCAAGGGCCAGTTGGCAGGCGAGTGAGCGGACTGAAAAGAGTTGATACCAGCGCCGCCAATAGGTAACGGCGGTTGCGATGTCCTGATTTGGCCACGCGTTTTCATACTCGTCGGCTTCGAAGTGATCACCGTAACCGGGATCGTAGGCTTCACGAAAACAGGCTTCTGCGGTCACGAAATCACCCAGCGGATTACCGAACTGACAGGAAGCCTTGAGGTCGTCGTAGGCCGTACAGGACTGGCCGGGCCAGCGAGCAAAGACCACCGTCGCGGTATGGGTCGAATCAAGTTCGGTTCCAATCTTTGGACCCAAACCCAAAAACGATCCGTCATTGGCGGCGTTGAGGGCTCTTTCTCCCAGCGCCATCACCGAGGAGCCATCGATACCATTCCAACGGATGCAATTGGAAGAACTGCGGGGGTACTTTGTTGCGTCGAGGGTAAAGTGCATCGCACCGGCAAAGCCAAGTCCTTCCAGGAGGCGAGGGGTCAGATGATGAAGCCCGGATTTTCGCCGCATGTAAACCCCAGGGCTCACGCCAAGGTGCTTTGCGAAAGCCTCGCGTCCGACAAGGAGCTGGTTCAAGCCCGATTCGATGGACATCACTCCGAGCGGAAGTTCACCTGCTTCACCACCGACAACCGACAGGCTTTCGGAGTCAACCCGGTCGCGAATCGCGCGGGTCAAATCGGGACAGGTGTCGGCAATAGATTGCAGTGTTTCGCCGTGAAGGAGAATGTTCGTTGCTTGCCGATGGTTGACTTCGGCTGTGATTTTTTCGGAGCGTGTGCCGCGGTGAGTCAGAACAACATCGAGCAATTCGGCGGAAACCGGGTAGTAGCGGTTTCGTTCTTCGATCAGCAAGTCAAAGGCAGCCTGAAGCTTTGCCCGGGCCGTTTCTTTAGAGGAACCGGCAGACTCGGCAGCGGCAAAAGCTGCCGCCCGGGTGGCGTCGTTAAACTTTTCGACATCAAGTTCTGATGAAAAACGCAGTTGCCGGGTCATCAATTCGACTTGAAGGCGAACGTATCCCAACGCAAAGAAGCCTTTGACGAGATCGTCTGCGACTTTTGAGTCGATCCCGATCTGATCGAGAAACTGATTGCGGTCATCGCAATGAACGACCGTCGCACCGGCTTGGGCGGCAGCGGACGCGAACCCCGCGTGGATCTTGTCCGACGCGTGAGCCGCCACAGCGACCAGGCTGCCTTGCCAATGGTTGTTGAATTGTTCGCAGTCGAACAGTTCGTCGCCCTCAGCCCAGTCTTCGGTGTTTTCGTAGTAGATTTGCTGCAGCCGGTTTTGTCGTTGGATTTCGGCTTCTTCGTCGTTGGAAACCGTATCTTCGGCGGGATGCCAATCCGGGATCGATCCGCAATGGTGAATCAGCAGCGGATGCCATAGCGCGGTCCAAGCGTGATGCAGGCTACTGGCAGATTTTTCGCTCAGGTGAACGGGAAAGTCTTCGAGGTGGCGACAGGGGAACAGTGTGATCAGACGGGAAAATTTTTCCATGGAAGGGATTTGTGTGGGGAACTTTTGTCTGATTTGCTTCGTCGTATGGGTACTGGTCAGCCCGCCGCGTGTCGGTAACTCAGGCAATGAGGATCGTGAGGCCCAGGCAGGGCGTACAACCCACGCATACGGCGACCGGTTTGTTGAAGGTTTTTATCCGAGTAAAACAGGGATAATTTGACATTTTGGGGCATCCTTCACTAGAGTATAACGTGGGAGAATCCTTCCCGAAAACGCAACATTGTTGCGACTTTCATCAGGCACTGAGCGTAGACGATTTTTTGTTTGCGTGGATACAGGTGCCAAGACAAAAAAGGCTGACTCATGGCGAAAACTAATGCCGTTTGGGGAATCGATATCGGGCAATCGGGCTTGAAGGCGCTTCGGTGCACCAAGGGCGAAGGCGATTCGATCGTCGCGGACCGGTATGACTTTATTGAATACCCAAAGATTCTAAGTGCTGCTGACGCGGAACCCGAAGCCATCATCAAAGAGGCGTTGGAGCAATTTCTTTCTCGCAATGAGGTTGCCGGAGATTCGATCGCGATCAGCGTTCCGGGTCAGGCGGGCCTTTCAAGATTCTTCAAGCCGCCACCAGTCGAAGCCCGCAAGATGGGCGACATCGTCAAATTTGAAGTCTCCCAGCAGATTCCTTTTCCGATCGAAGACGTGATCTGGGACTGGCAGCAGATGGGCGGAAGCACCGACGAGGATGGCCGAACGGTCGATGCCGAAATCGGCTTGTTCGCGATGAAGCGTGACGCAGTGTTCCGGGCCTTGCAGCCGTTTGACGATGCCGGTGTCGAAGTTGACATTGTTCAGTTGTCGCCGCTTTCGGTTTTTAATGTTGTTTGCCATGACTACATTGACGAACTGCCAACCGCCGAGGAGTTCGACCCTGAAGATCCTCCGGAATCCATCGTGATGATTTCGATGGGCACCGACACCACTGACTTGATCGTTTCCAACGGCGTCAAGCTCTGGATGCGAAACATTCCCATCGGTGGAAATCACTTTACGAAACAACTTTCGCGCGAGATGAAACTGACTCAGGCCAAAGCCGAGCATCTCAAGCGCAATGCAAAGATGGCGGAGAATCCCAAGGCTGTCTTTCAGGCGATGCGACCGGTTTTCAACGACCTGGTCAACGAAGTCCAGCGTTCGCTGACTTTCTTTGAAAGCATGGACAAATCCGCCAACATTTCCGAAATGGTTCTGCTGGGCAACGCGGCCAAACTTCCGGGTTTGACTCAGTTTCTTGGCAAACAGCTTGAGATCAAGGTTTCCCGTGCGAAAGGGTTCAAGCATCTCGACGGCGACGAGGTTACCAGCCAGTCCACGTTTGCAAACAATTCACTTTCCTTTGCTCCCTGCTACGGCCTCTGCTTGCAGGGACTCAGCCACGGGCAGATCAAGACCAACCTGTTGCCCAACGAGATGGTGATCGAGCGTGTGATTCGCGCCAAGAAACCATGGGTATTGGCATCGGTCAGTTTGTTGCTGCTGGGTTGTTCGCTGGGGCTGTTTTACAAGACGCTGGCCAACGAAAACGTGGCTGAAACTCACGTTGACGCCGACGGCACCACGACGTGGGACTCGGCCATGAAAGCAGCCGACCGGGAATCCAAAGCCAGCAAGACGTTCGTTACCCGTGACACCGAACTGAAGGAGCTGCTGGGCAAATTCAAAGTCGTCGCCAACGAGCTGACGGCTTCGGATCTGGACCGTGCGTCGTGGATCGAGATTTACAGTGCTTTGTATCAGGCATTGCCCAAGGACGAAAATATCGAAAAGAAGTTGAGTGAACTTCCGGATGATGCCTTCAAGGCGATCGACCCCAAGGAAGTTCCCTTTGCGGGGCGGCGCGAGATTTACATCGATCATATCGAAACCGAATTTCAGAAGGATCTGGGCGAATGGCATGCCAAAATCGAGAAGATCTTTGAAAACCAGAACGCACGCGACATCGACTCGCTTCAGGACGACGTTGCCGCTGACAAAACCCCCAAACCGGCGACCGCTGCTGGCGCTGGCGATGAAGGCGAGGACAAAGGAAAGCTGAAAGACAAAGCCGGCTGGGTGATCGAAATTCAGGGGCATCACTTCTTCAACGAGGACCCTCTGACTGGGGAACTTGACTTTGTGCGTTCAACCTTTCTCAAGAACTTGACCAGTGGAACGGTCAAGCTTCCCGAAGGCGACTTCACCTACGAGGACTTGGGGATCAGCTACCCGACGGTTGTCCGCGTATCACCGAAAAGCAACCCAAAAATCATTTCCATCGAATCCGACACATCCGGTTCAGGGATGGGCGGCATGGGCATGGGCGGTATCGGCAGCGGTGGTGGAAAGCGCTCTGGCGGTAGCCTAGGCGGCGGACCCGGCGGCATGGGCATGGGAGGTATCGGCGGCATGGGAATGGGCGGCATGGGAATGGGCGATTCTTCCGGTCAATCCCTGGTCGACAACGAGAAGGTTTTCGAGGCCAAAGAGTACATCTTTGTTGTGCAAATGGCCTGGATTCCCAAGAGCACAGCCGAACGCAATGAAGCCAAGACAACCCGTGAGGAAGCTGCCGCCAAGGCAGAAGCCGACGCGGCAGCAGCCGCAGCAGAGACCAACTAGTTTGCCCCAGGCAATCGCAACGAATCATTTTTGAAAAACATCGGAGAGTACCGTGGAACAACTGGCTCCTTTTATCGCCTGGATGCAACGCAATAAATTTTGGATTAGCTGCTTCATGGTGGCGGCGACTTCGATTGGAATCTGGTTCTTTACGTCCAACCAACTGGTCGCCGCGCAGAAAAAGCGTGAAAACGAGATTCGCAAGCGTGTCGGTGAACTTGACAGAGTCATGAAAGTAAATGCCGAGGAGGACGGCGAGAGGGCTCATCCGAACAAAGCCACCCAGGCAGGCATGGACGCTGTCATCGACGACACAATTTCTTCGATCGTCGCTGGCTGGAACGAGCGCTACAGCGCCCAGAAGGGATCTTTTCAGTGGCCCAAAGAGATTCTTGGTGACGAGGCGACCCGGTTCTTCAGTCAGATTGAAGTGGTTGAGAAGTTCAATCCAAAAAGCAGCCGGGGATTCGAGAAGTACCTGATCACGTTTTACAACCGCATCCCACAGTTCATGGACAAAATTACCCGCGAATTGGGCACCAACTGGCAATACGATCCCGAGTACATCAAAAAGAAACAGGAAGCCCAAATGGGCGACAGCGAAGGCAGACGCGGTGGTACTCCTGGCATGGGCATGGGAATGGGAATGGGCATGAGCGGAGGTGGCGATTCCGGGCTTTCACTGATCGACGAGCTGAACAGCTATCCGGTGCAGTGGGAGGAGCCCAACCAGCTTCTGTGGCAGCAAAAGCTGACGCAGTTTGCCGGTTACGATGACAACAAGGGAGCCTCTGTTGCGCCCAGTTTCCTGCAAGCCAACATGCTGATGCAGGATCTGTGGCTTTTGGAAGCGATGTTCAAGAACATCAAGGATATCAATGGCGATTCGTCGTCAAACGACACATCGATCATTCGAAATATTGACCACATTGCTTTTGGTCGTGAAGCAGACGGAGACTTGGGGGTATTGCATGAACCGGACCCACGTCTGAAGGGGGAGGTTCCCGGTGAAGACGATGCCGCAGCATCCACTGGCGCAAGAGGGCCCATGGGAGGAGCGAGCATGAGCATGGCGGGCGCCCGGGGAGCCTTGCCCGGGGCAGAGGATGGTCTTGATATGAATGCCGAGCGAAATCCATATCACGGTCGCTATGTCACGCCGGATTTTGAAAAAATTGCTGCGGCGGACATTCGTGCCGTCATCGGCGGCGAAGCACTTCCGGAGAAGAATCTTGAACTGATTGTTGCCAAGCGCGTTCCGTTTCGATTGGGTGTGACCATGGATGAACGAAAGATTCCCGAGTTCATCGCGTTGTGTGCTAATTCAAACTTTGTATTCGAGATTAACCAGTTACGTGTGAATCGTCACCAGGACGAAGACGTTCAGATCGCATTCAATGGCGGGATCACCAAAAACGATTCCGATGACGGCATGGGCATGGGAATGGGCGGCATGGGAATGGGCGGCATGGACATGGGTGACATGGGTGACATGGGCATGGGCGGAGGCGGTGGTCCTTCTGTGTCGCTCGATGCACTGGAATCGCGCCCTGTCGAAAGCCGAATCAACTTCGACGTGTCGGTGGAATTCTTTGGCATCGTCAAGCTTTACAACCCGGTCCGGGAGAACTTTCTCAGAAAGGCCGCCGGCCAGAAAGTTGTTGACGAAACGGTCCAGGAAATCGAAGCTCCCGAACAACCGCCAAAAGTGGCTGCACCGGCCAATCGCACTGCACCTGCGGCAGGGGCTGGTCAGGCTGCTGCGGGCAATGCTCAGCCTGCAGGCGGTGTCGCAGCCCCGATCCCTGGTGCTGAAGCGACACCTGCCGCAGCTCAACCCAATCCACGGCCTGCCGGAGCGGCTCCAACTGGACAAGCCGGTGCTCCGGCGGTACCTCCTGTCGGTGGCGTTCAGGCTCCGGGACAGGTTCCCGAAGCTGGCGGTGCCAGCCAGTAGTTTTCTTTTGTTCAACCTTTTCCCTTTTTCCGACAACCATTTGTTTTCCCAACGGGTTACGAATCATGAAAAAACCAGACCTGAGTTCCGCAGCGATCAAGAAATTCTTTCTCTATCACGTTGAGAAAATCGTTCTTGCGTTGGGCATCATTTTGCTTGGCCTGTTCTTCTGGCTGGGTTACGCGACGCCTGTCTGGGATCAAATCTCACCCAAGGGGATGGTCGACAAAGCCAAAAGCGCCAATCGATTCATGGTCGCTGAAAGCAATTGGGACAAAATCTCGTCGCGCAGGGCCGGCGACGACAAGGTGCTTGAGCGGATCCGCGGCGCGGGTTCGATTGCAGCGGGTGATTTCGTAATGACGCCAGCGTCCTATCCGGTCAAACGCGATTCGATGCGCCGCGACCGGGACCTTGCGCAAGTACGTGACATCTCGGGGACTTCTTTTTCTTCGACCGTCATCCTTCAGCCACAACAACGTGCTGTTGTGGACGCACTGGTTAACTTTGAAGTGGTCAAACCAGAGTTCCCCAAGCAGATCGGCAGTTCCAGCAAAAGCATGGGCGGATTCGGTGGCATGGCAATGGGTGGCCCGGGGATGAGCGATGAAGATGACGATAGCGGCGAAGGCGGCATGAGCATGGGAATGGGCATGAGCATGGGAATGGCGATGGGCGATTCCAAAAAGAAGAAAAAGAAAAAGAAGAAAAAGAAAGGCGAAGAAGTAGAAGCCGGAACGTACGTTGCCAAATGGAACGAGTACACATTCCCCGGCTATCGTCCACGCAACCTTTCACCGACAGAGGTTGCTCCGTTTTCATTGGACGTTGTGGCGGTCAGTGGTGTTATCGACCACAAGAAGATGTGGGAAGATTTCCGCGACCACTATTCCGGTAGCTTTGCTTTCCATCCGGAGCGTGATGCCCCCAACTACGATTACCTGCAGATTGAGCGACGCGAAGTTGCTGCCGATGGCAGTGCCGGTGAGTGGAACGATGTCTCCGAAGCCATCCTTCGTCAGGAAGAACTTTTTCCGGGCAATGGATTCACTGCCGCCGAAGTCGTTTCACCTCAAGAGTTCGATGTTGCGATCTGCCTTCCCATTCCGGCGATGACGGGAATCGACTACAAGTCGCTCGCGATGCATGGTGGCTGGGATCCAAAGCGGGCTCGTGATTTCCCGTTCCCCGAAAAGGAAGAAGTCAAGATTGCCACCGGTGACGATATCCTCAAGGACAACACCGACAAAGACGATGACGATGACCAGATGATGGATCGCCCAAGTGGCCGACGCCGGGGAACCATGAGCGGTAAAGGCAACATGGGTATGGGTATGGGAATGGGCATGGGAATGGGCGGTAGCCGTGGCGGACCTGGCGGCGATCTAGGCATGGGTGACATCGGTGGCATGGGCATGGGTATGGGCATGGGAGGTATCGGCGGGGCCCGGTCTTCTGCCGACACGACTGCCTATGACGAAATCGACATCAAGAAAAAGCCTGAGAGCGATGTCAAAGTTGTGCGTTTCTTTGACATGGCTGTTCGTTCTGGAAAAACCTACCAGTATCGCATGCGAGTTTGGGTCCGAGACCCCAACAATGAAGATCCGGAACTTGCCAGAGGCGGAAGCGGTATGGGAGCTGGCGGCATGGGCATGGGTGGCATGGGCATGGGTGACATCGGTGGCATGGGCATGGGTAACGCTGGTGGTCGCAGCAAGAAGGGCAAAACAGGAGATGACGGTGACGACGATGACGATGACGATCAGTTTGAGTTCGTCAAAAAGGAGCCCGTCTCATCAAAGATGATTCATCCACAAGCTCGTAAACGTCTTGCTTTGGCTCGCGAGGAAGAGGCCGAAGACGGAACCGTGACTTACTTTGTTAGCGAACGCTATGGCGAGAACGACGAGTGGGTTGAGTACAAGGTTCCCGGAAACGGAAATCGCGACTACCTGAGGTTTGCACGTCCAAGCCGCTGGAGTGATCCAGTCGAGGTCAGCGTCAACAATTCCCGTTCGTTTGTCTACGCTGGCAATCCTGTCGAACCTCGCAAAGTCGAAATCGGCAATCGGCAGATTGTTGATGGCGATCGTCGCATGGAAGTCGCTGCCGGAAAGTCTTTCCGGGGCGGAAAGCTGAGCGGAATCACGGTTCCATTCAAAGCGGAAGTTCGTGCGGGACAACTGCTGGATTTCTCAAAACCAACCCATGTTCTTCATCCGGTCACCTGGGCGATCCATCGCCTTGAGAACGTTGACCTTGACGGAGACCAGGAACCGGATCCCATCAAAACGGGTTCGGTCGTGGTTGATATCTCTGGTGGAGATCGCTTGGGCATCAAACGTAACGAGCCAATCCAGTATCAGTACCCGGGTGAGACTTTGGTGATGTTGGCCGATGGCCAACTGTCGCTGCGAAACGACCTTGAGGATCGTCGCGAATACCTTTCTTCGTTGCTGAAAGCAGATGACAAATTCGAATTCGGTGCCAAGAAGGCTGCCAGAAAGGCGGCCCGTGCAATGGAAGAAGCCGAGGACAGCGGTTTCGGACCGGGACCAGGTATCGGAGCCGGTCGGCAATAGCGATCTGCGAATTCCCGATCTCTTCAACAGCCAATCAAAAAGGCACCCATTCCGGGTGCCTTTTTTTTGTGGTTCATCCGGGTTTTCGACCCGGATTTATTAACCCGGATTAAATTCCCGGAAGGACTCCTTTGTTGGGCAAGAAGCATTCCGGTCAATGGGTTACTTGACCGCAGTCGTGGTGGCGGTTGATTCGCCTGCGTACTGATCGGAGACTCCACAGATAACTGATTGAGTCAGATCGCCAGGGTCTCGTGCGACCGCTTTGTACTGAATCAATTCGGACTGGCCGTTGGCAAGGGCATCAATTTCCCACGTCAGCTTTCTGGTTTGTTCGTCGAACCAGGCCGAGCGATCCAGAATGGCGACTTCGAGAGAATCGGGAATCGTCAGTTGGATCAGGATTTTGCTCGCTTTTCTTCCCGAGTTATTCTGCACAGAAATGGCGTAGTCGGTGATTTCTCCAACCTTGACACTTTGAGGTGATTCGATCGTTGCCGTGAGTCCCGCAAAGAAACTGGGAGTTTTTGTCGCCTGTTCCGTTTCGATGGATTCAACTTGCCGGACGGTTGCTTCGGTTGGCAACGAATCGACTTGCGTGACTTCCGTCGGAACAACATTGAGTTCCGGGAGGATGTTGTCGATACCCTGAGGCTGGTCTGCGATGACCAGTGGCAGAAAGGGCTTGTCATCGGTTTCGGTGGTTGGCCGATTGGAAATCACAGGCGAAAAGGGGTCCACCGGAAGAGAATCGGGAGTCCGTCGATGTGCGGCAAGGATTGCTTTGGGACTGGTTTTTCGGACCCATTCGACATCAGAAATTCCAGTTGCCTTTGACTTTGAAACGTCTGCGAAAACTTTCGCGGGGAATTCAACTCTCTCACCATCGGGGGTCGTGGCGGCGATACTAATCTTGTGCTTGTCGCGGCCGGTCAGTTCAGGGATACTGAAAATGACATTGGTTCCCGACACTGCGATGGGTTTGGGAAGGATTTGGTGGACTTTGCAATTATCCGGTATCTTCACGACAATCAACAACGATTTGTAATCGGTAGTGCCTGTGTTGGTCACCGAAAGCGTGTAATTGTCATGCAACCCCTCTTCGAAATTGCTGACCGTGACAGCGATGTCGTTGGAATGGGTACCGAACTGGGCGGTTTTGTCGCTGAATTTGGTAGGTGTTGTTGACTGGGAGATCGGCTGGAGCAAAGAATAATTCCTGTCCGAGCGGATTTGCACTGCGGACGCCGAGGTGACGTTGCTTTGGTCGGGATCGACATCGATCGTCGACGCGACGTCTTTGTCCGGAGAGAGGACTTGCCCGGAAACAAGCATTACCTCTTGCTGGTTGGCAAAAGCGGCGCAAGGAAGCGACAGACAGGCTAAAATGGCAAAACGAAAAAGTTGCGTGGGCCGGTGCATTTATGGGCTCCTGAACGAGCGGGAATCATTCCTCTTGCGAATCGGTATAATTCATGCCTCTTCACGAACCCGATTTGCCATTACATCCGCAATAATCCGGCCCGGCCAATCCACCAATCGACAAAACCGTTACACTTTATCATTTTCAATTCGTAAACAACTTCGGAGTGCTGTCCCTCAATGAGCGATCAAAGCGATTCAGACAAGGATCTCAGCCAGACTGCTGGCAAAAATCAGGGTGACGCCCCCAACCGCAGGGACTTTCTTGAGTCAGCGTCTGTAGCGGCATTTGCCGGCGGGCTTGCTGGCGCGGCGGATTCCCCGACACAGGATTCGGAAGATCTTTTCCAGCCCGAGGAGTTCTGGAAAGACCGGATGCAGGCACCCGATGACGGCAAGCGTTACGGTTGGTTTATCGACACCCGTCGTTGCTTTGGTTGCCATGCCTGCGAAGTGTCGTGTAAGGCCGAGAACGACGTTCCCCTGGGCAGTTACATTCGCCAGACGTTTTACCAGGACGTTGGGGAATATCCCAAGGTAGCACGGATGTTTCTTCCGATGGCATGTCAACACTGCGAAGACGCACCATGCGTCAAAGCCTGTCCCTGCGGCGCGTTGCACAAGGGTGGCGGCGGCAGCGTGGTGGTGGACTACGAAAAATGTTGCGGTCACGCGACCTGCGTGGAAGTTTGTCCTTACGGTGCGATCTACATCGATTCGGTAGCCAATCAAGCCGTCAAATGCCACAACTGTTACCATCGCGTTGAGAACGACATGGAGCCAGCGTGTGCGTCGACGTGCCCCTCCGATGCGATCCATTTCGGCGATCTCAACGATCCCGATTCGAAGGTTTCGGTTGCGATGCGAGAAGCCAAAAAGGCGACGCCTCTGGTTCAATTGCGTGGCGAAAAAGAAACAAAACCTCGCATGTGGTTTGCAGGCGATGGCCCCACCGAAGTCGAATCGCGCGTCCCTCGCGAGGGCGAATCGTACAACAACGACGCCTACAATATTTACAACTGGAAAAAGGAATCGGATTCGTAGCAGTCTGATGCACGGCCGACGGGCATTGGTGATGACCTGTTGGCCGGTGCCAAAGATTTGATGATTCCAATTGGTAACAGGTAATCGTGCCCGGCAAACGGATTCTGATCGCGACCGATGTTCCGTACTGGCGATCCTGTACCGGCGCCCAACAGCGAATTCTGCACCTGGTCAAAGCACTGGGAACAGACGTTTTGGGCGAGCACGTGATTGGGACGTTTTACGTTGGCGAGAAGTTCGGCATCGAAGACGCGGACCGGGTCGCCGAACTGGGACTGAGCGTTGAGCACCACCAGTCCCACGACCCGCCATCGGGTGCCATGAAAAGGATTCGCTGGCACGTCGATGGGACGCTGCATTTTGTGCGGCAGGCCTTTCGCGACAGGTCACAATCAAAAGAGGCACTGGAGCCTGTTTTGCTGGAGGATTTTTGCTGGCCCTGGGCGATGGAAGCTTTTGCCGATCAGGTGAATCGATTTGAGCCCGATGTGGTTATCTGTGAATACGTCAAAATGGCGTATTTGCTCGATGGCGTAGATCAGACGAAACGGCAGCAGATCGCTTGGGCTATCGATACGCATGACGTTTTGCATCAAAGGCAGCAGCAGTTTGTCGAATTTGGATTCGATCACTGGTTGATCATCGGAAAGAATCAGGAGTCGCGGACGCTGTCGAAATTTGATGCCGTGATGTCGATCAATGCAGCAGAGTCGGTTACGTTTCGGGAAATGTCGCCCGGGTCGGAGGTCATCACGGTGGGTCACAGCGTTGAACCGCTGGTGGAAGAAAACGGGCTCCCGGATGCCGGTGCGGTTTCGCAAGACGGTTTGGTGATCGGCTACATCGGGTCGGGAAACGCTTCCAACAGTCACGCGTTGACGAAATTCTTTCGCACCGCGTGGCCGGTTGTGCGCAAGTCGCTTCCCGGGGTGAAGCTTGTGGTCGCCGGCAGCATTGGCGACTGGCTGTTGTTTCAGGAAGACAGTTTGCTGGAGGATGATGACCCCGTCGCGCTCCGGATGGAACTGACGGCCGATCCACAGGTCGAACTGCTGGGGCGGGTGGATCATCCTCGCGCGTTCTATCGCCGCATTGACCTTTCGCTCAACCCGGTCGAATTCGGAACAGGCCTGAAGATAAAGTGCTGTGAGGCCTGCGCGTTTGGGGTGCCTTCGGTCGTGACGACGCAAGCTCTTGATTCGGTGCCCAAGGAAGCCGCTAGTGCGTTTTTGGCTGCAAACTCGGTTCTTTCGATGGCCGGATTGATCCAGCAGTTGGGCGAAGACGCGGAGCGATTGCGAGGTTTGAAAGAGGAAGCGATGCGGGTCGCGAAAGAGGTGTTTAACGACGGCCAAGCGTACGGTGATTTCGCGAAGTGGCTCTCGGGATAAATGTGGCGCGTTAGAAGAGTGAAGAAAGCGACATCTGGCGAGCCCGGCTACGCGTAGCGCGGGCTGTTTGCCAGAGAGAAGCGTCAGATGAGTTTGGTCACCCGATCGCTCAGGTTGCCTCCATCGCCAAGCATGACCTGGAGGCTGCTGCTTTCGGCGATCTTTTCGAGGACTTCGAGTTCACGAAGTCGCATCAGCGTTGGGCTGGCGTCGAGCAGTTTCGCGGTGTTGGCCTGACTGCGGATTGCAGACGTTTCTTCGCGTCGCGAAATCAGGTTCGCTTCGGCCGCTTTCTTTGCCGCTGTCACCTGGTTGAGCAGATCCTTCATTTCGCCCGGCAGGATGATGTCCCGAATACCGAACGAAACGAGTGCCAATCCAAACTCGCGGACCCGCCGCTGAAGCTGCTGTTGAGCTTCGGCAGCAGCCTTGTCCTTGCCACCGAGCAGATCGTCCAGAGTCCGGCCGCCGATGACGTCACGCAGAACCAACTGGGATTCGCGGTAAAGCGTGGGGCCAATTTTTTCGCTGGTTCCGACCACGGCACGGGCATCGACAACCTTGTACGCCACGACCGCATTGAGCCGCAGAGTCAGGTGGTCGGACGTCATGACATCCTGACCGGCAATATCAAGCATCTGTTCGCGCGTATCGACTTCGATCACACGCGTGTTGCCTGCCTTGCTCCAGAATGCGTAGCGGCCCGCTGACAGCGTTTGCACGTAGCGACCATTGTGAAAGTAAACTCCCTCGTGATCGCGAGCGACGTCGCAGACTTCCATGTGATCCGCAGCGGTGCTGTGCCGAGTGATGATTTCGATGTCGTCGTGTTCAAATCTTGGGCTTTGTACATCAACCACATCAATCCGCACGCGACGGGATTGAGTCCAGAGGACATGGGCGCCAGCGCCCAGGGTGGTGAAAAATCGACCATCAACCCAAACGAGGCCGCGCTGATGGTCGGTCAGGTCCAGGGACGTCGCTACGCCTTTGAGAGTACCGTTCTCACGGTCGGCGCGGACGACATCGTTGAGCAGACGATTTTTTAGCAGGATGTCCCGGGTAGAAACGACCTCGACTCGTTCCTTGCCAAATGGAGTAAAACTCCAGTGGCGACCCGCCAACTTGATTCCAATGAACTGATCGTCGCGAAAATGAAGGCCGATTTCGTGCGGCATGATTTTGTAGATTCGAAGCATTCTTTCCTCTTGTTATTTACCCCGGATTATTCACGAGGCGTGGGCGTCAGAATCAGTTCCGACATTGATCGGTTACTCTGATGCGCTGAAACGATCGCTGCGGCTTTCACCTACCGAATGATTCACATTTCTTGTTGAAATTCAGTTTTCCCCTTGCTCCTGTTGGCCAAACGTAGAATTAACGCCCGTCGTCGTGAATAATCCGGGTTTACTTTGAACCCGGACGGATCGTGGCGAAAAACGTTCGGCCAAAAACAGGGAAGGTGCATAAAAAGAGCCCGGGAAGCTTCGGCGCTGTTCATTCACACCGATCAATGCGGAGTGTTGCTTGAAACGATGCAGGAAATGAGACGACTGAAAGTTAGCGTGCCTTGTGGGATGGGACGCGGCAAACAAAGGCGACGATGCGCGATCGGTTGCGTTGTTCCAGCCCGCTGGCAAGCCAGAGCTTTCTTGTGAGTTCACGTCTGCGATCGGTTCAGCGGCACACTGCAAGGCATCTTTCAGTGCTGCCCGAAGTTCTGTTCGTGTTGTCCGAAGACGCATCGAACGTGGACGCCGGGAAGAATTTACAGTCGCTTTCTGCCTCCCGAGCCAAATGGAATAACCCGTTGGTTACAGGTGCAAGGTTTTCAGGCTTGCGGTTGGTATGGGACTCGAACCCATGACATCCAGATAACAATCTGATGCTCTGCCTACTGAGCTAACCAGAGGTGAAATGGCCTTTGTCCAAAACCGTTCACGGAACACAGACGGCAGAAACCCGGGGGCTTGCCGCTGCGCCGCCGGCACGGAGCACATTTCATGGAACAGGAGCATTTGGCCCGGATTTGGTTCGCTTTGGAATCGCTTTGGTACGTCGCGGACTCGCTGGCAGGGATGCCCGTTTGGCCAAGTGTCGCGACAAAAGGAGGCTTTAATTTTTTTCCAGCGTACGACTCAATCCAAAACTTCTGCAAAAACAACGTAATTTTGGCCATTTGCGGGATGCAGAAAGTGTGAAAACTTGTTGGATTGAGTAAGGGGTACTATTTTTGATAGTTCGGGAAGGAACCTGTCGCGACCCACATCATGTCCACTTCACATCCACCTCGGCGTACAAGGCTCTTTGATGATCAAACGGAAATCAGGATTCACGCTGATTGAATTGCTGGTGGTGATGTCGATCATCGGCATTCTCGTCGGGATGCTACTGCCGGCTGTACAGGCGGTCCGCGAAGCGGCTCGCCGTACTCAATGTGCCAACAACCTCAGGCAACTGGGGCTGGCAATTCAAAATTTCGAATCCGCTCAGATGATGATTCCGCCGTCTCGACCTGCGGACGGGTTTTTGACATGGCCGGTATTCCTGTTGCCATGGGTTGAACAGGAAAACCTTTTTCGTCGCTTTGACACTCAGGCGATGTACGTGGATCAGGATCCTGAAGTCCTCCAGCAGGGAGTTCCTGTCATGATCTGTCCCAGTCGCCGCTCGGGTCCGATGGTCAGTCTCGCCGAAGCAAATGACTATCCAGTTGGAGCCGTCGGAGACTACGCTGGAAACGCGGGTTCGCACTTACATTTTTTGAACTTCAGGTGGGCGTTGTTTGTTGATGAAGTCGACGGCGTGTTTAACTCGGGTCTAAGCGGTGACAATCCGGTTGTAAACAGACGCCTGGCCGGAGGCCCAAGAGGTCGTTACAACTACGACAAAGTCACCGACGGGTTATCGAACACGATCTTTTTGGGTGAAAAACATCTTGATCCGTCCTTCCTCGGACAGCCGTCTGGCTGGGCTGATGGTTCCATCTACAACGGCGACGAACCGGCCACCATCATGCGTATCGGCGGCATCCTGCTCCAGATGGCATCCAGCCCGGACTACGGGATCGCGCCCGGCGATGCGCCGGTTTGGGGTTCGGCTCATCCTGGCACCGTGAATTTTGTTCTTGGTGACGGAAGCGTTCAGACGTATCCGGTGGAAACATCTCCGGAGCCCCTGTTTCGGCTCTGTTCTCGCAACGACGGCCTGACGGTCAACAGCCAGGATCCGTAAGGCCTGTTGCCGGGGGAAATTCGATGAAAAGGAAAGTTTGGTTCGTGGGAACCGCAGCGGAGGTCGCCCATCAAGCTGCGCCGCTGGCCGACCGTTTGTCCTTTGACGTGGTAGTGATCGACGCCAGCGAAGTCGCCAGTGCTGCGTCTGAAGGCGACCTTGCGGTTTTCTTTTCAGAGCACTTTGAGCGATTTCGACGGGCCGTGATTGAGCTTCGCGAGAAACGCGTTGGCACGGTTTACCTTGTGGACGGGATCCTTGAGTGGCGAAACGCCTGGGAGAATCGGGACGATGAACCGGCATGCCCGTTTACGATGCGCCCGGTGCTGTCGGACAAGGTTGCATCGATTGGCTTTTCCCAGTCCAGAATCCTTCACAGTTGGAGCAACGGTCCGAAGGTCGAAACGGTCGGCATTCCGCGGCTTGACGGGCTCAGGTCGCGATGGCGAGAGTCTGATTTCTCGGTTACTGACGCGGACGTGTCGAGAGTTTTGGTGATGACCGCGAAAACGCCGGGCTTCACACCGAAGCAAATTGAAACGACGAAACAGAGTCTGATTGCGATCAGGGAGTTCCTGACGAATCAGCCGCAGATCGGTGGCCGGAAATTGGAAGTCACATGGCGGTTAACAGCGGGACTTGCCGAATCGATCGGCGTGGAAAATCGCTTGGATGATTTTGCCGGTGGCGATGTTCAAAATGCAATTCAATCCAGTGACGTTGTAATCACGACGCCTTCGACAACGATGCTTGAGGCGATGCTGCTGCGAAAGCCGGTTGCGATGTTGGACTTTCATCACTGCCCCGGTTACGTGCCGGCGGTCTGGAACATCAACAGCCGTGAGTCGATCGGGCCGGTGATGAAAAGCCTGCTGAATCCGACCGGCGCAAAATTGAATCTGCAGGATGCCCTGCTGTGCGACGCGATGCAGATGTCTGAATCGGCGGTGGACCGCTTTGAACGTTTGGCCGGTGCGATGTTCGAGGCCATCGAACAGCAGGCTGGCTCGGGAAAAGCGTTGGCGTTTGAAGCGAATTTACTGGGCGAGAAAAATCATGTTGTCGATTCGTTCGCACACGAAAAAGTGTTCGAGCGTTTCGACGAATTCTCGCGAGGTGAACTGACAGAGTTACAAGCGGAGCTTGCCCACGCACGCCGCGAGGTCCAGCGGCAAAAGCAGATTGCGAAGCAATTGGCGGAAGAACTGGGGCAGGCTCACGAGATTTTTGAGCAGATTCAAAAGCATCCGATTGCCGGACCGGTCGTGCGGATTCGCGAGCGAGTGCTGAACCTGCTACAGCGAAGCGAATCGCACAACGGAGCAGGTGCAACTGCATCGCCAAACCAGGGGACGTCAGACTAGTCATGTCAGACTTGCTACAGCAACCGATTGAGCAACTTGCGGCCAGGGCTTTGCCCGGTGACCCGGTTCTGCTGTGCGCGGCGGATGAAAATTACGTGCGTCCACTGACGGTGATGCTGCATTCAGCCGCCATGTCGATGCGGGTCGGCAACCAACTCAACGTGGTGCTGTTTGATGGCGGGATTAGCGAGTCCAGTCTGGAGGGAATCGCGGAATCGCTGCGTGGACTTTCGGTGAGTCTTTCCGTTATTCGTCCCGGCTTGAATGATGTTTCGGACCTTGTCACGTCGCACCACATCACACACACGGCGTACCTGCGATTGCTGGCCGCAAGGTTGCTTCCCCGCGAGATTGAAAAGGTGATTTACTTGGATTCCGACGTGATGGTGCGGGATGATCTGACGGAGCTTTGGGAGATGCCGCTGGGGGACAACTATTGCCTTGCGGTGACGGATGTTTCATGTCCCTTTGTAGATGCCAGAGAAGTTCGCGATTCGGAAATTCAGGCAGCAAAGCCATACATGAATGCGTTGCAGCCGATCGGAAACTGGCAACAACTGGGGCTCGACGGTGCCGCGAATTACTTCAACAGCGGTGTGATGGTTTTGAATCTGGACAAGTGGCGGCGCGACGGCGTCGAAGAAAAACTGCTGCGTTGCCTGCGGGAGAATGAGGCCTATGTCTGGTGCTGGGATCAGTACGCCCTGAACGTTGTATTCGCCGGGCGTTGGGGACGTTTGCCGCTTAGGTGGAACCAGGGGGCGCATGCGTTTGAGTATCCCAATGCGAAGCTTGCCCCTTTTGACAGCGATGAGTTTTTGGCGATGCGTGACCGGCCGGCGATCGTACACTTTACGACGGAATTCAAGCCATGGGATTTCGAGTCCACGCATCCACTGCGGTCACGGTTCTACGAGCAGTTGGACCAGACGGCGTTCGGTGGCTGGCGTCCGGACGATCCCGGATTCAGATTTCGTAGCTGGATGGATCGAAAAGTAATCGACGCCATTCGCGCGTGGCTGATTCAGTGGCGCAAGTTCAAGTTGATGTTCGCACAGATTTGAGGAATTCTATGGCTCAGGTTTCAAGGCAACAGGAACAGACCGATCGCGCCGCGGGCTTGCGAACGGTCTGTCATGCGCCGGTGACACTTTTTGCCCTTCCCAAACCTTTTACTGGCCAAGCCCAACGAATTCAAGCGAACGCGATTTCGTCGTGGTTGCGGCTTCGGCCTGCGGTCGATGTGCTGCTGCTGGGGGGCGAAGAGGGAATCGAAGAGTTCGCAGAGCAAAGCGGTGCCTTTTATGGGGGCAACGTTCGGCGAAACGAACACGGAACTCCGCTGGTCAGCTCTGCATTTGAGATCGCTCATCAGGTTTCGACCAGTCCGATTCTTGTGTACTGCAACGCGGATGTGATTCTTGATCGCGGGTTTGTGCGAGCGCTCGAGCAACTCTCAGAACACTTCTTGGACAACGGCAACGATTTCCTTGCGATTGGGCAGCGGACCGATCTAAAGGTCGAGCAACTGGTTGACTTTGCGAATGCTCATGACGTCGAAGCGTTGAAGGATCACTGCAAACAATCAGGCCAATTGTCGTCTGCGGTTTGCAAGGAGTATTTTGCGTTTCGGCGAACGCAGTACCGGTCGATTCCGCCTTTTGCTGTCGGCCGAGGCAACTGGGACAACTGGATGGTGGCTCATGCTCATCGAAGTAACTTTCAGGTGATCGACTTGACGCCCGCCGTGTTGGCGATTCATCAGTCACATGACTATACGCACGCTCTCAGCAGTCGGATGGCGTGTTATGTCAACGGAGATGAAGCACGGGAGAACCAGCGACTCGCCGGCGGCAGAAATTTGCTTAGCGGATCGACTTGCTCGCACGAGCTTCGCGACGGCATGGTAAAACCGATTGGGCTGCTGAAAAGAACCTGTCGGACCATCGGCGACATTCCCCGATTTTCAAAGCTGTTGGTTCAGCTGTTGGTGCAAAAGTAATGTTTCCGCTGTTTTTGTTTTTGGCAGCGGCGGTCCAGTGGATGTTGACGCTGTGGTTCTGGAAATGGCTGCAGGGTCGACCCAAAGTTGACCCCGTGGACGACGAAAGCCACGATTCGGTTTGGGCGATTGTGTGTGTACGCGGCCCGGACCCGTCACTTGAACAAGGCTTACGTCGCCTGTTGGGCCAATCGTATCGGGGGTTGAGAGTCTGCGTGGTCATCGACCATCGCGATGATGCGGCTTGTGCGGTGGTTGAATCAGTGCGGGAAGGCCTCGCGGACTCGCATCGCCTGACGGTGTTGCACTTGCAGCGGCCGCTTGAGTCCTGTTCGCTCAAATGCAGTTCGCTTGCCGAAGGCATTGAGTTTGTGCTGGAACACGATCCGTCGGTCGAGTATTTCGTGATGTTCGATGCCGATGCGGGGATTGACCGGAAGTATGTTTCGAGGCTGTTGGGGCCACTGGCGGACCCCAAAGTAGGTGTTGCAAGTGGCAATCAGTGGTTTGAGCCCGGGGCGCAGGCCAACTTGGGCACGGTGGTGAGAAGCCAGTGGTATGCTGGTGCGTTTTTCTTTTCGATGCTTTTTGGCAATCCGTGGGCGGGGGCGTTTGCGGTTCGGGCAACCGATGTGCGACGACTGGGACTGGTAGCGTTGTGGCGAAAGTCCGCGGTCGACGATGGGCCGCTAAAAAAAGTCATGCACTCGGACGGGCTCGAATGTGTCAGCGTGCCGGAGCTTGTGACCGTCAACCACGAGAAATGCACTCTTGGATACGCGAACCGGTGGATGACGCGAATTCTGACGTGGTCCAAAATGTACGAGCCAGGATTCTGGTTGACGTTTCTGCAGATGACGTTTGCGACTACGCTGATTTTCGGATCGGCCGTTGAACTGATCGCGTGGCCCGGACGGTTCCGGGCGGCATGCTGGTTCGTCGGAAGCGGTGTTCTTTCGGTGTTCGCGTGGCTGACGATACGCAGTGCTGTTGCAAATGCACTCGCAACCGGCGTTGAGCTGCCAAAGCTTTCCGGGGCTTTGATCTACGTCAAGGCACTCATTGGCGTTCCGATCGCTCAGGCCGTGTACGCGATTGCGTGTACAAAGGCGGCGTTGGCATCAAAGGTCAAATGGCGGGGTGTTGAGTACCGCATCGAGGGACGCGGCCTGAGACTGGAGCAATACCGGCCCTTCAAAAGCGAAAACCAAGCGGGGCATTCGATCGATTAGGGGTGGTCGAAGAGAGCCTGCGGAATGGGCGACCGATTCACCCAACCACGCTGGCAAAGTGAGGATCGGCATTGGATTACCACGAAGTCGCTGTAAAAGCCTGCCGATGGTCTGTGTTGGGTAAAAATTACAGCCCTCAGAAAGGTTACAGCTGCGATCTGGGTCAAAGAATTTGACTCAGAAACTTCGCCGGTTGATAATATTGGGACATCGTTTCAGGATCCCAACACAGCACGCCCATGGCAGTTCGGTGCCCCAGTTGTAACTCCCGTCTGGCAGAATTCGCGATCAATTGCGATGCGTGTAATTGGTCTGTTTCGACGGCCGAATCGTCTGCGAACGCGACTGCTGCGGACAATTCTGTTGCTGACTCTAGTTCCAGAGGCAAATCGAAAAACAACGGCACAGCACAGCACAACGGTCGGGCCGACAAGCAAGTCGACCAAACAGCTAGGCCGCAAAAGAAAAGCGTCAATCAGCGGAGTGATTCAATCGCCGAAGCTCACCTTAACAAGGCGATGGAGCGAATTGAAAATGAACACTGGGAAAAGGCAATACGCTCCATCAACCGGGCCATTGTTGCGGCACCGCTGGGACGAATCGGGGAATGCTATTCACTGCGAGCCTACTGCCACCTGAAACTGGATGACTTTGAGCGATCGGAAAAGGATTGCTCCGAGGCGATTCGCCTGAACTGGAGCGATTCGCAGACCTTTGCCTGGCGGGCAGCGGCCAGGGGAGAGCAGGACAAATGGCGTTTGGCCTTCGCAGACCTCGATCGGGCATGGAGGATGTCGGAAGAGTCCCGGGATCGATTTTCGGTTTTGATGGATTCCTACGCCCAAGCTTGCGAAAACTGGTTTGGAGAGCAAAAACGTGGACCCGATGCATTGTCTGAAATGGGCTGGGTTTACTTTCGGCGGAATCACTACAAAGACGCCGAGCTTTGTTTTCGCGAGGCGATCGACAAACAACCGGGCCATCCGATGGCCAGCGCGGGGTTGGCTCGGTTGATTTTTGAAGGCCGATCGGCGGCCGGAAGGTACACCTCTCGGCAGACCGGCGAAGTCCTTGACCTGTGCAACACTGCGGCGATCGCTGACGAAGAATGCCAAAAGATCGCGGTGCCGATTCGCGCCCGAATTTACCGCGACAAAGGCGATCTTGAGCGTGCCCTTGAGGATCTGGTTTTGCTTCGTGGACTCGCACAGGACGACATGGAGTTGACGGTCAAATGCTGTCGCTTGCGGATCGATGCCGGTGACTACATGGTCGCCATTGATGAACTTTCACGGATCATGCAAGCGGATCCTGTGCCACCCGAAGCGCTGATGCTGCGAGGCGATTGCTACCGCGAGATCCGAAATTTTGCCTTGGCCAAGGTCGACTATTCGCGATTCATCGAGCGTCGACCACGATCGCCAGATGGTTTTACACGGCGAGCGGATATATGGGTTTCGATGGGGGAACTTGATCACGCAGCGGACGATGTCGCCGACGCCATCGCGTTGGATGAAGCATGCTTTGACGCCTATATCTGCAGCAGCCGAATTGCGCTGCAAAAGGGGAAGCTTGACGAAGCGATGACGGCCTGCCGCAAGGCTTCGCTGATCGACAACAGCAAGACGGAAGTCTTTGCGACCCTGGCGTCGATTTACTTCAAACTGGGTCAGTACACAGAGTCAATCGAGGAGTACTCGCGGTCGATCGAACTGGAAGAGGATAGCAAGCAAAAAGCAAATATGCTGTATTTACGAGGCATCGCGTTTTATGAGTTGGGCAAATTCCAGCAGGCCTACGCCGACCTGAAAAAGGCCTGCCATCTTCGACCCAACCACGCCGGTAGCTGGATTTGGAAATCGGCAGCGTGTGCGCGGTTGGAGAAGTGGACCGATGCGATCGCCGGGCTGCAGCACGCGATCGCAACTCGGCCGACCTCTCGGGAGGAGTACCGAAAGCTGGGCAGGCCTGTCGCGGAAAAGGCGATTGAGTTCTTTGATCGACAGCAGCAGCGTGAGCAGGTGAGTGCGGATCTTTTCCGGCGGCGTGCGTTGGCGTTTCAGTTTCTGGGAAAGTTTCGCGAAGCCGCAGAAGACTACTCCAACGCCTTGAAAATGGATCCGGGCAATGTGGAGACGTTAATCCGTCGCGGGCAGACGTGGGCTTCGCTGGAGCAAACAGAAAAAGCGGTCAAAGACTTCAAGTCCGCGATCAGTCGCGATCGCGGCAACGATCAGGCACTTTATCATCTCGCCCGAACACGGTTTTTTGCTGGAGAGTTCAAGCTTGCAAAGCGTGACATTCAGCGGGCCATTGACAGTTCGCCCCGAAACGTTCAGTACCACTCGCTGTACGCCGATGTGCTGCAAAGGCTTGGCGACCACAACGGAGTGGTGCAGGCCCTGGACCGGGCAACGCTTCTCGATTCCACCGATCCGTCAATCTACAGGCAGCGCGGGCAGGTGTACTTCCTGAGAAAAGATTACGTTCATGCGGTCAGTGACTTTACTCGCTCGCTGGAACTGAACCCGGCTCAACCCGACGTTTTGCTGAACCGGGCTCAGGCTTATTCGAGAGCCAACCAGTTGACCGAAGCAATCGAAGACTACGAGCGGGTGCTGACCCAGAACCCAAACTGCGCAAAGGCTTGGTCGGGCCGAGCGGCGGCGTTGGTGCTGCGGGGCCAGCACGAGTACGCACTGATTTGGCTGACGAAAGCTTTTCACCGGTTCAAAACCGCCCGTGACCTGAGTGAGGTCGTGTTTGCCAGGGGCAAGATTTTTTACCAGATGGGTCGCCCTGCCCCGGCGATCGATGACTTTTCGACCGTTGCCAAGTTAATGTCAGAAGACGCCGTCACTGTTGCAGCGGCGCGATACGCCCGCGGTTTGGCTCGGTTTGCATCCGGAAAGCTGGAAAAAGCAGTGCGAGACTTCAATCACGTGCTCAAGGCGGACCCTAACCACGAGGGATCCCGGCAGGCAATTGCCTGGATCGCCAACCCACAAGACAGCGTTCAGCCGACGTTTCTGGACGACTCAAAAGAAGTCATTCGGCCAACACGACCGCCGGTGATACGTTCCGCAGTGCAAATCACGACGCGGACCAAAGATTGGGCTGCCGAACGCCCCTACAGCCAGTGGATCCTGCGGACGCTGGATAAAAAAGAATATGGGCCCCTTTCTCGTGAGACCCTGAATTTGTGGATCGAAGAGGGAAGGCTCGATTTCGGAATGAAGTTGCTTCGTGCAGACTGGTCAAAATGGAAGCGGGTCGAAAAGATCTTTCCGGAACTACAGTCGAATTCGGGCGTGTCCCGGCCTCCGCAAAAAGTGCCTTTAGCGCCGAATGTCGAGCAATAAACGGGCACTTTCGGTAACGAGTCTTGCTTTACGGCAACGAAGCGTCGGGCGGTCCTGTTCATGAATCATCAATGCTTACACCAAAGCGCGTAAGCGGCAATCTTTGCCGTCTCGACAATTGAAACGCGGCTGGCCACCCTGCCATTGCCAACACAAAAGACCGCTGGTGGCATTCCCGGACAATTCCTTGAGAATTTCCTCAATTTCACCGTTGACGCTCTCCGACATCAACTTTACATTTTTGCTTTCCCAGCGAAAACACCTCTGGGCATTGCTGTGCCCATGGTTGCCGTCCGTACGGGAAATCGTGCGATTTCCGGCAGCCAATGCTTTCATTCTGCTTGTGGGTAGCGTGTAGCTAGACATGCCAGCAGGTTGGAGTTGTGTTTTTGTGGTCGAAGTAGTTGGCTTTGTTGCCGTTAACTGGAGTTGAATCCGCGTGGCTAATCACGAAGTAATCCGAATCCGAATGGAAGCTTACGATCACTCGATCCTTGATCAGAGTGCTCAGGACATCGTGGACACTGCAAAGCGGACACACTCGGAGGTTCACGGGCCGATTCCATTGCCGACACGAATTGAAAAATACACCGTCCTTTCGGGGCCGTTTGTTAACAAGAAGGCGCGACAGCAGTTCGAAATTCGGACTCACAAGCGTCTGATCGACATCGTTCAGGCTACAGCCAAAACGATTGAGGCGTTGAACAAACTGAACCTTCCAGCTGGTGTGTCGATCAAGATTAAGGCTTCGACCAAGTAGGGACGATAACTAACGCTCAAGCGATTTAAGATATGAACGGAAGTCGCAGGGATAACCCTTTTGCACGCTAGTGCGGAATTGTTCTCTGACGGCAATCACTGAAATACAAGGCACAGTCATGACAAAAGGCATACTCGGCCGTAAGGTCGGGATGACCCAGGTGTTCGACCAGGAGACCGGGGTCGTCACTCCAGTTACGGTTATCCAAGCGGGCCCCTGCAAGGTACTGCAGGTTCGCACTCCAGAAGTCGACGGATACTCAGCTGTGCAGCTTGGTTTCGGTGAAAAGGCGCGTCCCAAAAAGGACCGACGCTCGCGACAAAGTCAGGCGTCTCGTTCAGAACGCGGGCATGTTGCAGACATTAAGAGCAAGCGAGTTCAAAAGCTTGCCGCTGGCGGCCAAGAGGTTCGTGCCAAAGCGGGTTGTGAGCCCTGCAAGTTCATCCGAGAGATTCGTGGCGAAGCCGCTGAAGCCGAGGTTGGGCAGGAAATCAAAGTCGATGTGTTGGCCGAAGTGGGCCGCGTGGATGTCTGTGGCATCAGCAAGGGGCGCGGTACCGCTGGTGTGATGAAGCGTCACAATTTCTCTGGTCAGCGTGCCAGTCACGGCGTCAAGAAATGTCACCGTCATGCTGGGGGCACGGGCATGAGCGCCTACCCAAGCCGCACATTCAAAGGCAAGCGTATGGCGGGTCACTATGGCAACGCCAAAATTACTGTTCGCAATCTGAATTTGGTCAGCGTGGACGAAGAAAACAATCTGTTGCTGGTCGAGGGCGCGGTCCCCGGTCCCAATGGTGGTTTTCTCGTGATCCGTGAAACCAACATGAAGAAATAGTTCGCTGGTCGAAGGTTAATAGGAATACAGGTCAAAAATCATGGCGAGCTTGCCCGTTTACGATGCTTCCGGAAGTGAAGTCGGAAAGTACGAGATTGATCCCGATGCGATTGCCGCAAACATCAACAAGCAGTTGTTGCACGATGTTGTTGTGATGTACCAGGCGAGTGCTCGTCAGGGAACGCACAAGACAAAGAATCGATCTGAAGTTGCCGGCACCGGCAAGAAGATGTATCGCCAAAAGGGAACTGGTAACGCTCGTGCTGGTAGTAAGCGATCCAACATTCGCCGTGGTGGTGGTCACGCGTTTGCAATTCGTCCTCGCGACTACTCATACCGTTTGCCGAAAAAGGCTGTCCGTGCTGCGACTCGCATGGCTTTGGCTGGCAAAATTAAAGGCGAGCAGGTTGTTGTGATTGACAAGCTGTCGATGGACGAACCGAAAACAAGCGCCATGGCAAAGATGCTCAAAGGCATCGGCGTCGATGGCAAGACGGCGTTGATTGCGACATCCAGTGTTGCCTCCAATGTGCACAAGAGTGCTCGCAACATTCAGGGGGTTTCGGTTTTGCCGGTCTCTGATTTGAATGCGTTCGAAATCCTTCGTCCCGACAAGGTTCTTTTCACCAAAGAAGCGTTGGACCAGATGAAGGAAGGCGGGGTGCTTTCCAAATCGCAGGCAGAAGCTGAAAAGCCTGCCGCGGATCAGGAATAGGCCTTTTAAGATCACGGTCGCAACGACCGCAGGAGTAAGTCATGGCCAAGGCCAAAAAGAAAGAACAAGTCAAAAAGGGGCCGACCCTTGAGCCGCATCAGATAATCATCAAGCCGATGGTGACTGAGAAGGGTGTGTATCAGTCGAATGAGCTGAATCAGTACACGTTCAAGGTCAATGCTCTGGCTACCAAGACCGAAATCAAGAACGCCGTTGAGGGTTTGTTCAAGGTCAAGGTCGTCAAAGTCGCCACGCAGAATCGCAAAGGTAAGCCACGGCGTTACCGATTCACGTGGGGGCGAACCAAGCCGTGGAAGAAGGCGATCGTCAAGCTTGATGCCGAGCACAGGATTGACTTCTTCTAAGGTTCAAAGGTTTAGATGCGTGGCGAAACTCGTCGCGTCCAGGGAACTTAACCGGAACATTCCGGAGCCAATAAAATGGGAATTAGAAAATACAAACCAACTTCACCGGGTCGTCGCGACGCGAGCGTGAGTGACTTCAAGGAGTTGACCAAGGGTGCCAAGCCTGAAAAGTCGCTTCTTCGTCCACTTAAAAAGCATGCCGGTCGCAACAACCAGGGCAAGATCACCGTTCGCCATCGCGGCGGTGGCCACAAGCGTTTGTATCGGGTGATTGATTTCAAGCGAAACAAGGACGGCGTTTCTTCTTTCGTTGATTCGATCCAGTACGATCCAAATCGCAGTGCACGGATTGCATTGTTGAAGTACTCCGATGGAGAAAAGCGATACATCCTTGCTCCGGATGGTCTTGAAAAAGGCCAGGCGGTGGAAAGCGGGGCGGAGGTTCCACCGACAGTCGGCAATTGCCTTCCGTTGAAGAACATTCCGTTGGCAACTGAGATTCACAACATTGAGATGCGCCCGGGGCAAGGCGGGATTTTGTGCCGCAGTGCGGGAACGTCTGCGACGTTGATGGCTCGTGAAGCGAATTGGGCTCAGATCTCTTTGCCTTCGGGTGAGATCCGCCGGATTCCTTCGGCCTGTCGTGCCACGATTGGCAAGGTCGGCAACTCGGAGCACAGCTCGATTCGGCTTGGTAAAGCCGGTCGCAAGCGATGGCTCGGACGTCGTCCGCATGTTCGTGGTACGGCGATGAACCCGATCGATCACCCGCACGGTGGTGGTGAGGGTCGTACCAAGGGTGGTCGTCATCCGGTGAGCCCATCGGGCAAGCCAGCCAAGGGTGGTCGCACACGTCAGTTGGCGAAGGCTTCCAATGCAGCGATCGTTCGTCGCCGGAAGTCCAAGCGTTACGGTCAGTTGAAGGTCAAGTAGAAGTAAACCGACATGAGCAGATCACAGAAAAAAGGGCCGTACGTCGACGACAAGCTTTATGCGAAAGTCGAAAAGGCCGAAGCCGCTGGCGACAAGCAGCCCATCAAAACATGGGCTCGGGCTTGCACGGTTGTCCCCGAGTTTATCGGGTACACGTTTATGGTTCACAACGGTCGACAGCACGTCAAAGTGTACGTGACCGAAGACATGGTCGGCCACAAATTGGGCGAGTTCGCGGCGACGCGTACTTTCCGTGGTCACGGCGGCAAGAAAAAGTAGGAACAAGTCATGGCTTTTGAATCATCCATTCGCTACGCGAAAATCAGTCCTCGCAAGGTGCGTCCTTTGGCGAACCTTATCCGGGGGCAGTACGTCGACGACGCCCTGGACATCCTTCGTTACCAGCCCCACCGTGGTGCTCGAATGTTGGAGAAGACCATCAAGGCAGCTTTGGCGAACGCACAGGATCCGGAGCAGAATCCGGGTCGGATTGTTGACGAAAAGGACTTGGTGGTGTCGGAGGCTCTGGTCGATGGCGGCCCCATGTTCAAACGAGTTCGTCCCCGCGCCCGTGGCATGGCGATGATGATCCTCAAGCGTCAATCGCACATCAAAGTAAAGTTGGAAGAAGTTTAAGCCGTCCGTAGCCGGCATCTGCCGGGACGCCCTTTGGGTGTAACTACCAAGCTCAAATCGAGAACAAATCATGGGTCAAAAAGTCAATCCAGTAGCTTTCCGTACCGGCGTCATGGAGACATGGAAGAGTCGCTGGTACGCGTCAAAGAACGAATTCGCTGACTTCCTTCTGGAAGACAAAAAGATTCGGGATTTTGTGGCAAAGCACCCAACTCAAAACTACAAGGCCGCCGGCATCGACAAAATCGAGATCGAGCGAACACGTGACGAGGTTAAGGTGACCCTGTTTGTGGCTCGTCCCGGTTTGATCATCGGCAAAAAAGGTCAGGAAGTCGAACGGCTTCAAAACGAAATTCAGAATCTGGTCGGTCGCCGAATCAATCTGAAGATTGAAGAAGTATCCCGCCCAGATCTGCAGGCTCAGCTTGTCGCTGAGAAAATTGCGGAGCAACTTTCCAGACGCGCCAGTTTCCGTCGCACGATGAAGCGGGCCGCTGAGGAAAGCATGGATGCGGGAGCCAAGGGGATCAAGATCCAGTTGGCTGGACGATTGGGCGGTGCCGAGATGGCTCGCCGGGAAAAACACATTACTGGTTCGATTCCACTGAGCACACTTCGTGCAAAGATCAATTATGGCTTTACCGAAGCGTTGACCGCTCAGGGCCACATTGGCGTTCAGGTTTGGATCAATCAGGGTAACTACGGAGAAGAAGACAATGGCGCAGATGCCAAGACGGGTCAAACACCGAAAGGTCCAAAGAGGTCATATAAAAGGTAATGCGACCCGGGGCAACAAAGTTGTCTTTGGGGACTATGGCCTTCAGGCCCTTGATCCAGGTTGGCTCAAGGCGCAGACCATCGAAGCTGGACGTATCGCGGCTCAACAATATATTCGCGGCGAAGGTAAACTCTACATTCGCGTATTCCCGCACCGGTCGATCACTTCGACTCCGCTGGAGACGCGCATGGGTAAAGGTAAGGGTGAACCTGAGTACTGGGTGGCTACTATCAAGCCCGGCACGATCCTTTATGAGATCGGCGGGGTGACCGAACAGCAGGCAAAAATCTGTTTTGCCCGCCTCGCTCACAAGATGCCGTTCAAAGTTCGTATGGTAAAACGACTTCCAATGTAAGTGTGCTGTGGTTTGGAAACTGTTCCGGCCACAGCCAAAAAGGGATAACAGTCAAAGAGACAAATCATGACCAGCATGAACGACATTCGTGACATGGACGAAGAGCAGATGGACGCCACTCTCAAGGAGTGCTATCAGGATCTGTTTCGTCTGAAGGTCAAAGCTCAGACCGACCGTCTGGACCAGCCTTCGGAGTTGATGCGGAATCGCAAGCTCATCGCACGTATTAAGACCGTTCAGTCCGAACGTCGGATTGCTGCCGCCAAAGCGGAAAAAGCCGCGCCGGCCGACGCGTAACAGAACACTTTTGAGACAGGTAACGAAATGCCAAAACGAGTTTTGATTGGTCGCGTCAAAAGCGACAAGATGAACAAGACGCGCGTGGTTGAAATTCCACGTACGGTCAAGCATCCGAAGTACGGCAAGTACTATCGCGATCGGACCACTTGTTACGTCCACGACGAGAACAATGAATCCAACGAAGGCGACACCGTTCAGATCGTCGAAGCCGCACCGACGTCAAAAAAGAAGCGTTGGCAGTTGGTAAAGGTGATCGAAAAGAGTAACGCGGTTGACGTCGTCGCGATGCGTGCGGCGCGGAAACAAAAAGAAATTGAACGGCAGGAAATGGAGGGCGGCAAGCCCGCCGAAGTGGCTGTCGCGACCGCACCGGCGGTGACTGAAGAAGCAACCGCCCCCGAGGCACCTGCTCCGGCTCCCGAAACGACCGAGCAACCCACTGAGTAGGACCGGGCACTGCCCAACAGAGATAAGTCGACAAAGGTTCGACCTACCCAATCAGGCGAAGAAAAATGATTCAACAGGAAACAAGATTACAGGTCGCAGACAACACTGGAGCGCGTGAGATCATGTGCATCAAGGTGCTTGGTGGTTCCCGTCGGCGAACCGCAGGGCTTGGTGACATCATCGTTTGCAGTGTCAAAAGCGTGATTCCCGGCAGCGACGTGAAGAAAAAGTCGATCGTCAAAGCCGTCATCGTGCGAACGAAAAAGGAAGCCCGCCGGGCCGATGGTTCCTATATTCGCTTTGACTCCAATGCAGCTGTACTGATCGATAACGACAAGAACCCACGCGGCACTCGCATTTTTGGTGCGGTCGCTCGTGAGCTTCGTGAGAAGAATTTCATGAAGATCGTCAGCCTCGCCAGTGAAGTGATTTAAGAAATATAAGTAACCCAGCAATGTCCGGGTCTATTTGCGACCTTCATGACACGGGAAAACAAATGACAACTCCAAGACTTAAAACCAAGTACAACACTGAGATCCTGCCATCTCTCAAGGAAGTCTGCGGTCGAAAAAATCGGCTTTCACTTCCAAAGCTTGAGAAGATCGTGATCAACATGGGAGTGGGCGAAGCCGTTCAGGACAAAAAGAACCTGATTGACGCCCGTGAAGCTCTTGGTTTGATCGCCGGTCAACGGCCAGTAGCGACTTTGGCTCGCAAATCGATCGCGAACTTTCGTCTTCGCGAAGGCCAAGCGATCGGCTGCAAAGTGACGCTGCGTGGGGATCGGATGTTCGAATTCATGGATCGTCTGTTTGCCTTGGTCCTGCCTCGCGTGCGTGACTTTCGCGGCGTCAGCAGCAAAGCATTTGACGGTCGGGGCAACTACAGTCTTGGGCTCAATGAGTACTTGGTTTTTCCGGAACTCAACCCCGATAAATTTACTCGCCGTCAGGGAATGAACATCGTGTTTGTCACCTCGGCGGAATCCGACGAGGAAGGTCGCGAACTGTTGAAGCAGTTCGGGATGCCCTTCAAGGAAAACAAGGCAGCCGAGGCTGCATCGTAGAACTGTTTGAAGGTGTGTGGCGGCGTGTATCGCCATGCAAACCACTTACGAATTAAAAAGGTTAACTTGTGGCTCGAAAAGCAAAGATCGCCAAAGCGAATCGAAAACCGAAGTATCCCACCCGTCAGGAGCGGCGCTGCAAACTCTGCGGTCGTCCCCGAGCGGTTTACCGCAAGTTCGGCATTTGCCGAATCTGCTTTCGTAATCTGGCCGATCGCGGCTTGATTCCCGGCGTCCGCAAGTCCAGTTGGTAGTGAACGAGGAACATCATCATGATGACTGACCCTATTGCTGACATGCTTACCCGCATTCGTAACGCTGTCAGCGTTGAGAGACCAACTGTTGAAATGCCCATTTCAAAGGTCAAAATTGGCGTAGCGGAAGTGCTCAAGCGTGAAGGCTATATCTGGGATTGGAAAGCGGAAGAAGCCGAACCGATCGGCCAACTCCACATCGATCTCAAGTACGGCAACTCCGGTGAAAAAGTCATTCGCAGAATCAAGCGAGTGAGCAAACCCGGATGTCGTGTGTATTCAAAATCCAAGGATCTTCGTCCGGTGCTTAACGGCATGGGCATCGCGATCCTGAGTACTTCCCAAGGCCTGATGAGCGACCGTGAGTGTCGTCAGCAGAAGGTCGGCGGCGAAGTCCTTTGCGAAGTCTGGTAGGAAAATCGAGTTCGTAGTTATCCGCTACCGGGACTAGCTACTGGGATTACACAAACGGAAAGCAAAACAATGTCACGACTTGGTAAAAAACCTGTTGCCATCCTCGACGGCGTGAAAGTTAGCGTGGCTAACGGATCGTTGAACGTGGAAGGTCCGGCTGGAAAGCTTGATTACATGCTCCGCCCGGAAGTCGATGTGCAGGTCGACGAAGAAACAAAATCCGCTTTGGTCACCCGCAAAGGCGACGATCGCATTTCCAAAGCCATGCACGGACTGACCCGTGCATTGCTGGCCAACATGATTGTTGGTTGCAAGGAAGGCTACGAAAAGAACCTTGAGCTTCAGGGAGTCGGTTACGTCTGCAACCTCAAAGGAACAACTCTTTCGCTTCGCGTTGGTTTGGCCAACGAGTTGAAAAAAGAAGTTCCCGAAGGTCTGGATGTAACCTGTCCTGATCAGACACACATCAAAGTTCGCGGGTGTGACAAGCAAAAAGTTGGTCAGTTCGCGGCCGAAGTTCGAGCCCTTCGCAAACCCGAGCCTTACAAGGGCAAGGGGATTCGTTATGTCGGCGAGTACGTGAAGATCAAACCTGGTAAGGCGGCTCAGAAGTAGCGCTGAACTAAAAGTACTGATTGAGCAATTAACACAAATGTTGGCAACCTGGATGGAAGCCAGCGCAGAAGTGAGACAGTCCGGTGAAACATCAAAAATCACTCAACAAACAACGTTGGCGTCGCACCAACCGGGTACGCAAAAATATCCGGGGCACTGCCGATCGCCCGCGCCTTTCTGTGCATCGCACCAACAAGCATATTTATTGCCAGTTGATCGATGACGAGTTGGGCAAAACTTTGTGCTCAGCCAGCACACGCGACACGGAGCTCGCGGCAAAAATTGCCAACGGCGGCAACTGCGAAGCTGCTAAAGTCATTGGCGAGGCTCTCGCGGCGAAAGCTGTCGCTGCGGGTGTCAAGCAGGCGAAATTTGATCGAGGTCGATTCAAGTTTCATGGACGAGTGGCTGAGTTGGCAAAGGCAGTCCGCGAAGGCGGCGTAGAACTTTAATTGAACCCCATTTGGGTACGAGGATATCGTGGCTAAGAAGCAACGCGAAGACAGAGACAAAAAAGACTCCGGCATGATCGAACGGACGGTCAAGATCAAGCGCTGTGCCGCTGTGGTCAAAGGCGGTCGTCGATTCAGCTTTGCTGCGATGGTCGTCTGCGGCGATGGCAAAGGCAAAGTTGGCTGGGGCTACGGCAAAGCTAACGAAGTTCAGCCATCGGTCGAAAAGGCCAACAAGCAGGCGATACGAAGCCTTGTGAAGGTGCCCATGGTTGATGGTGCACTTCCTCATCGCGTCGACGGTCGCTACGGCGCGGCCCGCGTGGTGCTGCTTCCGGCCGGGCCCGGTACTGGAATCATCGCCGGTTCTGCTGTTCGTGCCGTTTGCGAAGCAGCCGGTGTAAAAAACATTCTGACCAAGAGCTTTGGCAGCAACAATCCTGTCACTCTGGTCAAAGCAACCATTGACGCCTTGCAAAGCGTTCGCACCAAAGAAGACGTAGAGCGTCTGCGAGGAGTGGAACTGTGAAAATTCATGACGTAAACGAAGGTATCAACAAGTTCAAGAAGCGAAAGCGGATTGGACGTGGTACCGGATCTGGCTTGGGCAAGACTTCGGGTCGCGGCCACAAAGGTCAAAAATCGCGAAGCGGTTTCTCGCAGCACCCGACGTTTCAGGGTGGTGCAATGCCGATGATTCGACGCGTCGCCAAGCGTGGCTTCAACAACAAGTGGGCCAAGAAAATCGGCGAAGTCAACCTTTGGGAACTAGAAGCCAATTTTGACGCCGGCGCCGAAGTGACACCGGAATTGCTCAAAAAGCGAAACCTGTGCAACTACCGCTTCGACGAATTGAAAGTCCTCGGCAAAGGCGAGCTCAAGAAAAAGTTGACCGTGACGGCTCATCGGTTCAGCAAATCGGCTCGCGAAGCGATCGAAAAGGCGGGCGGGACCTGCGTGGTTTTGGAAACTGCCAAACCAGTGATCAAGAACAAAATGGGTTCTGCCAAGGCGGCTGCCGCAAAGGCCTAGTCCTAGCATGAATTCAGCGATTGGCGCAGCCCTGCACGTTGCTGCGGGGGTTTGCTTGCAGGGTTGACTGGACTTGCAACGCGTCAGATGGGCCGTTCTGCGATCTGGCGATGGCCCCTTGATTTACCTGCCTTTACCTGCCTTTTGGCAACTGGCCCGCCAGCTTGAGCCAATCAGGACATTTGCACGTGTTGTTCTGAGGGTCGTAAAATTCGTTTGGCACCAAGTTTGCTTTTCCTTGTTTGGAAACCGGCTTCTGCTGCCAATCTGTCTTGAAGAAAACTGCGGAAGCAACGACAATCCCCGGTTGAGGCAACGTGCCACTTTGTCGGCGAAACACTCGCCAACTGTCGGAACTCGGATCCTGTAATCCCCTTTGTTAACGCGAACAGATAGTCGCGAAACCCAAGGCAAAACCCATGCTGGAAAAGCTTCGAATCATCTTCACGATCCCTGATCTTCGGTACAAGATTTTGCTGACGCTTGGTCTGTTGGCTGTCTATCGCATTGGTTGGCAGATCCCGCTACCGATCATCGATCAGGCGCAGGTGTCGCAGTTCGCTCAAAACATGGAAGGCAGTACGCTGGGAGGCTTTCTGAGCAAGGTCTCCGTTTTCAGCGCCAGCCAGTTGACCAATGCGACGATCTTCGGACTGGGCATCATGCCCTACATTTCGGCATCGATTATTCTTCAGCTGATGGGGACGGTTTACAAACCGCTCGAGGAATTGAAGAAAGAAGGAGAAGCCGGCCGCAAGAAGATTACAGAATACACTCGCTACCTGACGCTGGTTCTTTGCCTCCTGCAAAGCTACCTGTATCTGAAATTCATCCTGATGGGGGCCAACGTCGAAGGCAACCTGATCGACAACAGCTTTGAGGCTGGAGGCGGGTTAGGGTTCTTTTGGCAAGCCATCGCAATTCTGGTCATGACCGGGGGAAGCATCTTCCTGATGTGGTTGGGTGAGCAGATCGACGAATACGGGATCGGTAACGGAATCTCCCTGTTGATCATGGCGGGTATCGTGGCTCAGATGCCGGGTGCTCTGTTTGGCTTGCTGGCCAATGTTTCGATGAAGCTTGAGGGTCTCAACTACGGCGGAACCATCGGCTTGGAAAAGATCCTGCTACTGATCATGATCTTTGTCGGGGTCGTTGCCGGGGTAGTGTTTATCACCCTCGCACAGCGGCGTATCCCGACGCAAAGCGCAAAACATGTTCGCGGTCGCAAAGTCTACGGCGGAACCCGTCAGTACATGCCGCTGCGAATCAATCAGGCCGGCGTGATGCCGATCATCTTCGCCCAGTCGCTGCTGATGCTTCCACCGGTTTTGTTTGTCGCGATTGGCAAGTCATTCGGTGGCGGCGCTGAAAGCACTGGCTTTTGGCGATTCCTGTCCCAGTTAATCATTAACTTCGGCAACACGCTGCAGGATTACTCATCCATGCTGTACGTCCTTGTGTACATCGCGATGATCTACTTCTTCTGTTACTTCTGGACCGCGATTACTTTCAACCCGAAAGAGATCTCGGACAACCTCAAGGACAGTGGAACGTTTATTCCCGGCTATCGTCCGGGTCGCCGAACCGAGGATTACCTCGAAAAAGTGCTCGAGCGGATCACTTACGTGGGTGCCGGGTTCCTTTCGCTGATCGCGATCGTGCCGACAATCATCACCGAAACACTCAGTGTCGACTACATGGTCGCCAGTTTCTACGGTGGTACGGGCCTCCTGATCGCCGTGAGCGTTGCCTTTGACCTTGTTCAGAAAATCGACAGTCACTTGGTGATGCGGAACTTCAGCGGACTGCTGGAAGAGTAACAATGCTGCCGGGCTGGTGCTCGTTCGACTGCCTCGCGCCCGCTTCATTAGCTTGTATTTAATCTGGACCGGAACTATTTACGACGTGAGTAATCCGGGCTGAATTTTGCAGAAATTATCGCAAAGCTTTCGCTGGTTCCAGGGAAGAGTTTGGCGGTACAAATGCATAAATCGGTGATGCCATGTTTGGATTTCTCGCTCCCGCTCGCCAACACCGCGAATATCGACAGGTTTACGCTGCCTATTGTTCACATCAGCGGCAACACTACGGAAGCCTCGCGTCGATCTTCACCAGCTACGAGGCTAGTTTATGTGAATCGGGATTCGACGGATGCGACTGCAACGACGGTTTCTCAAGCTGCCTGAACGGTTGTGGCCACGAATGTGGCATCGGAGTTTGCGACTGTTGCGTTGGGACAGAAAAGAATCAGGATCAAAAGGAGAGCCTCTCCGAAGCAGATCCGCTGATTGGCAGCGTCGCCGAGGCCGTGTCGCCACTTGTCCCCACCGGATATCTCCTCGTTGATGGCAAAGAGGTTCCCGTCCAAATCGAAAGCGGCTCGGCAAAAGCCGGCGAGAAGGTCGTTATCCTGCGTCGGGGAAGTTTTGGCTACGTTGTCGGTCGACCCGATTAGCCGGAATCACAGGATCGCATCACGATGCATTCGACGAACCCGCGGACGGCCGAGCAACATTATCGCCGCGACTTCATTCGTTCGCTGGCGTGATTGAGAATTCTTTTTTCCCGTTCGCCCAGTGACTCGATCCCGGATGCCGAAATCTTTTCGAGAACCTGATCCAGTTCGGCCTCCAAGCGTTTCTCTCGGGAACTGGCGCGAGTGGAAACGTTGGAATCGCCGGGAGGTTGCGACCGATCCGAAGCATCCCCAAGGCTCCCACGTTGATTCGATCCGGAGAAGAAACCCAAAAACCGATCGGCCAGCGGCGTCAGGTGCCAATCGTATTGCCAGTAGAGAAAACCAAACAGCAAGCCACCGAGGTGAGCGGCATGTGCGGTACCTGTGAACACTGGCGTTCCGGCAAGCTTCAGCAGCAGCGGATGCAAATCAAAGGCGATGTAGATCAGCAACAGAAACCGCATTTGAATCGGAATCAAAAACCGAAAATGGAACTCTTCGTAGGGGTGGTGCATTGTGTACAGGCAAAAGATGGCCATCACCGCCCCCGACGATCCGATCGCCGGGATGCGTTCGCCCAACCAGAGCTGCAATCCGAAAAAGAACAAACCAGCCAGTGTCGCCGCGAACAGGTAAAACGCGACCAGCTCTTTGGAGCCGTACATTTCTTCGATCCGCCGACCGAACCAGTACAGCAACAGCAGGTTCACAAAGATATGCCAGATGCCGAATCGACTGTGTACAAACGCGTAGGTCGTCAGCCTCCAGACCTGACCGCCCAAAACCCGGCCGGTATCGAGCTTGAACCATTCTTCAAGGACGGAGACTTTCGCAGGAGCCATGTGGGCAAACGCTTCGTCTAGGACAACCGACTGCGTCTCTTCATCGATCAGCACCCGGTTGGAATTTTCCTGAAGCTGCCGCGACATCTGCTCGACTTCAGACCGGTTCACCGCTTTCGTGAAGATAATCTGACCGATGAAAAAACCAACTGATATGAACAAAAGCCAGCGGCAAGCCGGGTAGCCGGGCATGATCGACGATCCACCGCCCGAATTGTTCTGCATGTAGTCGCGGTCTTCGTAGCCCATGTTCTCTGTTGCGTCGGTCCGATTGAATTCTGACGATGCGATGGGCACCGAGTTTACGCCCTGCCCCTTGCAAATTCAAATGTTTTCTCGATTGTCATCAATGAGACGATAACCATGCAACGAAAAAACATCTCGTCAGGCGCTCCTTGGGAAGAAATCGTGGGCTATTCCCGCGCGGTGCAGGTTGGTTCCTTTCTGGAAATCGCAGGCACAGTCGCGACAGATGCCAACGGTGAAATTCCCGCTGACGATGTCGCTGCACAGACAAAGATGATTCTGGAAAAGATCAAAAGCGTCATCAACCCGGATTATTCACGACGACGGGCGTTGATTCTACGTCTGGCCAACAGAAGCAAAGGAAAAGCTGAATTTCAACAAGAAACTTGAGCCATCCGGTAGATGAAAACCACAGCGATCGTTCCGTCGCATCAGAACCGCGGATCACTATCGGAACTGATTCTGACGCCCACGCCTCGTGAATAATTCGGGATCAAAGAAGCCGGCGGTTCGCTTGGTGACGTCGTGCGAACACGGATCTTTGTCGCCGACATCACCCAGTGGGAATCCATCGGACGCGTTCACGGACAGTTTTTCGGTGCCATCAAACCGGCATCGACGATGGTCGAAGTCAGCCGCCTGGTGGACGACCGCTATTTGGTGGAAGTTGAAGCTTCGGCGATTCTTTCAGGTGCAGACAAAGACTCAGTCGGTAAAACCCGAGATTAGAACCATCGGCAAAGCGAACCGTCTGAAAGCCACCGCATTGCAGCGATGCGATTGACTCCGGGTCGCCACTATTTGCCGATGCTAGGGGTCGGTTCGCTGTCTGTATCTTCCGCCCCAACCTCCAGGCCCTCGACTTCGGCTTTAAGAAGCTCAAGGCTCTGCTGGTATTTCATCTGCATCCCATTCTCGTACACGCCGCGAAAGAAGCCATAAAACGGACTCCATGGAAGCCGCCCGCTGCTCCTCCAGGTGACCTTTGTCCGCTCGCCTTCGGAATCGAGTTCGATCGTCGAATCCATTTCCGGAAAGTTCGCAAAGCGAAGCTTGTACGCGACTTTTTTGTCAGCAACCTGATCGGTAAACCAAAGCTTCCCACTGCCGCGAACATCGGTCCACGACTGGCTGGTCCCATCTGCACCGTATTCGATTTGCAGGCTGTCGATTTTATCGGGGTTGAAGTGCGACCAGCTTTTCCAGTCCTGCAATTTGTCAATGCGATCGTAAACGGCAGAAGGCTGGTCAGCGATGGTTGTTTGTGCTGATATGTCGTAGCCCCGTGGGAGCAGACAGCCAATCCCGGCAATGAAAGCCAGCACAACGGCGACAAGCAAGAAAAGTCGGATCCAGTATTTCATTCCCAAATGATAACACAGTCGGTACCAGGCGATACGAGCGTTTGCAATTGAATCAGCAGCTTGCGATTCTTTTGCTATGATGCTGAAAACATTCCTTCGAGAATCTCAACATGCATCGATACGCCCAGGCCGTCATTTTATCCGCGCTCTCTTTGCTGCTTTTCGCCCGTGGCACCGAAGCCCAAACGACATCTGCGGTTCAGCAATCGCGGGCATGGGCATCTGAAAACAGAGAGCAGCTTGGGCGGCTGTACATGGAATTCCATCGCAACCCCGAACTGTCCTTTCAGGAAGAGCAAACCGCCAAACGGCTTGCCGACCAATGGCGGAAGGCCGGTTTTGAGGTGACCGAAAAGGTCGGCGGCCACGGAGTGGTTGGCTTGCTACGAAACGGAGACGGCCCGACCGTGATGGTGCGAACCGACCTTGACGCGTTGCCGATCACCGAAGAGACCAACATCCCGTACGCTTCGGAAGTCAAAGTCAAAAACTCCAAAGACGTTACCGTTGGCGTGATGCATGCTTGCGGGCATGACATTCACATGACCTGTGCTGCGGGTGTGGCACAGTATCTTGGCAAGCACCGCGATCGCTGGAATGGAACTTTGATGCTCATCGGCCAACCCGCCGAAGAACGCGGTGCCGGTGCCAAAGCCATGCTCGACGAAGGCCTGTTCACCCGTTTTCCAAAACCCGATTTTGGCTTGGCGCTTCATTGCCATGCGGGCCTGGCGACGGGCAAAATCGCCATGCGTGGCGGCTACACGATGGCGAACGTGGATAGCGTCGATGTGCGACTGTTTGGTTCCGGTGGCCACGGGGCGTATCCGCACAAGACGATTGACCCAATCGTTCAGGCAGCCAAATTTATCCTGGACATTCAGACGATTGTGTCCCGCGAAGTCAAACCGATCGATCCGGCCGTTATCACCGTGGGTTCGATTCATTCCGGAACCAAACACAACATTATTTCGGACTACTGCGACCTGCAACTGACGGTGCGTAGTTACTCCGATGAAACAAGAAACACGCTGCTTGCCGGGATCAAGCGAAAAGCCAAAGCGGCCGCGATGAGCGTAGGCGCAAACGAGCCCGAAGTGTTGGTATCCGAAGGAACTCCGTCGCTGTACAACGACCCCAAGCTCACCGCAAGGATTCGGACGGCTCTGGGAGAGCAAATGGGTACCACGAATGTGCTTGCCGGCGAGCAAGTGATGGGCGGGGAAGACTTCAGTCAGTTCGGGCGGGAGGGCGTTCCCCTTCTGATGTTTTCGTTGGGAACGGTGAACCAAAAACGCCTTGATCGATTTGCGAAACTGGGAACTTCGGTGCCGTCACTGCACTCGCCGCGATACTATCCGGACTTTGACGAAACCATCGAATCGGGAGTTGCCGCAATGTCCGCATCGGTCATCGAGTTGATGCCGCCAAAGCAATAACCGCAAAACTGGTTGCGATGATCGGGTCGTCTTCTCGCATCAGAGCCACCGGATTTTGAAAACGGCCGTCGGACTGTTGTCGCTTACAGATCGCGTCTTTGAGGTCGCTCAGTCGTTGCGGAGCCCAGTCGCGATCTTTCAAAATGGAAAGAGACGCACCCAGAGCCTGGCAGTAGTAAAAGTAAAGCCCCTGGCTCCAACCCGGCTTGTTGGGCATCGCCTCGAATCCCGGCACAGAATCGACCGCAGGATTGCCTTTGATCCAATCCGCCGCAGCGGCGAAGTAACCGCTCTGGTCTTCAAAGATCGCATTGCAGGCAATCAGGTAATCGCAGTTGGCCGAACCGTAAGGGATCGCTTTGTTTTCGATGTCGCGCGCTTTGTTGAGCGCCGTCTTGGGCTGGGTGGAGAAAGTGCTTCCCAGTTCGCCGGACTGCTGGAACAGGAAAGTCAGCCATTTCTTGACAAGCCGCTCAGAGCCAACGATGCGATCTTGAGACGGACCATCAAAGCCCTGCGCGGTAGCTTGTCTGCGATCGAGTCGATAGAAGGAGGCCATCGCTTCGACGACGTAGCGGGTCACCGAGATGTTCGGTCCCGAGGTCTTTCCTGGTTTCACGTCCGGACCAAGGACATCCCAGCCACCGGACTGCGGATTTTCGTCGTCAAAGCCTCGCGGTTTGGAAACTTGCGAGGCAACAAGAAAGTCAACCAACTTACTGCGGGTGCCAGCGGGAACCGCTCGCCCCAGCTTTTTTGTAGCCGCAAGGTACATCGCTGTCGCGTAAACCGGGTTGTCCAGCGAGCCATCGGTGTTGGCGACTTGTTGCCTTTTTTCAATGCCCGCGCCCAGGAATTCCATCGTGCGATCGATCGCGGGCATGCTCTTGTCGCGCCACGCGTCGGGCAAATGAGACATCGCGTACAGGACCAGCGACGTTAGCGCCGCCCCCTGTTTCATGCCGCCATATGTTTGGCTTTTCCAGGAGCCATCTTCATCCTGTGCCCGCTGCAACCATTGAATCGCACTGGCGAGCGCCTTTTGATGCGCGTCGTTGTCTCGCATGGAGTTTTGTTACCTTTGCGAAATCGGCAGGTAGCGATTGGGCGCCGAAAGCACCAGGACCGCTGCCGCTGTGCAGAAGGTGCGACTGGTGATGCAATGATGCCCCGTCCAGCTTCCGTCTTTGTTTTGCACCGAAATCATTTTGTCGCGAACGATGGGAAACCAGGTCTTCCAGTCGTCGTCTTCTTTTTGCAGCATCGTTTCGGTGATCAAGTGGAAGGCAAGAAATTCTTCGCCGCCGGCCTGGTTGAAAGCCGTGTTATCCGTTTTGACCAGCCTGATGACATTCTTGAATGCTTCCTCTGAAACGGCTTCGTTCTCTTTGCCCATCGCGTACAGCACGCGGATGCCTGTAGCATTTTTGTAGAGCGTGTGCATCCAGTGTTCACGCCGAACAAGGTTGGAGTTCATCTGCTTCATCAGGTGTTCGGCAGTCTTCTCCGGCGAACCACCGACTTTGAATCCTGCAAAGTGCGCCGACCGCAGACTGGTCCAACCCATCACCGTCCCCAATGTCGGAGCCCACGACTCCTGCCCCCAGTCACCTCGCGGACTTTGCGCTTTCACGACCGTATCGGCGAGCTTTGCGCAGGCGGCACCGACGCGATTGTGAACGTTGACTTCTCCCGCCACTTGGCTGAGAAACAGCAGGGCAAAGAACGTGTGGGCTTGTCGTCCGATTTTGTTTTGAAGCTGCGTTCCCGATTTTGATGTGATGTTTCCCTTTGGCATCGCGTCAACACAGCCGATCAGGTAATTCACAATCCGGCGCAGGTGAAGCTTGTGGGGGCCCTGGCTGGGAGTACTCCCATTAGCCAACAACGCCAGACCCGTCATCGCACTACAACCGATGTCTTCGGGTTGCCCAATGTCGACGCCGTGTCCACCCTGGCGGTTTTCGGTTCGCTTCAACCACTCGATACCGCTCTTGATCGTTGCGATGGATTCGGCCGTCTGCTCCTCAAAGTCGGGCTCTGGCCAGAAGCTCGCATCGGATCGACCCAAAAAGCACCTAGAAGCGGGAAGCAGGGTGAGTCCTGCCGAGATGGCCTGTCGCCGGTTAATCCACATCAAACATTCTCCATAAGGGTGGCCGAGGGCTCATTATGACGCTTCGCGGCAGTTGCGTCAATTTTCCGCCCTGATGCATCGTCGTTCTTCTGACACAAACCCTAATAAAGCGACAAGGACTCACGCCAAACCGGATCAATTGCCGGTATCGCGGCCAGTAATCCCGACACAGAGCGTTTTTTAAACGTAAGTTTCCCCAAGGTTTCTTTCATTTAGGGATTTGTCCATGGCAGAAGTGACTGCAAATACTGAGTTCAACGATCTGGATTCGTCTGTGGAAATGCTTCAGCAGATTCAGAGCCTTGCATCTCAGGTGGAGCACTATGAACGCGAACGGGAGATTCAAAATGCGGTTTTTCGCATTGCGGACATCGCGGCTTCTTCCGAAGACATGGGAGACTTCTATGGCTCACTTCACGAAATAGTTACCGACCTTACATCAACCGATGCGTTCTTTGTGGCGATCTATCACGAACAGGAAAATTGCATCAGCTTTCCCTACTACGAAGACGAATACGACGATGAACAGGAAGCAGAATCGACACCGCTTCGCAATCGCGGCCTGATTCCTGTCGAGCAGTTGAGTCATTCGTTGACGTGGCGCGTGCTTCAAAACAACAGTGTGGTTCGCGTTGAAGACATTGCCAATAGCGGCCTGAGCGCCTTCGGAAAGCTGGCTCAAGACTGGCTGGGAGTGCCGCTGCAGCGGGATGATGGAAAGCCAATTGGAGTTTGTGCGATTCAGAGCTACGTGGAGGGCTTTCGCTACACGGATGCCGAAGTCGAACTGATGGGGTTCATGTCACGGCACATCGCGACCGCAGTGCAACGAAGGCGTGACGCGTTTTCGCTCAAGAAAGCGCACGATGATCTTCAGGCTACCGCGGCACAACTCGCCACCGCAAATGAGGCTTTGAAAAAACAGATCGACGAACGCGAGGAAATCTCGGATCGAATGCTGGCGCTTTCTCATCAGGCCGGAAAAGCCGAAGTTGCAACGGGTGTCCTGCACAACGTTGGCAATGTACTCAACAGCATCAATGTTTCTGCACATCTTGTTCGGGATCTACATCGCAAGTCACGATTGCCGTCACTTCGCAGGGCCATCGACCTTGTCCACGAACAATCCGACCCAGGCGCGTTCCTGTCCCTTGATCCGCGTGGCAAGCAATTGCCGGGATTCATTGGAGAACTCACAACCTGCCTTGAAGGCGAAGTTCACGAGAGCCTCAAAGAGCTCGAGAAACTGATTGAACATCTTGAGCACGTCAAAGTCGTCGTGGCGATGCAACAATCCTTTGCCGGAGTATCGGGGCTTAAAAAGCCCGTCTGCATTGCAAAACTTTTCGACGATGCAGAGATTCTTCTGTCCGATTCGATGTATCGACACGAAATCAATGTGATTCACGAATTTAGCGGATTGCCGAACGAAATTATGATCGAACGGCAAAAACTGTTACAAGTCGTGGTGAACCTTTTGAAGAACGCAAAAGACTCTCTCATTGAAGGACGCCAGGACGGTCGGAAAATGACCATTCGCGCCGGCAAAGTCGGCTCCAATCTGAAGATTGAAATCGACGATAACGGTGTCGGGATTCGAACAGAAGATCTGACAAGAATCTTTTCTCACGGTTTCACAACAAAGTCGAATGGGCACGGTTTTGGCTTGCACAGTTGTGCCAACACAATCGGGAGCATGGGAGGAAAATTGACAGCCCGCAGCGACGGCCCCGGCAAAGGCGCCACGTTCACAATGGTTTTGCCCTTTGTGGATGCCAACGATGAAACAAAATCTAACGCGGGTTCGTTAAATGAGTAAAGCGAAATACAGAATCATTGTGATCGATGACAATCCCGCCGTTCACGAGGACTATCGAAAAGTTCTGTGCCCCAGTTTGCAGGACCACAAACTGTTGGACGATCTTGAGGCGTTGCTGTTCGACCAGACGCCTGAAAAAGAAAGCCCAGAATTCGAATTTGAGATCGATTCGGCGTACCAAGGGCAAGTCGGATTCGAGCTGGTACAAAGATCCCTCGAAAACGATCAATCTTACCACGTTGCCTTTATCGATATGCGAATGCCTCCTGGTTGGAACGGATTGCGAACCGCCAAAGAAATCTGGAACATTGATCCAAATTTGCCAATCGTTATCTGTACCGCCTACGCCGACCACACCTGGGAACAGATCGTTGCCGAACTTCCACGTAGCGAATTGTTGCTGATCCTGAAGAAGCCCTTCGACAACATTGAACTCAAACAGATGGCGATGTCGCAATCAAAGATGCGGTCTCTGGTAGAACTGGCAGAAAGCGCTGGCAACCAAATGCGAACCGCACTGGGCAACTGACACGCCCAACCCGGGCTCTTCGCCGGGAAGCAAACACAGCAAGGCTCAAAATCGCCATCCAATTCAGGCCGTCAGCGTGTCGACGACGATTGTCTGTTCCCGATCCGGACCGACAGAGATAAATTCAATCGGCCGGCCAATCAGCTCCTGGATTCGTTGGCAATAGGAGATGGCTTTCTCGGGAAGATCGGCAACGGTTCTGGCACCCGTGACGTCATGATTCCATCCCGGAAGCGTCTCGTAGATCGGCGTCAAGCGTTTGAGGTCTTCGGCGTGAGACGGGAAGTAATCGATTCTTTCGCCGTCAAGTTCATACGCCGTGCAAACCTGAATTTCGTCCATCGCACTGAGCACATCGAGCATCGTCAATGCAACCGAAGTGATTCCGCCGAGCCTTGCGGTGTAGCGAACAGCAACCGCATCAAACCAACCGCAGCGCCGCGGCCTGCCCGTAGTGGTGCCAAACTCTTTGCCCATTTCGCGAATATGCTCTCCATGTTCGTTATCCTGTTCCGTCGGGAACGGGCCGCCGCCGACGCGCGTGGAATAGCTTTTACAAACACCGATGATCCGCGTCAGCCAATTGCCGGGCGCTCCGGAGCCCGAAGAGATCCCCGTGCCCGACGCGTTGCTGCTGGTTACAAACGGGAACGTGCCGTGGTCGATGTCCAACAGAGATCCCTGTGCACCTTCAAAGAGAACTTGCTTTTCGGCTTCAACCGCATCAAGAACAATTCGGTTGGTGTCTGTCACGAAAGGCCGCAAGCGATCCGCATACCCGGAGAACTCACTCACAATCTTCGCGGCGTCCAGCGAGCCGATGTCTTCGGCCCCCGTTGCCGACAGGACTTTCTTTTTGACTTCAACAATTTGATCGACGCGAGATGCAAAGTCATCACGAATCAGATCGCCCATCCGAATCGCGAAAGATCTTCCGATCTTGTCTGCGTAGCAGGGGCCAATTCCGCGCAGCGTCGTGCCGATGTTCGCTTCGCCGGAAACCAGGCGATTCCACATCCGGTCTTCGAGGGTGTGCCAGGGCATCACGACGTGCGCCCTGCGGCTGATCTTCATTCTGCTGGCGACATCAACACCACGAGCCTGCAAGCCATCAATTTCGTCAAGGATCGTGGCAGGATTGATGACCACCCCCGCAGATATCAGGTTCAGCACGCCGTCATTGAGGATGCCACTGGGAATATGGTGGAGCTTGTAGACGTCGTCGCCGTAAACGACGGTATGCCCCGCGTTGGCTCCGCCCTGGTAGCGGACAACCAAATCCATGCCCTCGGTGAGGATATCGACCAGTTTCCCCTTGGCCTCATCACCCCACTGCAGCCCAATGACACAAGTTCCCCCCACGATGTCTCCCGATATTATCGAATCCCGAGAACCAGAACTTGTCCTGCTCTCGCAAAAGCAAACTTGAAAGTTTACGGTTGTCTGTAAAGAATGGTCAAGCGTCTGCTCGATTAAAGTCGGAACGTCGGTTTTCTGGCATTGTTTTTCCCTTGGCCCTTCCCATGAAGTCCTTTTTTCACGTTATTTCGCTGCTGCCAGTGATCCTGCTTGTGGTGGCATTCTCAGCCGATATTGCCGCCGCTCAGCGGGGCAGTGCTCGTGAGAAACAGGTCAAGAAAGAGCTTGCGGTCGTCAGTGGCGTGATCGAAGTCGATAGCCGAAAAGCGTTTCAGGTCAAGTACGAAGAAATTAAAACCAAACTTCGTCAGGAAGTCCAGGTCGAGAAAGTCCCGACTCCGCCGCAGTGGAACACCATGGTGGAAGTCGACCGCAAGCAGTGGTTGACGAAATTCTACCAGTCCGACAAAGGCAAGCGTTTCCTGCAGACGCAAGACAAGAAAATCAAAGACGCCGCCGTATTCGATGTCCGCTACAACGACAAAGGAAAATTCGAAGTCTACGACGTACCTGCGGGCACCTATGGCTTGCAAGGACGCGTCGACAAGGAAATCGATGGCGTGCTTTATGGGTTTGAGGTCTTTGCAAAAATCGTCGTCAGTGAGGACGTTGACCAGGTCAACCTCGAACCGATTCCAATCGAAATCACACCCCTGTTCAAGCCTAACCAGGCGGCCCCGCCGATCAACGTCAGTACCAACGATGGCAAACAACTGACTTACGATTTGGCGGCATACAAGGACCACTACATCTTTTTGAATTTTCTCAACAGCAAAGACCAAACTCCCGGATACCAGGAACAGGTGCAGCAGATGTACAAAGACCTGGGCAAGTCACACAAGGTGAAGCTTATTTCGATTGTCGTGGACGACAAAGACTACAAGAAAAAGGGGGACGGCAAAGGGCGCGCGGTGGCGATCAAATGGCTCTTGGAAAAAAAGCTGAAGTTCGGCAGCTATGGCTTTACCGATGGCTGGGAACATCCAGTGACTCAGGCTTACGGAATTCGCTCCACGCCTTCCGGTTGGCTGATCAGCCCCGACAAAGAGCGCAAGATCCTGATGAGCCAACACGAGTTCTTTCAGCAGGCTCGCGTCAAAGCTTCGATCACAGAAATTGTTCGCGACCGCATCGACGGCAAGGACAAACCTACATTGGCCAAGCCGCCTGAAAACGCCAAAAAATAACGTGGTTGTGGCTTCTAACCGCAATCATTTCTTACCCCCGATTATTCACGAGGCGTGGGCGTCAGAATCAGTTCCAACAGTGATCCACGACTCTGATGCGATGAAACGATCGCTGTGGTTTTCATCTACCGGATGATTCAAATTTCTTGTTGAAATTCAGCTTTTCCCCTGCTCCTGTTGGCCAGACGTAGAATCAACGCCCGTCGTTGTGAATAATCCGGGCTTATCAACCGCTCCCCTGTTCCAAAACGTTGTGGGTTCCAACGCTGGAGCTCTCCACAACGTTTTGACATGCGCCATGTCGCGCTAGCGGTCAGGCTTTGGGTCATCCAAACGGAAAGCTTCAAGCACAGCTTCTTCAGCTCCATCCTCAATGAATTGATATTCAGATTCAAAAACCGGAAAGGCCTTGAGCGGAATGGGCCGATTGGGTGTCGAATCCCACGACATCATCCAGTTTGCCCGTAGCCGGGGCGTCGTAATGGAACCTGGCTTCAGATGATCCGGCAGCGAATCTCGCAACCAGGCCTGCGCTTCCTCAACGGTAAGCCCTTTTTCTCGCATAAAAATACTTGCCTTTAGGCTACCCAGAAGCATTGGGCTCAGTTGCGAGGCAGAGGTAAATGGCTTGCCCTCGCGGGTCAACCCCAGAGTCTCTACGTGCCATAGTTGCCACTTGTCCACAAGCCCTTGAAACTCTTCTGGCGAGCAAAACTCGGAACACAAAAACAGGCTCGAATCCATTGCATGCAATAGTGCAACAGGAACTGAACTATGGTAGAAATTTTCGTCGAAATAATCTGTGAACAGGTTAAATTGTTTGTCAAAATTCCCTCGTGCCAAAGTTTCGGCGACTTCCGGTTCCAATGCCGATAGCAAGTCATGAATTCGCGAAATCCTGCGATCAGCGAGGATCCCCCACATACTAATGGTGTTTCCACCACTGGTCGGCAGTGTCGCAGGGGCAATGAATCTCACTGATGCTTCCGAATTTTCTCCCAAGGCTGTTAGCAGTTCACCCAAACTCATGTTGGCCGTGTCTTCCAGAAACCGCAGTTGCAAATCGCTGCTTTTGGAAAAGGTCAGCCACCATTTTTTCAGCTTGGCAAAGTCTTTGAAGACACCCGACTTGGAGCGTATCGAAACGTTGGAAAGCTCTGTTTTCTCCTTGGCAAAAACGGCCAAGCGAAGCGGGCTATTTCTGTCCAGTTTCTGCGGCAACAAGAATACTAACGTTGTTTCATTGGAGCCAAGCTGATCTAGTTTGATTCTTTTCCCATGGTCATCCAGAAGCTCAACCGCCTCAATACTTTTGATTCCGGTTTCTGACCGAAGAACCAATCCGTCAAAAAAAGCCATCGCTTTGCCCGTTCCTTCAGGCAGAGCCAACTCATTCTCGATATCAAGCTTGCCACTCAAAAGCTGAACTTCGAAAAGCTTGTCCCGGCTTTTGTTCCACTGGCACTTTTTCTCTTTGATGAAGTCCTTTAACAGAATCTCATGTTCAGCCTTATGAGCATCGAGACGGTCATGTACAGACACCGGCTTCTCATCAGCAGGCAGCACTCGCACAAGCAGAAGTGACCAGGTTAACGCAAAAACTACTCTTAATTTGAATTTCATTTGCTCGACTACTGTGGTGATCCAGTGTTGGGTTAATTTGCTCCGGAGCCAGGCGGGTTTGCTCCGGAGCCAGGCGGGTTTGCTCCGGAGCCAGGCGGGTTTGATCCAGAATCCGGCTCATGTGGTCCTGAGCCGGGCTCATGTGGTCCTGAAAAACCAGACAGAGCTCTTCGGAATTTGAAACCTCTAAATCCGCCAAACTCGCCTTTTGAAAGATCGTGAACCTCTTCATGGCGTTCAGCAATATTCAAACCAATCTGATCTTCATCACAGCTCTTGTTTTGGTTTCTGGTGTAAGTGCCACTTTCCCGCCACTGCTCCGACGTCTCACGAATGACAAAGTTACTGCAGCGTCTCCATCTGCCTTCAATGAAATCGTACGCCTCACACTGAAACCATTCGGCATCGGGGAATTCACATTCCTCAACCTTATCAATCCTGATCGTGTGTCGACGATTCGTTGCGACCTGCGCCTCCTCGACTGCAACTTCGGGGAAACACACCAAGTCTGCCCCCCACATGCTGGCATCAAGTTCTTCCTCTGGAGCAGGCGCGCCAAGGCCAGCATCCACTGGGGCCGATATTTTGCCTGGTACATGAGAGAAAATCCAAACTCCCAGACCGTGTGCATAACCATGACAGTTTTGCGTATAATCACACCTGCCTTGTTCACATTCATATCCCCAATAGTACCAATCCCACCACCACTTATTCTGCTCATGTGACCAAGTTCTCACTGCTTCTTTTGAAGGCGATTTCCAGTCCATTGAGATGTCGAATTCTTGGTAGGAAAACTTTTCCTCCATGCAATTTTCCAAATTGTTTCTGACGATTCTGCCTGAACTGGGATGCATAAACCCTCCTCCAAGTCGCGGATTTTCCTGCCAGTCAGGATCCAAAAAGATGAACACTTTCTTCGGATGAGGAAATACATCTTTCCCTATTGGCTCACGAGCAACACAGAAAACAGCCATTGTTTTCAATATCCTAATATTCTCGTCGCCGTCCTGACCGTGTGAATCAGATGAAGAAATAAGGAGTTGATAGATCAACACCGATACAACCATCAGAAGTTTTGTGTTTGTCATGTTCATGTTTTTCCTAAGAGCAAGTCATGCGTCGAAACAACTACTGCCTCGACGAAACAATTTTTGCGTGAACAATTGTGCTGGATGACTCAGAACTAAAAACCTCGGCTTTGAGCGAAGCCGCGTCACTCTTGAGAAGTGTGCGTGGGAATTCCACCAGTACGAGTTTTCTTTTCGAATTTCCGCTCGTTCTTTCAACACGTGTAGTAACAGCCTGTCCGTCCACAGAACAACGAACCGATTCGTCGCCATCAAGAAAACCAATCTTAGAGGTGACAACGAACCGCACGCGACAAACTAAGCCAGCTTCGTCTTCTCGAAGTGTCAATACAGTAGAGATTAGGCTGACTGCCGGCACATGACGTATCACGACACAGACCTCTCGAGATTTGCCAGTTTCAGAATCAGAAACTGTGACGTTTGCCGAATTAACCTTAAGATCTTCCAGTCGCTCCTTCAGCGGGCTAGCCTTCAAGACAAGAAATGCTTCTCCCGACGATTCTTCTCGAATTTCCGCATGAAGACCCGCATCACCATTGACAGCACATGTCAGGTTCTGCGCACGAATCGGTTTGGAAACGACAACCGGAATTCGCCTTTCAACGGTACTGGCGAATTCTCCTGCAGGAACCTCAAAGCTCACCTGCCGTTCTCCAACGGAAAGATTGTCATCCAAGAAATATTTAAATACCAAAGATGCCATTCGCTCGCCCGCTTCATTTACAAGTTCCATGCGCAACGATCGTTCACTTTTCGAAGAATGTGCAGGAGCGCGAAAGGAAAACTCTCCCTCAGCAGATTCGCCCATGCCAATCGATTTAGAGGAAAAGGAGATCTGACGGCACCTACATCCGCCGCTTGCTTTGAAAAACACCAAGGGGCCAGTTAGAGAAAACCGAACCTTCTTGACCGTTGAGCAGGGCACTGATCCAAGATTGGCCACCCGAACCCCAGTTGCGTTTGTGTCGAAGTGCACAACATCTGAATTCACCCGTGTTGCCGCTTCGAACACATCTCTGGCTACGACGGGAAGGTACGCAGGCGCGGCGTGAAAGCCAAGAACAAATATCAGCAGACAAAAACGCGTAATCGAAACAACCATGGGATCAAAGTTCCGCATAAGCATGCACACATCCATTGCCAAGATTTCTAGAATGTCAGGTGATCAGACATGTGTCAAGCGACCTGGCTGTCTTAATTCGTGTTTTGCACTTATTTGAGCATTGCTATGGCATAAAAAAAGCGACATCCGTAAAAGAAAATGATTCTCTAAAATCCAATTCTTTCGACACGGACGTCGCAGACATGGAGCTTACCAGTTCGTTTTCAAATTTACTACTGACATTTTCTCCCGTCTTCACCGAGCCGAGTTTTGTCACGTTTCGGCTTCTGATGACCGGCTGGATCATGTCAATGCGGCATCGCTACATCACTGACATGATCGTCTCCAGTGACTCGGTGCATTTTGGCCACTTTTCCGACTACCATCGTTTCTTCAGCCATGCGGTCTGGCAAATGTCAGGTCGAGGGACAGCCAAAGTCTCTCAAGAGCCTGGGGCAACTTGAAAACTGCTACATTGCCGATTGCGATCTAATGGGTTGGGATTGGTTGGCAGGGTGCTCGGCTCTTTCACACCTGATACTTAAATTTGAGCACCGTTCTGAAGTGAAGCTTGACGCCCTCGAGTCGTTACCAAAGCTCAAAATTTTGATTGCCAGGAATTTCGATGTTTTGGACTCAACAGCTCCCGTGATGCCTGCACTTGAGATATTCAGGCTTGAAGAAGCAACGATAGATGATGCACTTTTGAGCGAATTTAAACAGCTGAACCCTGACATGAGAGTCGAGGTTCAGCATCATCAATCGCCTGCGGACAGATAGGTCGCCGACAATCGTCGTTTGGCAAGTTTGTTAAGAGAAACTTCAGTACGTCGAGGGTGCTGTAAGTGAATTTAAGCCCGGATTATTCGCGACGACGGGCGTTGATTCTACGTCTGGCCAACAGGAGCAAGGGAAAAGCTGAATTTCAACAAGAATCGCGAATCATCCGATAGATGAAATCCACAGCGATCGTTTCATCGCATCAGAGCCGCGGATCACTGTCGGAACTGATTCTGACGCCCACGGCTCGTGAATAATTCGGGGTAAAACTAATCCGGGCTCGCCAGACAATTCATGAACCCGGAAACCAAGCGTGGTCAATTAGCCGTTGGCCAATCCGGGGGTTGGAATTGGCTGTGGTTTGTCGTTGGGTTGCGAAGCCTCTTCGGCGTGATCGAACACAAGCGGAATGCCCATGGTCTTCAGGGCTGAACCGTAAAGCGAATAGAACACCGGAACAAGAATCAGAATCAACAGCGTTCCAAACAACAGACCAAAGATCAGACTGACCGCCATCGGGATCAGGACTTGAGCTTGCATGGACGTCTCCAGCAACATCGGGAACAGCCCGGCGATCGTCGTCATCGAAGTCAACATGATTGGGCGGAATCGTCGCCGTCCGGCCTGGGTGAGTGCTTCCTGAAGCGGCACGCCGCTGCGAACGCGGTGGTTGATAAAGTCCACCAGCACGATCGAATCGTTCACAACCACGCCGGTCAGTGCGATCAAGCCAAAGAAGGTAAACAGTGTCAGTTCCAGGCCCATCACCGCGTGTCCAATGATCGCACCCAGCAGGCCAAAGGGAATGATCGACATGATGATCAGCGGCTGCATGTAGGAGCGGAACTGCAGGGTCAGCAAAACGTACATGCACATGATCGCGATAAAGAATCCCGTGATCATGCTGCTTACCGACTCCTGATTCTGGGCCTGTTCGCCTTCCCAGTTCACCGAAAAATTCGCCCCCGTGCGCTCGCGCCACGACTGAAGAAGTTCCGGAAGAAACTCGTTCTGCATTTCGACGACCAACTGACGACCGTTGACGCGTTTGCTGTCCGCATCGGCGGTCACGGTGATGCTGCGTCGTTGATCCAGCCGATTGATTTCAGCCAATTCTTTCTCGTGGCTAATGTTGGCGACTTCGGTGATGGGTCGTTCGACGCCCTGGGCATCCCGCACGCGAATCTCTTCAAACGCTGCCTGGGTTTCGCGGTCAGCCCGGGGATAACGGACCATCAGCTTGACCTCGTGCCGCCCCCGCTGAAGCCTCATGACTTCGTTGCCGAAGTAGACCGATCGAATTGTTTCGGCAAGGTCCTGTTCGTTGAGCCCCAGAGCCTGGCCTTCGTTGTTCAGGCTCAGGTTCCGCTGCCACTTTCCGGGTCGCATGTCGTCTTCGAGGTCGAAGACACCGTCCTTGCTGGCCAGCCATTTTTTGCAATCTTCGGCGATGTCTTCCAGGAAAGGAGCTCCTTTTTCGTCGGCGAGAATTTTGAATTCGACGGCCGCACCACCGGGGCCCATCGAACGGGCTCCAAACCGCAGAATCTCCGTGCCGGGGACTTTGGGGATCTCCTGCCGCCACATGTCGATCAGTTGGCGCGTGGTGATTTCGCGTTCATCCGGCGGGGTGAGCAGAACAGAAACATTACCGACGTGGCTACCGGTGGTGACACCGTTGGGGCCCTTGATCGCGTCGCCGACTTCGCCGACTTTTTCGTACAGGTTTTTGATCACCGACGGCTGGCCCGAATCCTGAATCTTCTGGTCGATATCAAGGATCGCGGCCTTCAGCTTTTTTATCGACTCCTGTGAGTACTCAGCCGATGTGCCGTTGGGAAAGACAACGGTGCCGCTAATTTCGCGTCCATCGAGTTTCGGGAAAAGTCCAACCGGAGCGATGCCCGCCGCAACGAGCCCGACGCAGACCGCGCCGAACGCAAACGCACCTGCACAGGTGATGCGGCGATTGCTCAGGGAAAATTCCAGCAGCGGCGAATAAATGCTGTCGATACTGAACTGCATGGCCTTCGATGCGGCGGCGTTGAGTTTTTTGAACAACCATAGCAATGGCTTGAACACATACAGGACGACGCCAACGGCGCGCATGAACAGGTTGTTGTCGTGGGCCAGGTGAGCCGGAAGAATAAAGGCACTTTCAATCAATGAAATGAACAGCATCGCGATGACCGCCAGCGGCATCACTGCGATGAATTTGCCCATCACGCCCGAAACGAACATCAGCGGCACAAAAGCGATAATGGTGGTGGTGACCGACGCCGTCACACTGGGGAGGACTTCGACCGTACCTTCGATCGCCGCCGCGACAAACCCCAGGCCCTGTTCGCGTTTATTGTAGATATTCTCGCCGATCACGATCGCGTCATCGACAACGATCCCGAGGGCCATCAGAAAGGAAAACATGGAAAGCATGTTCATCGTCTGACCAAAGGCAAGCAGCATCACTCCTGCGCCCAGGATCGAGATCGGGATCCCCATGGCAACCCAAAACGCCAGTCGCAAATCAAGGAAAACGGCCAGAACCACGAAAACAAGCAGCAGTCCCTGAGCGCCGTTTCGCATTAGCAGGTCGATGCGATCGTAGACGTCTTCGGACATGTCACCCCAGTACGTGATCTCGTAGCCGGTGGGCATCTGTTTGCTCTGGATATAGTCTTTGACCGTTTCGACGACGGTGAACAGGTCTTCCTTGTTGGTTTTCGAGACCTGCAAGACCATGCCCGGCTTGCCGTTGATCAGGTTGATGGAAGTCGTTTCGGCAAAGCCATCGATGACGTTGGCGATGTCGCCGACACGAATCACGTCTCCGTCAGATTTGGTGATCGCGGGAAGATCCGCAATGCCCTGGCCGTCTTCGCGTTTATTATTTCCGCGAAGCAGCATTTCTTGTGATCCGGTAACCATTTTGCCACCGGGCACGTCGATGTTCTGCTGGCGAATGATGTTGGCCAATTGGTCCATGCTCATCCCGTACTGCCGCAACGCGTCTTCGGAGACTTCGACGGAAACCTCGTAGGGACGCTCGGCGGAAATTTCCGCGGAGGTGATCGCGGGGCCCTTGGGTTGGAAGAGGTCTTTGAAAACTCGCCGCACCGGACTGAGCGGTTCGGTGGGCCGCAGTTGCAGCATCTGACTGCGGACTTCTTCCGCCAGGGAGCGCAGTTGCCTTTCGGATTCCAGTGCACCGGGCGAATTGGGAACGACGCCCTCGGGCAAGGGCGGGCCTACGATTCCAACCCAGATTGACGGGGTCCGAAATACAATCTGTTTGACTTCGATCTGTTCCGCGCGAGGCGGCAGCAAGGATTTGATCTGATCGATTTCAGAGCGAACATCGTCGAGGACTTTCTGAACTTCCGAAACGTTATTGTTGAGCTCAAGGACAACAAAGCCAAAGCCTTCTTTGGCGACCGAGGTCATTTTGCGGACGCCGTCCACATTGGCGACAGCGGATTCGACTTTCTGGCAGATGCCGTCTTCGACTTCGGCCGGAGTTGCCCCGGGAAAAGGAACGCTGACCAGAAGAAGTTCCAAATTGAACGCAGGGAAGACCTCGCGGCGCATCACAACCATCGAAATCGAGCCCACGATCAGGGCGGCGATCAGGAAAGTGTTCATCGCGGGCGAATTGGAGATGGCCCATTTGATGATGCTGCGCATTGGCAAAATACCGATTGTGTCTTGAAGTAAATTTGTGGGCTCAGTTGTGAGGCTTTACTTTGCGTCCTGTGAACCGCGACTTTTCTTGCCAGCGGTGCGGTCAGTCATTTGGTCAGTCATTTGGCCAGCCTTCTCAGGGGCCGATTTTTCCTCGTTGCCGGGGTCAAACACGATGATTTTCGTGCCTGTTGTCGGCTGCGATATAGGCGACACGACAAGCGAATCGCCAGCTTTCAACTGACCCGTCAGGACTCGGGCCACGATAACGTTTTCCGATTTGCCAGTGTCGGGATTGTCAGCGTTTGTGCGATCAACCACCTCGACGGTGGCCTTTTCAAGTTTTTCATTGCGAACGATCCAGACATCATTGTTCGGCTGAAGTGCTTTTTCGCTGAACGCGATCAGGTCGTTAGATTCATCGGCGGCAGAGGTTTGGACTTCGATGCGGCACTTGACGTACATCCCGCGCACCAACGCCCGCTGACCGGATTCGCCTTCGATGATTGGCTGGGAAACCAGAATCCGGCAAGGCGTGGTTTTGGTGACCGGGTCACGGCCGATTCCACTGAATCGTTCAAGGGTTCCGTTCCAGATGACGTCGGGTTCTTCAGCGTCGTAGATCAGGACGTTGGTTTTTGGCAGTTCGTAAATCGAACGGGGCTGGTCAGAGTCTTTGGAGTTCAGCCGAATCCAGTCCAGATCGGTCGTCGTCAGATTGCAGCGGACTTCGGACATGCTGGTATTCTCAAAGACCGCGATCAGATCGCCCTGTCGGACAAAGTCATCTTTCTGGACCGCTTCGCTGACGATCACGCCGTCCTCGGGTGCTTTGATTAGCGTTCTGCGAAGGTCCAATTGGGCTCGCTTGAGCCGTTGGTTGGTCAGCTTTTTGCCGGCAAGCAACGTTTCTCGCGTTGCGCCAAGGGATTCGATCGCGTTGCTGCGAGCGGTCACCTCGCTTTGCGCCGCGTTGAGCGAACGCCGTGCCTGGTCCAGTTCGCTGCGACTGATCGCCGATCCGGCCCGCCGCAGCCTTTCGAATTCACGCCGCTGGATCGCCATGTCGCTGTTGGCGATTTTCAGATTTTTGTTCTCGCCGACGATCTGTTTGTCGGTTTCAGCCATTCGCTTGTCGGCTTGCTCAAGTTCCGCGCTGACGGTGTTGAGTTCCAGTTGGTAGGACTCTGGATCAAGCTGAACCAGAGGAGTACCTTTTTTCACAAATGTGCCGGCGAGACACTCGGGAAATTTCTCTTTGACCCTCCCGCCGACTTCAGCCGCCAAACTGATTTCGTTGTGTGCCACAACGGTTCCCGAGACGACCAAATCGATGGTGCCGATGTGCTTCCGGGCCGGTTGGACGACGACTTCGGGGATCAGGACGTCGGGCGTTTTGGTGCCGGCGGACTTGGCGAGACTTTTGAGCCCGATAAACGCGGCGATTGCTGCTGCGATAATCAAGAAGGAGATGCTGTACTTGGCAGCCTCCGGCAACCCGGCCCTGCCTGGCTTTGCCGAAACGGCAGCCGAATGCGTCGCCGGCGGGGGTGCCGCGACGGGAACGTCTGGGGTCGACTTCGGTGGATCGTGCGAGGATTCCACGGGGGATTCCACGGGAAAAGCCGGTTCATTTGAGTCGGCGTTCAAAGTTGAATTCCTCGGCGATACTCAGACTGAAATAGAGTGTTAGGAAACAATGGTTCCTTAGTTATGGTAGCAGCGATCTCTGAAGTTCAAACGCCGATTACCATCGGCGGGCAGGCTTGTGGCAAAACGTCCTGCTTCAGGCTAAATTGATCTCAGAACAAACGCGGTTTTCGCGTCGAAGTTTCAGGAAAACAGGTAAGCAAATGAGCTTTTTTCGGTCAATGATCACAATCGTCGGGGGCAAGTTGACATCCGCCGTGCTGGCAGTCGTCGCGACGTTTGTTTTGACATCCAGTTTCAGCTTTGGACAAAATTGGGCCAATTGGAGAGGTCCCGAACAGAACGGGATCTCCCGCGAGACGAATCTGGCGAATGACTGGTCACTGGAACCCAAAAAGAATGTGGACTGGGTTGCCGATACCGGCGGCCGCGCGACTCCGATCGTGCTCAACGGCCGCGTCTATATTAACTGCCGCACCCCGGAAGACTTCAACGACGCTGACGAGAAAGTTCACTCTCGCGAGCAGGTCGTCTGCTGGTCCGAAGACGGCAAAGAGCTTTGGCGTGACAAGTTCAATGTCTTCAAGACGGATATTCCTTCGCCTCGCGTGGGCTGGGCGGCAATGTGTGGCGACACCGAAACCGGCTACGTCTACTCGCACTCGGTCTGTGGATTGCTCAAGTGCTACACCGCCGATGGCGAAATCGTTTGGGAAAAGTCGCTTGCCGAGGAATTCGGAAAAATCTCTGGCTATGGCGGGCGAACCCAAACTCCGATCATCGACGAAGATCGCCTGATCGTCAGTTACTTGGCAACCAACTGGGGCGACATGAAGGGGCCCGCACCGAAACACTACTACTACGCTTTCAACAAAAAGACCGGCGAACTGCAATGGATTTCAGCACCCGGCGGGCAACCCAAAGACACCAACTACTCGGCTCCTGTGGTCGCGGTCATCAAAGGCCAACGGATGCTCATCGGTGGTAACGCCGACGGCGGCATCTACGCGATGAACGCTCGCACGGGCAAGTCGATCTGGGGCTTTCGCATGTCACGCCGCGGACTGAACACGACGCCTGTTGTTGTCGGCGACAAAGTTTTCATCTCGCACGGCGAAGACAACATCGATAATTCGGAGTTTGGTCGTGTCCAGTGCATCGACGCCACGGGCACCGGAGATGTGACCGACACGCATGGTGTTTGGCGTGTCGATGGCGTAAAAGCCGGCTACACCGGATTGCTTTCTTATGACGGCATGCTGCTGGTCGTGACCGACACGGGCAATCTGATGAGCTTTGATTGCGAGTCAGGAAAAGAACTGTGGGTGCATGACCTTGGCACCGTCGGCAAAGGCTCTCCCGTTTGGGCTGACGGCAAAATCTACGCCACCGAAGTCAACGGGCATGTTCACATTCTCGAACCGACTCGCAACGGCTGCGAATCGCTTTCGAAAGTCAAACTTGAAGCGGCCAAAGACGGCATCGGCAGCGATGAGATTTACGCTTCGCCTGCGATTGCCAACGGCCGGGTTTACATTCTCACGCGAGACCGAATGATTTGCATACGCGACCAATCCAAAGACGTTAAAGTCGGTCAGGTGCCATCGCTTCGGGCAGAAACGGCAGCCTCCGACGTGGTCGATTCAATTCAGCTTCGTCCCCACGAAGTCATCATCGAAGCCGGTACCGCGCAGCCATTTGAAGTCCATGCCTTTGACGCCAACGGTCGCCTGATCAAAAAGATGGCCGCTGCAGACCTCAAGCTTGGCGAGTCCCTGGCGGGCCTTTCAATTAAAGACAACGCCGTCTCGGCACCTGCGGATTTGGCGATGGGACTTGCTGGAACGGTTTCAGTTTCGGTAGACGGAAAAGAATCGTCAGCGAGGATTCGCGTTTTTAATCCGGCAAAAATTTGGAAGTGGGATTTCGAAGGGTACGCCGGAGTTCGAGTTCCACCGACCTGGTGCCGAGCCCACATCAAGATCAAACCCTTCAAGATGGATGATGGCAACACGGTCATGAAAGTTACCGGTGGGGCGGCGATCAAAGGCCGGCCAAGCCACCACGTTTCGATCGGCCCACCAAGCATGAAAAATTACACCGTCCAGGCCGATGTGATGATGACCGAACAACGACGGCAGCTTGCCAGTATCGGGCTGAGTGCCAATCGCTACGACCTTTACCTAAAAGGCAACCGCGGTCAGCTTCAGGTTCGCTCATGGGCACCGCACCTGCGAATGGCAGAGACAATCAAATTTCGCAGCGACCCGAACGTTTGGTACACGATGAAAATGCGTGTCGAAACAACCGACGCTGAAGCCAAAATTTATGGCAAAGTCTGGAAGCAGGGCGAGGAAGAACCTGCGGACTGGACAATGGTCGCCACCGATCCGCATCCGAACCTCAACGGTTCACCGGGCTTGATCTATTACGCTCAAGCGGATTGTTTCTTTGACAACGTCGTTTTGACCCAAGACTAAAAACCACACGCGAGTTGTTGCCAACCTGCGGGTGTAAGCGACATCTCAAATCCGGCCCGCCGGTGGTACAAATCAACTTCAGGAATATCTATGAACGCCAAAACTATTTTCTCTTTTGCCGCAGCACCCGTCATTGCCGTTTTGCTTTTTGTGAGTCCCGACGCCAGGGCCCAATCCGGCGACTGGCCCATGTGGGGCGGAACCAATGACCGCAACATGGTCGCCAAAACGGGCAAGGTCTCGACGAAGTTTAACCTTGAAAAGGGCACCAACGTCAACTGGTCCAAAGGGATCGGTTCGCAGACTTACGGCAACCCCGTGGTCGCCAATGGCAAAGTCTACGTTGGCACCAACAACGCGGCGTCCTATCGCCCCAAGCATCCTGGCGATCAGGACAAGGGCATCCTGCTGTGTTTCGACGAAAAGTCCGGCGAGTTCGTCTGGCAGTTGACTCGGGAAAAGCTGCCTTCGGGTCGCGTGAATGACTGGCCGCTGCAGGGAATCTGTTCGACGCCCGTCATCGAAGGTGATCGCCTGTGGGTGGTTTCGAATCGCTGCGAGCTGATGTGCATCGACGTCGAGGGATTTGCCGATGGCGAGAACGATGGCATTCAGGACGAAGTCGACGCCGAAGAAGGCGACGCGGATATCATCTGGAACCTGGACATGATGGGCGAAGAGCTTGGCGTTTTCCCGCACAACCTCGCGACCAGCTCGCCACTGATCCACGGCGACAACATTTACATTCTGACATCCAACGGGGTCGACGAAGCTCACCTTGAGGTGCCCTCGCCCCGAGCACCCTGCTTTTTGTGCGTCAACAAGAACACCGGCAAAGTCGTCTGGGAACAGAACCAGCCGTTTGATGGAATTCTGCACGGACAGTGGGGCTCGCCGTCTGTGGGGATGGTCAACGGCAAAGCACAGGTTTACTTTCCCGGCGGAGACGGTTGGCTGTATGCACTGGATGCCGAAACCGGCGACGAGATCTGGAAATTCGACCTGAACCCAAAAAACACAACCTGGGAACTTGGCGGAGCGGGCCTGCGTAACTCGGTTATCTCGACACCTGTCTTTTATGAGAACAGTGTCCTGCTGGCTGTCGGCCAGGACCCTGAGCACGGCGAAGGCGTCGGGCACTTGTGGCGAGTCGATGCAACCAAAACAGGCGACGTCAGTTCTGAGCTTGGCGAGATCAACTCCGAAGGCAAACCCAACCCGAATTCGGCAGTCATCTGGCACTACGGCGGAACCGATCCAGACAATAGCGAAGAAGCGTTGTTCCGCCGCACGATGTCAACGGTCGCCATCCACCAAGGCAACGTTTACGCTGCAGATTTGAGTGGTTTCGTTCACTGCCTGGATTTCAAGACCGGAAAGCGTCACTGGGTTCACGACATGCTTTCGGGCATTTGGGGTTCGCCGATGGTCGCTGATGGAAAAGTTTTCATCGGTAACGAAGACGGCACGCTGACGGTTTTCGAGGCTTCGATTGGTGTCATTCAACTTACCGGCAAAGATTATTACGGCAAGAAAAGCACGCTGATTGAGATGGCGAACACACCTGAGAACATGAAAAAGATGAAGCAGGCTCAGGAGTCGCTGAATGCGATTTTGAAACCCGAGGGAAGAGAAGTAAGCATCGGAATCCGGGCGGAAGTACTTGCCCAGATCTCAACGGTGAACTTCTCGTCGATCTACAGCACCCCGACGTTTGCCAACGGCAAACTCTACTTGAGCGATCGTGCGAGGCTGTACTCAATCGATGTCTCAAAGTAAGCAGCACGCCTCTACTGGCGAGACAGTAGCACGCCTCCCGGAGGCGTGAACACGATAAGTAGCACGCCTCCCGGAGGCGTCAACAGTCGACACGAAGAGGCTGTGATTTCACAGAGTTAACCGCAATGCCAGTGCTCTCCCCTTGGCAATGTCAGTTGCGAAACCCTCCCCCGGCGAGCCGCAACCCTCCCATCTGGACCCGGTGGGAGGGGTGATCGAAAAGGAGAGTGATCGAAAAGGAGAGTGATCGAAACATCACAGCCACGGGCAGTCGCGATACTATGCGGACTGTTTTTCCCAGCCAAACATCTGACGCAACACCAACTGCGGGAACACCCACGCGTCCTTTGCGTAGCGTTTCACCAGACGTTTTGGGTTGCTGCACATGCGATGGAACCACTCCAAGCCAACTTTTTGCATCCACCTTGGAGCACGCTGCTGCTCGCCGGCCAAAAAGTCGATCGTCGCTCCGACGCAAAAGATGGCTTTGGCGTCAAGCCGCTGGCGGAACCGATTGGCCCAGATCTCCTGCTTGGGTGCGCCCAACCCCAGCACAATCACATCGGGTTTGGCATCGTTGACTTTGTTCAGAATAATCTCTGACTCTTCTGGCTTTTTTTCAAAACCAAGTGGCGGACTGTAAACACCAACCACGTTCACACGGGGCCACTGCCGAGCCATCTTTTCAGCCGCACGTGCACCAACGCCCTCGGCCGCACCCAATAGGAAAACGTCAAGAAACCCTTCTTCCTTGTAAGCGTCAAACAACGCCGGGACCAACTCCGACCCGGCCACGCGTTCAGGCAACCCCTGGCCGAGCAAACGTGAGGCCCACACAATCGGATGTCCATCGGCAAGCACAAGACCCGCATTGCGATACGCGTCCTGAAGTTCGACGTTATCTTCGAGCAACACGGTGTGGTCAACATTCGGCGTCACAACAACGCGGCAACCACCGTCGACTTCTTCATCGACCCACGATCGGACGATGTCCACTGCGCCTTGCATGTCGACATTGTCAATCTCAATTCCGAAAAGCTGTTTCTTTGTGGACATCGTATTTGTGTTTTCAGGGTGGGAAACTTTGAAACCGGGAATGTTGAAACTCTAAGTCGCAAACGACGCTTCGTCCTTTGCATTCTTCAAATCGCGTACTTCAAACGCAGACACGGTCAACAAGACCGTTTGTAACGTCTGTCCGGACTACAACTTTGCCGAGGAGGCGTTTTCGGCCCAGCCCTCAATAAATTAACGCTTTTTCGTGGTCGTGTTCAACACTTGACCGACTCTAATTTCAACAGACTGACAATACGTTGAACCGACTTCACCAAAATCTGACCGACGCTTGGCGACTGGGAACGTCACCATGGCGAAAATGGACTCTGAGGCGAAACATCGCGAATCAGACCGTCCCTGTTTTTTCATTGTTCTACCACCGCGTCGCCGATTCACATCAAAATGGCTGGACGATCCCGTTTGCTGACTTTCGTCAACATATTCTCTGGATGCGTGAGCGTTTCGACCTTGTCAGCTTTGAAAAAGCCCAGCAACTGATTGGTTCAGGAAAGAACTCCCGCCCCGCGCTGACGATTACATTCGATGACGGCTACGCGGAAAACTGCGACGAAGCGATTCCTTTCCTCCTGGAGGAAAAGATTCCATTCACGTATTTTGTGACCACCGAGCACATTATGCAGCAGACCGTTTTCCCACACGACGCCGAGCTTGGTAATCCGCTCCCGGTCAACTCCGTCGAATCGATCATTGCCCTTGCCGACGCGGGTGTGGAAATTGGAGCTCACACTCGCACCCATTTGGATCTAGGCAAAGCTACCGACCCGGATCTCATCTACGACGAAGTCATCGTCGCAACCCGCGAACTCGAGGCAGCCATCGGTCACCGTATTCGCTTTTTTGCTTTTCCTTACGGACAGTACTGCAACCTGAACAAAGACGTTTTCCATTTGTTCAAGCACCACGGATTCGAAGGTGTCTGCAGTGCTTACGGCGGCTGGAACGACATCGGCAACGACCCATTTCATATCCAGCGGCTACACGGCGATCCCAATTTTACCCGCATGAAAAACTGGTTGGAGTTTGATCCGCGAATCGCAAAAGTCGAACCCTACGACTGGTCGGAGTCCACCATTGACTGGTCAACCTGGCAACCCAATCGGGACTCCACCGATCATCCGCAGAGCAACCCTCTTGCTCAACGCAACTCGCCTGTCGAGTCTATCGATCCCACCTCAGAGTATTTCGCCAATGAATGATCCACACCCGCTGGTCGATGTTTCTTCGCCCGCACGCCGCGTCATGTTTGTGATCACCAGCATGCCCGTCGGTGGAGCCGAAACGCTTTTGGTAAATCTGACTCGTCGATTCGATCGCGACAGGATTCAGCCCATGGTCGGCTGTCTCAAGGAAAAAGGCGTCCTTGGTGAGGAAATACAGGGCGAAATTCCTGTTTTTGAGAACCTGATCGGCCACAAGTACGACATCGCTGTCGCTCAGCGTCTGCGAAAGCTCTTCAAAGTCAACAGGGTCGATGCCGTCGTCACCGTCGGTGCCGGCGACAAGATGTTCTGGGGTCGCCTGGCCGCAAAAGGCGCTGGCGTTCCCGTGATCCTTTCTGCACTGCATTCCACAGGCTGGCCCGATGGCGTGGGAAAGCTGAATCGCTTGCTGACCCGGATCACCGACGGGTTCATCGCAGTAGCCCGCAACCACGCTGACTTTCTGGTTGAATTTGAAAAGTTCCCTGACAACAAAGTGTTCATGATTCCCAACGGAATCGATACATCACGATTCACCTTTGACCCCCAAGCTCGCAACAAGTGGCGAGCCGAGCATTCGATCGACCCGTTTGATCCGGTCGTTGGAATCGTGGCGGCCCTTCGTCCCGAAAAGAACCACGAACTGTTCCTTGACGCAGCCGAAAAAACGCTCGCCAAAGTCCCCAATGCAAAATTCGTGATCGCCGGAGATGGCGAACGACGCGAAACGCTCGAGTCGATCGTTGCGGAAAAAAGCCTGACCGACGCGGTTCGCTTTCTCGGATCAGTCAGCGACATTCCCGGCGTCCTGTCCATGGTCGACATGTTCGCACTGACTTCTCACAACGAAGCAAGCCCGGTTTCGATCCTTGAAGCCCTGTCCTGCAACCGACCGGTGGTTGCGACGGATGTGGGATCGATCAAGGAATCGGTTCTTGATGGCAAGACGGGCTTCCTGGTACAACCCGGGGACGTCAGCGATGTCGCCGAACATTGGGTCAAGCTTCTCACCGACGAAGCGCTGCGCGAAGAATTTGGGCGTCAAGGCCGGGCTCACGTGGTGGACAACAGTTCGCTGGATTCAATGACAACCGGATACACCGAACTGGTGGAGTCGATCTACCGCATCAAACAGAATGAAGACAGCGGGAACAACCCTCTGTCCACACTTGCGAGGTGGTCATCTTGGGGAAGCACACACTCAACAGCCCGCTAAATCAACCCCAAAAAATGGGGAATATTCAACTGGCAAATGGTGAAACTTCCGGCATCTCTACAGGTCGAATTTACCGGTAAAACACGAGGAAAAAGCTTACTTCCGATTATTTCCCGATTGCGGTGTGTACCAGCGATTATCTCTCGTTAAAATCGCCCTCGCTCTGGCGGATCCATGTCCGATCCGACGCCTTTTTGTTCTTCCTCCAGAAGTTGATGACATCGCGAATCTCGCAATTGGCAGACGCTGCTCCAGCGGTCCTGCCATCGTTGCTGCTGTGTGACTTTGGAAACCTGGAGGCAGAAGTTAAACGCCTCCAGCAGGCCGGCGTGGCGGCGCTGCATCTGGACGTGATGGATGGCGTCTTCGTACCCAACTTCACTTACGGCATGACCATCATCGCGGCACTGCGAAAGCTTACCGACATCACGCTGGACGTCCACTTGATGATGGTTAATCCCGAAAAGTACATCGAAGATTTCGCCGCCGCTGGCTCAGACATCATCACCGTTCACGCAGAAGCCACCGATGACGCCGCTGCCTGCATGCAACAAATCCGCAATGCCGGCGCGGCACCGGGAATCGCTGTCAATCCCGACACTCCGGTCAGCAAAATCGAAACCGCATTGCCGCACGCAGAACTGGCCTTGGTGATGAGCGTCAACGCTGGCTTTGGAGGCCAATCGTTCATCGAACTGACGCTCGACAAACTGGACCACATCCGCTCGCTGCCCGGCGGAGAAAACGTCATTCTGGAGATGGACGGTGGAATCAACAGCAGCACAATCTCAAAGTGTACCGCACGTGGTTGCCAGCTTTGTGTTGCCGGAAGCGCCGTATTCAAAACGGATTTTGGAACCGACTACCGATCAGCGATCGATGCACTGATGCAGGAGGTGGGCTCATGAACACCGAACTGCCAGTGGAGATCATCCTGATTCGGCCCGGAGCAACCGACCTGGACCAGCAAGGTCGAATTACCGGCACCCTTGACGTGCCACTGAACGAAACCGGGTTTCAGCAGGCTGCCTCGTTGAGTGAAAACGCGGCCCGGTTCGACCTGCAAGCGATCTATTCGTCGCCCAGCGTTGCGGCTCGTGAGACGGCAAAAGCAATCGCCAAACCCAAAAAGATTCGCGTGCGAGTCGTCGAACAACTCCGTGCGATCGACCAGGGACTGTGGCAGGGCAAAGAACTTGAAGAGCTCAGGGCCACCCAGCCCAAAGTCGCCCGACAGTGGGAAGAGCATCCTGAAACGATTTGCCCGCCGGGCGGCGAACCGCTTGAGTCGGCCATGCCGCGGTTGGTCAAGTTTCTCAAAAAGATCCACAAGAAACACAAAGGGCAATCGATCGCAATGGTCGTCGCCGACCCACTGGCAAGCCTGATTGCTGCCTGCCTCAAGCTCCGATCCGATAACCAGGGCGGCTACCCGGATTACAGCCTGACGGTCGTCAATGATTGCGGAACCCTTGAAGCCTTGAGCTTGAGCAACTCCGGCGACATCGACGCGGACTGGCTGTTGGCCAAAGTCCCGGCATCTGCGGAGTAGAGTCTTTCATTGAGTTCCAATCGGTCAACGACGCGCCAGCCTCAAACTGGCCCGCTACCCGACGGGCTCTTTGCCCATTAGCCGCCGAAGCATTCCGATCTGACCGGCGTGAAGCATTTCGTGGTCGGACACGAACAGCAAACTGCCAAATTTGGTTCCAAACGAAGTGTGCGGTGGTTCGGTGGCTTCGTCCAGCCGTTCTGCAAACCCGGAGAGCTCTGCAAAAGTTTGTTGCCTGATCCGCTCCAGTGTCTCCAGCAGTTCCGCCGGAGAAGGGTAAGCCTCACGCGGCGCGTCGGCCACGGTTCCCTTGAGGAACAGCTTGCGATACTTGCCAGGCAGCAGAGCCCGATCTTCGGTGGTTCGGCCCCGCACACGGAACAATGTCAAACCGTAATGCGACATCGCGATGTGACCGACCTGCCAGGCGACATGAGTCGGATAAGCCTCGGGCTTCCAGAACCACTGGTCATCGCTCAGTCCTTCCAACAGTCGCATCGTGTACTTTCGCGTAAAAAGTATCCGCCGGGCGACAAGTTCCAGTCGCTGATCGAGACCGGTAGGCAACTGGTAATCGTGATTGAACAAATCCATTTTTCCTCGGCTCCCGCGGCTACGCTTTGACTTCCACAATCGCTTCGATTTCGACGATCACTCCCAGCGGCAATGCCGTCACGCCGACGGCGCTTCGAGTCCCGACGCCTTTGTCTTCGCCGAAGACATCCCGCATCAACTCACTGCAACCGTTGATCACCGCAGGTTGCATCGTAAACTCAGGGGTGCAATTGACCATCCCGAACAACTTTACAATTCGGGAAATCCGATCCAACGAACCAAGCTCTGCTTTGAGAGTTGACAGAATCGCCAGTCCGGCCTGTCTTGCGGCGGCATAGCCTACATCCTGATCGGTGTCTGAGCCAACGCACCCTTTCATCAGGCTGCCGTCAGCTTTGACAGGCAAATGGCCCGAGGTATAGCAAAGATCGCCGACAATCAACGAAGGCCTGTAAACCGCAACGGCACTGGGAGCAGGAGGTAGCTCCAGCCCCATTTCTTTGATTTTTGACTCGATATCCACTTCTTGCTCCGTCTCAAATCTGCAAAACGTCAAAAGATATCACGAAGCTTTCTTTCGCGGCAGCAGCCAGCGCAAATCGGCCCCTCTTTTTGTGACACTTCTTTGGCTATTTCTGGCCACAGGCAAGCTTGCGAGCCCCGCCGCAGGTGCCCCTTTGACGTTTTTTGAAAATCCACCAAGTCGTCAACATCATCCCTGCACGAAGCAACCGTCTGACCTGAATAAATTGACAACTTCTTGATAGCAGCACCGTACGGCGACGAATCCAATCATGCGATCGGATCGTTCCGGTCACTTACCTGATGCCTCTCGACAGCCTGCTCTGCACCATCATGACGTTACTCGGAACCGACAATTCAACTTTCGATGACAATATCGTTTCCTGCTGGAAGCTGGGCAATCAGGTGACCGGCGGCCGCTGGTACGAGCTTCATCGAGCCCGTCCGAGGACGGTCACGGAATTGTCCGGATACGACTACCTGATCAAGACAATCAATCCTCACCTTGACGCCGCGGGCAAGCAACGGGCAATTGATCGCCTGGGACGGGAGGCCTTTGCAACCGAGGCCATCAATCACAATGCCGTGATCCGGCTGCTGGACGCAGAACTTGACAAAGCCCCCTTCTTCCTGGTTCAACCCTGGATCCAAGGCCGCACCTTGGACCGATTTCTTTCCAGTGCTCAGCAGTTTCCACTGAACCGGTTGATGTGGGTGATTCGACAAATCGCAGAAGGCATCAGCGCCGGACATCAGTGTGGACGCGTTTACCTTGGGCTCGATCCTTCGCATGTGCTACTGGGTCGCACAGGCAGGATCAAGCTCGTCGGCTGGTCGCAATCACACGGGATTGGCGAACAGGCTTGGTTGCCTCATGACCAGGTCCAACTGGCACGCTACACGGCACCGGAGTGCTTCCGCGAAAATTACAGGGCCACCAAAGCCAGTGACGTGTACTCTCTTGGCGTGCTGACGTACCAGATGTTGGCGGGGCGACCACCGTTTGGGGGTGCCACCGTGGCCCAAGTCGGCAAATCGGCGCTCCAAGAGCTTCCGGTTGACTTGATGATCCGCCAACCGCTTTGCCCCGCACCGCTCTACCGCCTAGTCCGCAAGATGCTTTGCCGTAACCCACTCAAAAGGCCGGCATTCTCCGAAGTCCTCGAGTCACTGATCACGATCGAGATCGAGCACCTTTCGGACATGACGCTGATCCCGCTCTAAGGCGGGGAACGGAAGAGGAATGGCACCTGATTCTCAACCGCCACTCGTCGAAAAGATCGAACCGTCTTCATCCAGTTTGTCGCTGGGAGATGACTGCGAACCGGAACTTGAACCTGCTTCCGGGCCTGAATTGGGTGCACTCGGCTTTTGCTCAAGGTCCTGTTCAAGGCGGCGAAATACGTCCACTTCGGTATCGTCATCGTCCCCAAACACATCATCAAAAGACTCTTCTTCTGTTCGGCTGCCGGATCCGTTCTTGTTGCCAGACCCATTCCTGTCGCCGCCACGAATGAACTCCTTGTCATCGCTTCGATTCGGACTGGGAACAGGTTCGAACTGGGCATCAATCGTCGCTGGCGACATCGGCATGGGGCCGGCGATCCCCCGGGGAAGTCCATTCGAAAAATGACCCGATTGGGCATACAGGGTTTGCCATACGTCACGATCGTACTGGCCGAAACGGGCTTGGTATTCAGCAGTCCGATGAATCAATCGCGAATTGTGACCTGACCAGGGGTTGTAGTAGCGTACTTCCGGTCCCGGGTTGCAGTGGTGGTACCCAACTCCATAGCCCAACCCAAAAAAGCGTCCCGTTCTCTGGAAAGGCTGTTGGAATCGCCCCAATTGAGCCATGCACTGATCAGCAGAAACGGCAAACAAAATAGCGGTACCTACGAAGCAAATGGTCTTCCCAAGGCGCATACTAAACTCCAGCGTAAGGATCGATTGTTGGCATTACCACGATTTATCGCAATTGAACGTCGGTACCGTTGAAGCCATCGCTCGAATTTCAGAGCTTTGCCCCCGCTAGCGTGAGGCCAGGACCCGTCGTGTAAACCCGTCCTATTGCACCGATCCTAACGAACAACGCCCAGCCACCAGTGGCCGATTATTTTCCACTTTTTTCCCATAAGGCTTCCCCCTCACATTGGCCCATCGAGTTCACCGGCAAGAATATTGGGCTTTGAGCCACCAACGTCCCTGACCAGAGCCCCCTTTCGCGTGCCACATGCTTGATTTGTCCAAGTACGACATCCATGTCGAAGATATCCGTCGCAATCTGTCACCAGCCACTCTTTACCAGGAAGCCATTCTTCTTGAAAAAGGAACCGCGATCGCCAACTCGGGCGCCCTGATCGCATACTCAGGCACAAAAACCGGCCGATCACCAACCGACAAACGCGTCGTACGCCACAAGGACTCAGAGGACGATATCTGGTGGGGCCCGGTCAACATCGATATCGACGACAACATCTTCAAAGTCAACCGCGAGCGCGCGATCGACTTTCTCAACACCTGCGAACATCTTTACGTTGTCGATCAATACGCAGGCTGGGATCCGCAGTACCAGGCAAAGGTCCGGGTTATCTGCACCCGTCCCTACCATGCGCTTTTCATGACAACAATGTTGATCACGCCCACTCGCGAGCAACTGGAATCTTTTGGCGAACCTGATTTTGTGATCTTCAACGCGGGAAAGTTTCCTGCAAACCGACACACTTCCCGGATGACATCCAAAACAAGCGTCGACGTCAGCCTGCACCCCGGCGAGATGGTCATCCTGGGGACCGAGTACGCGGGCGAAATGAAAAAGGGCGTGTTCACGATGATGAACTACTTTATGCCCAAACAGAATGTGCTTTCGATGCACTGTAGCGCCACTGCCGATCGAACCAGCGGAAACTCTTCGGTGCTCTTCGGTCTCTCTGGCACCGGAAAGACAACGCTTTCAGCGGACCCCAAACGTTTGCTCATCGGTGACGACGAACATTGCTGGACCGATGACGGGATCTTCAACATCGAAGGCGGTTGCTATGCCAAAGCCATCGACCTGACGCCCGAAAGCGAACCTGATATTTTTCAGGCGCTTCGATTCGGCGCCGTCCTTGAGAACGTCGTTTACGACAAATTCGACCATAGCGTGGATTTTAGCGACGTGTCGATTACGCAAAACACGCGTGGGGCTTATCCCATCGAATTCATTTCCAACGCTAAAATTCCCTGCGTTGCCGGACATCCCGATGACGTTATCTTCCTGACCTGTGACGCGTTTGGAGTGATGCCGCCGGTCAGTCGCCTTTCTCCCGAACAGGCGATGTACCATTTCATCAGTGGCTACACGGCCAAAGTCGCAGGTACCGAAATGGGCGTCGATGAACCCCAAGCCACGTTTTCACCCTGCTTCGGCGGACCATTTTTGATGTGGCATCCGGGCAAGTACGCAGAATTGCTCGCCAAAAAGATCGAACAGAACAATGCCAGCGTGTGGCTGGTGAACACGGGTTGGTCTGGCGGCGGCTACGGGGTCGGTTCACGCATGAAGCTCGATTTCACACGCTCGATCATGGATGCGATCCATTCGGGAAAACTGAATAATGCTCCCACTGAAAAGGACGCCATTTTCGGATTCGACGTGGTCACTCAATGCCCTGATGTTCCCGATGAACTGATGATCCCACGCGGAACTTGGTCCGACCCGGAGGCCTATGATTCGGCAGCAAAGAAACTGGCGGGACTGTTTGTGGAAAACTTCAAATCCTACGCACACGGCGTCAACGAACGTGTGCTCGCCGCCGGACCGAAGGCTTAAGAATCGTTAACCGGCGGCACCAACCTGCTGGTCATGTCAACTTTTTTGGTCAGCGGCAAACTGTTCGTCTGCCTCATCAAAGTTGCCCGTCCGCAAGAATCGTTCGATCGCTCGAGCGGCTTTGGGGCGAATCAGCAAATCATTGTGACCGCTGTAAAGTTCAAAGAATGGCACGTCCGCGTAGGGCTTGCTGCTTTCGCGCGTGACGACGCGATCGACGCTGGCGCAAATGGCTCCGGTTTCGACCCCCTGCGGAAACTCCTGTTCGCGGACAAAGCTGCCTTCCTGATCGGAGATTTGAGAAAGCGTTTTGGAGAACGCAAACATCCTGCGTGAAAGCACACGAGCGGCAGAAGACCCCTTGTTGGGTACCGCAAGCATCACGAATCGTCCCAGCTTGTCGGGCCGAAAGTACAGCAGCGCCTGCCGCGTCACGATGCCGCCCAGACTATGGGCGACGATGTGAAACTCGGTGACCGATCGGTCGGCTTCGATTTCGTGCAGGAAATCACGAAAGTCTTTCGCATGCCGGGGAATGGTCGAAAAAACACTGCGGTACCCCCACGCTCGCGTACGAAACCCTCGGCACATCAACCAACAACGCAAAAATACAAATACCAATCGATGCGCAGCGATGCCGTGGATAAACACGACCAGTGGTTTGTTTTTCTTTGCGGGCATCCGTCCCCCGATTACCTTTGAAGTTGAGCCCGGATTATTCACGAGGCGTCATGAATAATTCCGGTTGAGATTCCTTGTTGGCGAGGTGGTAACCCGACGCGTCAGCGAGGCGATTAAAGGCAGGACGAATAAAGGCAGGACGAAAGAAAGCCAAGGCCACAACAATTCAAGGTCCGCATGGGCCTCGTTAACGCATCGGGATACCGCGATTGCTACGCCTCGAACCGTCCCAGCGGAGCCCTCACAACCCGTTCCTTGTTCACTTCGACGCCTTCTTCAGCCAACCGTGCTGCCTGCAACACCGGGTTCGATGGCGGCAACTTTCCGCTCGAATACACTACTCGCCACCACGGCAATTTGGAACCGATCGGAGACGCCAGCATTCGCCCGGCAGCCCGAGAAGCCTTGGGGCGACCGGCCCTTGCCGCGATGTCGCCAAAACTCACAACCTCACCGGGCGAAAGATTCGCAACCGCATTGACCAACTGCTGCTCAAACTCCGTCACCGCCAGGCTACCACTCAGTTTTGTGCAGACCGGGAAAAGATCCAGTCGTTGCCTGAAACCTGAACCAGATCCCAGCGATCGGATCCAATTTGATCAAGCAAGTCGGCAAACGTACCGTTGCCACGACCACCGAGCCTGCGGTACAGACCACGAACGGTTTCAGTGCGAGGATTCTGGTTGCCTCCAATAAGCCACATCACCACATCGGTATCCTGCACCCGCAACCGGCCGAACTCGTTACCAGTTGCCGTCTGTTGGCCTTGCTGAGCCTGCGGCGCGGCCTGAGAAGACGCCAGCAAGTCCTGTTGCTGGGCAGGCTGAACCAGCAGCGCGATTGCGACAATCAACAATCCAATAAATGCGTAGTCTTTGAATTTCATTTTGCTTCTCCGGATAGGACGGGCGTCAACTTCTGTCTGAACCGGAAAACACCGGTCAGGTTTCGCGATTGTCGGATTGAATGGACTCAACAGCGGGATCTTTCGGGATTTTACCGTGTTGGTGCCCTGAAAAGTACTCAATTCCGAACGCGATCAATACCCCAAGCAACAGCATGGTTGACAACTTTAACCGGTCGTGGGCATGAAAATGCACTTCCGGCAAAAGGTCACCGAGTGAAATACACAAAAAGATTCCAGCCGAAAATGCCAGCGCGTATCCCAAAAACAGCTCGCTTGAACCGTACTGCGAAAGCCCGATACAGAACAGGAACGCACCCAGCGGGCAAACCAACGCAAAAATCAGACTGACCACCAACTGGCGATTCACCGTCCATCCTTTGGCATGCATCAGGCTGGTAATCGACATCGCGTCGAGTGGCTTGTGCAGAACAATCGCAAGAAAAATCGCAAACCCTGCGAACCGCCCATGCCACGTCGCTGGCAGAGTCCATTGGTTGTGCCCGGTATCCGAAAGTGTCGCCGCGGCCAAAGCGATTCCATCGATCAAAGTATGAACCGCCAGCCCAAAGCAAAGCCCCGCCCAGGTGAAGTCCACCGCACCGTGATGATGATCGCAATGAACATGGTGGTGATCGTTGTCATCATCGCAAAGTTCCTTTTGTCGATGTCCGTGCTGTGTATCGACGGCAAGGTCATGCTGGTGAAAGTGAAACAACCGCACCATGAAAAACATGAACAGCAGCCCCATCAGGCAGGCAACGAGCGCCGGTTCGGCACGGCCAATCTTCCCGATCGCGTGCGGCAGCAAGTGCAGCATCGCCACGCCCAACATCACGCCCGACACCAGACTGATCACCAGTTGAATTTTCTGGTGAGTCAGCTTCATGCGTGACGGCAGCGACCCGCCTGCGGTCGATGCGATCACAATGATCAGGCAGTAAACAAAAAGAACGATGTACATAATCTGGCGCGAAAAAGGATCACTTCCCAAAAAATACGACGCAGTCAGGAAAGTGAGAGGTGTGCGAGGGGATTCGAAAAAGCTGACATCTCTCGCGTTATCAGACCAATGCGGCCGGCCCGAATCGCAAAAGATTAACCGATCGACGCATCCTCGTCATCCGACCACAGCATTTTTTGCCGCGTCGAAGGCTTCGGTTTAGCCGGTTTCGCCGCCTTGCGGTTGGCTCCCTGAGGCGGTTTTGTCGCGGCGGGTTCCCCGTCGGTGCGCGTTAGCGAGGCCGCTGCCTTACCGGGCTTCACGTCCGTTTCAGAACTGACGCGGTTGTCCACGAAATCCAACTGGACCACATGGCCAGAATGCACAAATACCAACTGCGTCGAAATCTGATCATCCGCCAGTGAGTACATTTTCATCACCGCTTCCCGATATGCGGTCAATTGTGGCCGATAAAACTGAATTCGCTCGGTCAGATTGTCGTCACCGATGCTGTCGATTTTGAAATCCGTAACTTCCGCGGCAACAACTTTGGCTCCTTCACGAACCAGCACCAGCCGATCGACGGTTCCTTCGATGATCGAACGAACACCGGCCTGAACCGAATCGTCCCGGTCCAGAATCACAGCCAACCGCTGCTCATTGAGGACTTCCAACTGCCGACCCTTGCCCGGCAAAAACTTTTCCTGTGCCAAGCCAATCGAAAGAAGCCGCTGCAAGTTGGGCAGTTTGACCAGCTCGTAAAACCGGTCCACCGCGGCGTTCACCTGCGACGAACCCGGCAATCGCTGACGCAGAATCGCCATCAAACCCGTACGTGACAGACGCTCCCGCTCCGAACCGTCGTCCAGCCAGCGGACCTGCTCAAAACACACATGCAAGAGGCTGCCAAATTCGAGCATCCGTTCGCGATCCGGCGAAATCAGCGTCTCCGAAAGCTTCACCCGACTGCCGCCTTCGAGGTAACTGGGCCGGATTCGATCGATACCACGAAGCGTTTTCGTTTCCCGAGACAGCGGGCGATAACTCTCATCCGCACGAGACGGCAGATAGTATCCCGACAGGTCCGGCAGTTGGTCGGCGTCTGCGGCGTCCACCGTTTCGGCGCCCGGATTCTCGTACCACTGGGGATCGCCCCGCTCGTAAATCACTCCGGCTCGTCGGTCCTTTTTGGAGTCCATTCCCGGCATCATGCTCGACAGCAAAATGCCCGCCGAAGAATTGTCTTTGGGTTTGTCGGAATACGAAAGCACCACATGCAGGGAGTGAACCGCACGAGTCATCGCGACATACAACACGCAGAGGGATTCGCGAACCGTGCGGCGTTGGCCTTCATCAAAAATATCCTGCAACCACTGCGGCAAAAGCTTGCGTTGGTGCTGGTTAATGTATCGGCACACCGTTTCGATCGGGGCAACGGGTGATGGCCTTCCCACGATGACCGACGGAAAGCTCTCGATCCACTCGTTGTTTTTGTTTTCGTGTGGAAACACAACCACATCAAATTCCAGACCTTTGGATTTGTGGATCGTCATCACGCGCACCCGCGCCGAAGTTTGATCCGCAATTTTGAATTCGTCACGAATGTATTCCACGAATCGCCCCGGACGAGTCGACCAACGAAGCCGATCACTGCGGCTTCCGTAGGCGATGCGCACCAGATGCTGAAGCCGCGTAAGTTCGCGACCGGTGCAATCAGGAGCCAGAATCCGTGCCAGCGATTCCACCGTCGCCCCGTAACCGCTGTGAATCAAATCCTCACGCAGTTTCGCCGCACCACCCATCACGGCTCGTTTGTTTTCAGATTGGTTGTCGGAAGTTTCCGGCGACAGGCCCATCCGTTCTGCCAGCCGCGAGTGCGAAACGTGAAAGCGGGCACAGCCATCGCCCGGATGGTCGGCCAATTGGAGGGCCGAAAGCACCACGTTGACCGCAGCCGAATCGGTCAGCGCGTTTCCGCCTTCCTCGCTGGCGTGTACGCCGGCTTGCTGCAGCAAAAAGATCAATTCGCCAACTTCCCGGTTCGTGCGAACCAGAACCCCGATCGACTGGTGGTCCGGAAGACTTGTCGCCAGCTTACGGACACGCTCGACCGTTGCGATGCGGACGTTCTCGTTGCGTTTTCGAGCACGCACATGCCGATCGACCGTTCCATCGCCAAAGTCCGCCGCGTACTCCATCGTAAAGTGGCCTTTGAGCGACTCGCGTGCGGTGGAGTGAACCTGGAACCACTGCTGCCAGGAGTGAACCGCTGACGTCGCGACCTCGTTGTTACTTTTGAACTGATCGAGCTTTTCAAAGACTTCGTTGACGGCGTCGATGATGACCGGGCTACTGCGGTAACTTTTGGTCATCGGCTGGGCTTCGTCGAGTCCCTCCAGGCCTTCGACGAGGTCAAAGATTTCTGCCACGCCGCCGCGCCAGCCAAAAATGGCCTGTTTCATGTCGCCCACACAAAAGAACGACCGCGAATCCTGCCCGCCTTCGCAGACTTTTTCCGCAAACGGCTTGACCACGCTCCACTGGCGCGTCGAAGTATCCTGGAATTCATCCAGCAGCAGGTGTTGGATCTGATTGTCCAAACGAAAGGAAAACTGGTCGGTATCCCACATCTTGATAAAGGCCACCAGTCGCTCGGTCACGTCTTCGAAACGCAATTGCCCCAGGCTGGATTTGGTTTGCTCAAGGCTCTCGCCGTACAGCCCCAGCAGTCGACAGGTGGCCCGGTTGTTTTCGATCAGTTGCCGGGTGATCCAGGCGCGGACGTGCGGAACCAATTTCAACATCACTTCGGCGTGGCCGGGGTCAAACTTGGATCGACCGATCGCCGGCGTACCGGTCGCCGCATAGCCGAAGGAATTCAGTGACGCGATGGCCTGCCAGTTTTCGGCTTCCAACAGTGGAAGCAGTTTGGCCCACTCGCGGGCGACATTCTTCCGCTCTTTTTTATCCGGCGGAAGATTCGCGGCTGTGACTTTGAGCTGTTCAATTATTTCTTTTGGCAGAAACGTGTCGAGTTCTTCGAGTCGGTCCCAGGCAGCGGGTTCGGATTCGCGGCGGGTCGCGTAAAGGTCTTTGACGACACGCATCACCAGCGATGCGATCTTTCGTCCCGATTCGCCCTTGTTCATCAGCGGCAGCAAGGTCACCACGTCCTTGTTCCGCAGCAATTCGCGAATCGTCCGACGACGAAGCAGATCAATCTGTTGCTCTTCGACGATGTCCCACGTCGGCGGCAATCCCAACTCCAGCGAAAAGACCCTCGCCACACGATTGAAGAAACTGTCAAGCGTTCCAATTTCCAGCTGATGAAGGCTTTGCAGGATCCGCTGAAGCACCATTTTGGCTTGCTGCTGATCCAGCGGCACCTCAAGCTCTGCCGACAACCGCCCGGCCTGTTCCGCCGAAAGTGCTGCTTGCGAAAGCCGCCGGATGATCCGGTCAAGGATCTCGCCGGCACCTTTTTTGGTGAACGTCGTCGCGAGAATTTCCTGGCATTCGACTCCGCCGATCAGCAATTTCAGGTAGCGATTGGAAAGCCGAAACGTCTTGCCGGTTCCCGCCGAAGCGCGAATGACAATGTTTGCATGTGGGCCGGGATTTGTTGCAGCAGTCAAACTCATCGCCCCATTGTCGCTGATCCAGCCCGCCGCGACCACCGTATCGATGGCCTTGGTCGGCGGCCCATTTCTGGGATTTTATCCCGGATTATTCACGACGACGGGCGTTGATTCTACGTCTGGCCAACAGGAGCAAGGGAAAAGCTGGAATTCAACAAGAAATGTAAACCATTCAGTAGATGAAAACCACAGCGATCGTTTCATCGCATCAGCGTCGCGGATCACTGTTTCAACTGATTCTGACGCCCACGCCTCGTGAATAATCCGGGTTGATGCAACTGATTTTCTTTATCCGGACTAAAACGGCGGAAGTTCCGACAGGCCCTCGGCACCGATCGGGACTTCGCCATCGAGAAACGAATCGCGATCAAAAACCAGATCCTGGCAAATCGCGGCGTAGTCTTCTGAGTACTCCGGCGGGATTTCTGTCGGCGGCCAAAACTTTTGTTCGCGAATCCGACGGATGCAGTCGAACGCTGTTTTGTCCGCATCGTCGAGCATCGAATTGTCCCAGCCCGCCGGATCGAATCGGATCTCGTCAAGGTTTTTCGATATCAAAACGTAACCCACCGTTAACTCCGACAGGTCCGCGTCACTCACGGCGGCGACTTCCTTGACCAGATGTCGATACAGCGGCAACTGAAGATCAATCCATTGCCTGTTTCGATAGTGAGCTTCTTTGGCTTTCTTTCCCAAATCAGAAGTCTTGTAATCCCAGATCGCGACGCGACCGGTGTGTTCGTGCTGGTCAACGCGGTCAATTTTTCCGCGAATCACAAATGGCTTTCCATCGACCAGCAACTCGTGTTCGAGAAGCTCTTCGGTGCTGACGATCTGCCAGCCATCGTTTCGTTTGCTGGCCTGAATGGTGGCGAACTTTTTCAAGCGAAGCCGCAACTGTTCGATTTGAATCCGCAGGGCCGGAAGTCTCGAGCCCGGAAATCGCTTTTTTGCAAGCTCATCGAGCATCACATCCAGAAACGAGCCGATGTCTTTTTCAGACGTCGAATCCACCACGCTTGAATTCGCGAACGCCTCCAGAACGTCGTGAGCCAAATCGCCAAAGCCACCGCCGTCCATTTCCGTCAGCCCGCCGCGAAGCGTTTTGAGACCCATCACCGAAGCCAGATAGAATCGATAGGGGCACTTCAGGTACTCTCGAAATTTCGTGACCGAAAGCTTTTCAATCGGCTCGCAACTCTGGGGTCGCGGAATGCGAAAATGCTGTTTCGGCTTGGCAAGCGACTGGTCGTACAACCAAAATCCGATGCCGGGCTTGCCTTCGTAACTGAAAAAGGCATACGCACGTTCGGCCGATGTCGTTTCGTCCTGGGTGAACAGCAGCCGACTGGGTTTGAGCGGATCTTTCTTTTCGTTGACCCGACTGGCAATCAGCAAATACTCGTCACGCACCGCCGTGATGACGCTTAACGCGTAAATGTCACGCGCCATCCGCCGGTTGTTGTCCATGATTCCCAACTGCTCACACAGCTTGTTGGGCAGAAACTGATGCCCCACTTCGGCGCTGGGCACATGTTCGTCGTTCATCCCAACCACTGCCATCACCGGCGCATCGTCCAGCGGCAAATCCAGCCAGCCAACAAACTCGACCGCGTCGGCGATCGGCGGATCGATGACCCGTTGTTCAATCGCCGCTTCCACTGCCCAGTCGAGCGCCTGTTCGGCCGAACACCGTGTTTCAAATTCGCCTGGCACATGACGATGATTGGCAAGCGCCGTATGGATTGCCTTGCACGCCAACAAGACCTGCAGGTCCTCAACCCGCTGCCGATCCAACTCCCTTTGACCGTAAATCGAAATCAGAATGTCCGACCAGGGCTCGGTCCACGCGGGCAGCGACTGTGGCTTGCCGTCGAGCGGTCGAAGCAATCCCGCGATCAGTTCGTGTACCCGGTTGAGCACCGTTGCCGTTTGGGAAGCAGCGATGGCCCGCGCGCGAGAGCTTGCATCGGCGGCGTCAAAGTCCGCTAAAAGTTTATCTGGTTCGCCAAAAGGTTCCGTGTCCTTGAGCCGAATCGCGTCGGGCAGTCTGGTATTCTGGTAAACGTCCAGGGCAGCCAGCCACGACAGGGATTCGGTTTGTTTTTCTTCGGCAGCTTCCGCTGAAGCTTCTTCGTGGGCATCGTTTTCGAGTTGCTCGACGACCCAGCGATACATGTCCGGGTGCCGAACAAGAATCTCAAAAGTCTCGTACTCCTGGTCGCGCAGATAGTCCCGACACGCCAACATCAGCTGAACCGGTGGCGTCTCGCCCAGGGACTTTCCGGCCAGGCTACGATGCGGCAAATCGAGAGCCCCGATCGCCCGCGTCAACTGGGGCACGAGGCCTTCTTCGGGAACACCGATGGTGACTTCGTCGGTCGAGTACGTTTTGTCCAAGTGCGTGATAAAGTGCGCCGCGCTGGCCGCCTGGTCCGCGGGCGATTCAACAAACAGGATCTTTTGGTCATCAATTTCGACGCTCGATTCCAGCCACTGTTTGGTCAGCAGATTTCCAAACTGGTCAAAGCGATCTTCGTGTTGGCTTTCGGCCGCGACAAGGACCGTGATCTGCGACGCAAGCTGAGCCAACATCATCGAAACGGATCGATTGATATCCGCGGTGGCTACCAGAATGATGTCTTTGTCGGTCGCACAACGTTTCTCGTTCACGTCCGGACGACCACCGGCGGCGACATAGTTCCTAGCCGCCTGACGATCCCAAAGGTTGGCTTTTTCGAGAATCCGGTAGTATCGCTTTTGGACTTCGCGAAGGATCTCCCAACGCCGCAGCTCATTGGCCAGAAAGCCCGGAATCCTGGCGACTTCGCGAGCGACACTGTTGAACGACCAGACATCACTGGCAAGACGCGTGTGCAGTTTTGAAAGCACCCGAGCCAAGGGCTGCCAGTCCTGTAGGTCTTCGATGTCCTTACGACCGGTAAGCACCTGGATTTCTTCGTTGGGCGTGTCTTCGAGGGCCTGCGACCAGGCGATCTGCTGGGCCAGGTCGGTGGCCAGCGCCTTTTCTGCCACGTAGAGACGCTCCGGGAAATCACCCAGCGTTGTGATCTCTGGCGGATCAAAAAGCAGCCCGTTGGCTTGCGTCCGAATCGCCAACAGTTGCATCAGACGGTGGCGTGAGCGTTCGGTTGGCACAACGACCAGGCTCTTGCTCATCGACAAAGCGCGATCGTCACCATAAAGTTCAAACAACCGATCGGCTGCGGTGACCAGCGGTGGGCTTTGCAGGCCAAGCATTATTTTGGTTGGAATGGTTGCCATGGGTGTTCATCGGGACGGTAAGTTTGCCGTCGCACACCGGTTCGAGAAAGCGAAAGCGTCCGGGTAAACCTAAACTCTCGCACCGCTATCGGTCAATGATTCGGCCAATCAAGTCGAGAGGGCAGGGCGGACGCGGCCTGACCGGCAGCTCAAAAAGCCGGGCTTTCGCTATTCAGACCCTGCGATTGGCGATGTTCGTCTGCCAGGTCAATGACTTTCTGCAGGCGTGCTTTGGCTTCTTCGGCTCGTTCTGGCACGCCAGCCTCTTCGAATGCACTGACAGCTTTTTCATAAAGACCGATGGTGCGTTCAAAATCCATGCCCCATCCCACTTTTTCATACTTGTTCTGCTCGCAATACGTGGCAGCTTCATACATCGCTTCGGCGGACAGGACGGGCTGTTCCAGTTGAAGATAATACTGCGACGCTTGCTGCAGAACCGCAATCATCCGACCGAGCACCGCGTGGTCACCGGGGTTCATCTGGATCGAAATCCGCCGCAATTGAATCGCCGACTCCAGCTGCGCGAGCGCTTCATCCTGCTGCTCTCTTCTCCAAAAAATGTTCGCCAGCAGAACATGAGTTTCGAAAACGTCGGCACGATACTGAAGATTTAGCGGAAAAGAACTCACCAGTCTCTGCAGTTGCTCCCCGGACGATACCAGTAGCTCGATGGCTTTCCCGGCGTCGCCAGAACGCAGCGCCACCATCCCCAGCTTGGCATCGTTGACCGCAATTTTGCGAATCAACTGAACTCGCTCTACCCGAGTTGGGGCTGAACCCCGCAAGCGCTTCAGGATCTCCGCGCGGGCAGCGCGAAATTTGCTTGACGCCGGACCATCGGTGTTCTGGGCAAGGTTCAAATAAACCCTTTCATACAGCGACAGCCAAATGCGGTCCGATGTGTCTGTTCCGTCAAGAGAATCCGCTGGCGGCAATGAAGCGGCGATCTTTTCCAGTTCAGCGACCTTTTGTGATTTGTCCTGGTGCAAAGTGGCGAGGAAACAGTCCGTCTTCGCCAACCGGGCTTGTACTTCGTCGTCCAAAGAATTTTCCTCTGTATCGATCGCCAGCAACAGTTCCCTGGCCCGAAGTGCGTAAGCCAATGCCTCGTCGGGCTTGCCTTGGAACGTCATCGCTGCGGCTCGCTGATCGAATAGCTTTGCCACCAGCAAGTGATCTTTGGTCGTCAGGCCCGGGCAAGCCAACAGCTTTTCGCCGACGTCAATGGAGACGGCGCTGATTTCAACCAGACGATTGTCCATGGCCATCTGATAGGCCACGTCGAACGTGCCAGCACACTGCTGTGCCATCTTTCGCAGCTCTTCGCGGTCGTCGTCCTGGATGCGATCGACCAGCAACCGCATGGTGCTGACCATGTCGATCATCATGGAGTTCCGCACGGACGACGGCATCTCGGCCGCAAAACTGAAATCAACCAACTCCGCGTGAGTTGAGTTGCTCAGGGCCGCGATGAAGTCCGCCTGATTCTGCTGCAGGACGGCGTTACTTTGGCGCAAAGTAAGAGCACGTTTTTCGGCCAGCGCCGCATTTTTTTCACTTTGGATCCAGAACCAGGTGCTGATCGTGGTGCCGGCGATTAGCAGCGCCGTTGCCGCACACAGCGACGACGCCAACAAGCGGTTTCGAAGAACCCAACGGCGACATCGCCCCGACCATCCTTCCCGTCTCGCAAAGACGGGTTTACCCAGCAGGTATCGCTGGAGATCTTCTTCAAATTCCTTGGGTGACTGATACCGCTGCGATGGCTCTTTGGAGAGTGCCTTGAGGCAGATCGTTTCCATGTCCAGAGGGATCGTGCGATTGAGGTCGCGTGGTTGCTGCGGGTCTGCGCTTCGGTGCTGTTCTAGGACGTCCAACGCCTGGCCACGAAACGGAATTGAACCGGTCAGGCACTCGTAAAGCACAACTCCCAAGCTGTATATGTCGCCATGCGTTTGGTGCTTTTCCGGGGACATCGCTTCGGGGCTCATGTACTCCGGAGTCCCGCAAACGACATCCTGAGCGGTAAGCGTTTCGTCGGTGCTGCTGCGGACAAGGCCAAAATCCGTCAGCTTGGCCTGCTTGTCCTGGCTGTCCAGAAGAATATTCGCAGGCTTGATGTCGCGGTGTACGATTCCGTTGTCGTGAGCTTCCTGCAAACCCCTGCAAACCTGCATGATGATCATTGCCGTTTCGGAGGGCGACGGCAGTCCAATCTCCAGCCGTTGCTTGAGAGAGTTTCCTTCGATCAATGGCATCACCAGGTACGGCCGCCCATCGATCGCCTGCCCGGCCGAATAAACCGGCACCAGATTGGCATGCTTGAGTCCTGCGGCGGCTTTTGTTTCTCGCAGAAAACGTTGGCCTGACTCGTGACTGCTGCCACGCTTGAGAACCTTGACCGCGACACTGCGTCCCAGACTCAGGTCGTCGCCATGAAAGACGATTCCCATCCCGCCGGCGCCGATTTGCCTGAGGATGGCAATCCCGTCAATCAGTCCCAAGTAAGCGGGGTCATCGGAGGGCTCAAGATACCTGCTGGTGTCTTTGGCCAATTGCACCGGCGCACGAAATTCAGCAAGGTAACCCTCATCCGAAAGCTGATCCAGTTCTCCCTGGCAACGCAAACATCCGTCAACGTGCTGGGCCAAACCGGAATCAGCGCCGACGGCTCCGGACAAGAGTCCCATCAGAGAATCACGCTGCGGGCAATGTACGGGTTTACCTTGTGCCATGCTTTTCTACCGTGGCAGATCACCTGCCAAATTTCGAACTTCTGCTTCCAAACGTTTCAACACGCGCGACTTGTTGACGTAAACCGAATGCACCGCAATACCAAGCTCGCTGGCAACCTGTGACGATGATTTATTGTCGATCCAGATTCCTTCAAAACAGGACCACGTCGTCACACTAAATTGTGACTTTACCTGCTCACATGCTGCATTGAAAATTCGCTCCATGTAGATATCAACCCACGCGGAATCCGGGTCTTCGTATTGCTCAAACAATGTTCGTGCGTCCGCTTCAACAGCGACCGTGTTTTGTTTTCGCAACTCGCCCGCAATGTGACTTTTGATGGTATTGGCAGCGACGGTCCCCAACCACGCCCGAAATCTTCCCTTGGACGGATCGTAGTCAAACGACTTGATCGCCGACGTAACCTTCCGCATCACTTCCTGCAGCACGTCGTCGGTGTCAGAATCCGACAGCCGACGCTGAAAGCAGTAATCCCGGATGATCACGCTGTAAATTTTCGCGAATTGTTCCCACGATTCATGGTCTTCGTTGTCGCGTATCCGCAACAGAAGACTGGGTGAAGTCGTTGCTCCCATCGCCTCCCCTTAACTACCCCGTAAAGAAACAGATCTCTCAAAAGAACTGACAGAGGCGAGAAAATCAGCGCAAATCCTGCCTGACCTTGCTTTCGTCTCATCATCGATTCATCCACCAAAGCTAATTGTCATGTCTGTAGAAGAACTTTTCCAGCGAAAAATCCCAAAAGTCGCTGAGAGATAGCGGGGCGGGCGAAGTAGTAGTTGTCAAAGTCAGAAAAATCTGATGGCAACAACGAGATTGAGAACCTTTTGACAGGATGAATCATGTCTACAAAAAGAGCATCACGTAAATCATCGGTGATGTTAGCGGTTTCGCTGGCGGCGGTTTTGGTGGGAACCGAGCCCAATCAGGCCAGTGCACAAACGAATTCCATCTGGACCGGAACCAACGGTTCGTGGTTCGATGCCGCCAACTGGGACAACGGCGTCCCCAATGGAGACTTCAGCGCGATTATCGACTCCGCAACCGATGATGCCGTTGTCGAAACAGGAACAAGTTCGAACATCGTCGTACAGCTTTTGCAGGTAGGAACCGGAGACCGGTTGCGAATCGGAAACAACTCGAACTTTATTATTGACGAGCTTTCGGCGACACCTTCAATCAACAATTTCGGAACGATCGAGATCGACTCGACCGCCAACGCGACTGACTTGCGGATTGAAGGCAACGTCGTGCTTGACGGCGGCGGCACTGTGATTCTTTCGGGAAGCAACGCGCGGATCCTTGATGAAGTCGGTAGCGTTTCCGGCGTGCTGACCAATGTCGACAACACCATTGCGGGCGAAGGACAAATCGGTGCAGGCCGGACATCCTTTTCCAATTCGGGATTCATTCAGGCCAATGTTTTGGGCGGAACATTGACTCTTGACCCGGGACTCCAAGGTCCAGAGTTCACCAACACCGGCACCCTGCAAGCGACCAACGGAGGCGAGCTTCTGTTGTCTGGAAGCGGCGGCGGTCGTTTTCTCAATGCTGGCGGCACCATCGAAGCACAGACCGATTCGCTTGTCCGGCTCGCGACCAATGCAAACCTTGTCGGCGGAAATCTTCAGACGACCGGCAGCGGCAGGTTCGTGATCGGACCCACGAGTTCGGGGATCCTTGAAAACCTGACCACGTCGGGGCTTTTCGATGTGGAAAACAGCTCCGATCTGGAACTGGTCGGTTCAGTCACCAACTCGGGAACAATCGATGTCAACTCAACTGGCAATGCGACGGACATTCGTATCGAAGGCCTAGTCAATCTTGACGGTGGCGGAACGGTGCGACTTGGCGGCGCCACCAACTCGAGCAGAATTCTGGATGAAACGGGAGCCCTGAGCGGAATCCTGAACAACGTGAATAACGTGATCGAAGGAAACGGGCAAATCGGTTTCAATCGTCTGGCAGTCGTCAATGGCGGCACCATCGAAGCAAACGTTTCAGGAGAAACGCTGACGCTGGATCCCCGCAATGCCGACGATGAATTCACGAACAACGGAACGCTCTCCGCTTCCGGTGGCGGCGAGCTTGTTCTTTCAGGATCAGGTGGCGGTCGTTTTCTCAATGCTGGCGATATCGAATCGGACACGGGATCCACCGTAAGATTCACCGCAAATGGAGCCGTGGTTGGCGGCAACTTGCAATCGACAGGTACGGGACGATTTGTCATTGGACCAAACACTCAGGGGACACTCCAGGACGTTGCCTTTTCGGGGCTTTTCGATGTGGAAAACAACTCCGATCTGGAGCTGGTCGGTTCAGTCACCAACTCGGGAACAATCGATGTCAACTCAACTGGTAATGCGACGGACATTCGAATCGAAGGCCAGGTCAATCTTGACGGTGGCGGGACGGTGCGACTTGGCGGCGCCACCAACGCGAGCCGAATCCTGGATGAAACGGGAGCCCTGAGCGGAATCCTGAACAACGTGGACAACGTGATTGAAGGAAACGGGCAAATCGGTTTCAATCGTCTGGCAGTCATCAATGGCGGAACCATCAATGCCAATTCCGCAGGCCAGACCCTGACCCTGGACCCGCGCAACAGTGACGCAGAATTCACCAACAATGGAACGCTAAGAGCATCCGATGGCGGAGAGCTGGTACTGTCGGGAGGCACAGGACGATTTCTCAATACCGCCGGCCTGATCGACGCCGATGATGCCTCCACGGTTCGCATCAGCGGCTCGACAGTGGTTGGTGGTTCGCTTCAGTCGACCGCCGCAGGGCGATTTGTCGTTGGACCAAGCGCATCCGGTGTCCTCGAAGACGTCACCTTTGCCGGTCTTTTCGATGTGGAAAACAACTCCAATTTGGAGCTGATTGGGTCCATTTCCAATAGCGGAATTTTTGACGTAAGCTCAACAGCAAATGCAACCGACATTCGCATCGAAGGTGTCGTTTCGCTGAGCGGAGGCGGAACAATTCGGCTTGGCGGCACCGGCGGCGTTGCAAGAATTCTTGATGAAACCGGAGCTCTCGATGGAGTTCTCAACAACATTGACAATGTCATTGAAGGCCACGGGCAAATCGGTGCCAATCGAACACTGTTCAATAACCTCGTTGGTGGAACGGTGACTGCAAATGTGAACGGCGAGACGCTGGCCGTGGACACGATCGGCGACACCATCAACGCGGGCATCATCGTCGCTGAATTTGGCGGCACGTTGTCTGTGGCTGATGGCTTGCAAAACGATGGAATCGGGGAAGTGTTTGAAAACAGCTTCCTGGACGTCGGTCAAAGCATCACCAACAATGGAACTCTTGCAGGCGAGGGAACCATCGTCGCCGATTCGGTTTCAAGCAGCGGAACCATCGCCCCGGGTCATTCATCGATCGGCAACCTGACGATTGATTCGGACTTGAATCTGCAAACGGGATCCATTCTCGATATCGAGCTTGGGGCCGTCGATAACGACTTGCTTACTGTTACGGGCGCAATTTCGCTTGATGGAGATTTGACGATTGATCTGCTGGATCTTGTCAGCGGAACGTTTCCCGCTGCGACTGACGTTTTCACCGTCGCCACATCCAGCTCACTGACGGGTAGCTTTGCGAATGTACTCAACGGCGGCGACCTTGCGACCCTCGATGGCGAAGGAACATTCACGGTCAACTTTGGTGCGTCCAGTGCGTTCGATTCCAGTTCAGTGGTGCTGAGCAACTTCAGGGCCACTGCGGTTCCGGAGCCTTCATCGGTTGCGTTCCTGTTGATGATCGGTGGCACAGTTGTGCTTCGCCGCAGAAAGTAATCGGGCAGCGAGATCTGGAAACCTCAGGCGGCGGAATAGTTCCGTCGCTTTTTTTCTTGTGTCGTCAAAGTGGTAGGCACACTCAGAGGCTGTGATTTTTTCGATCACCCTCCCATCTGGGCCATCCGGGAGGGGCGGCGGCTCACCGCCGGGGAGGGTTGTGCGCGGCTGACATTGCCAAAGGGAGGCCATTGGCGTCGCGGTGAATAGATCACAGCCTCTCAGCGTGTCGTCATCCAACGGAAATTGTTCACAACGGCAGAACCAACAGTCGCACCGACGCCTTGTGAACAATCCGTCATCCAACCAGCAAACTCCGCGTTCCGCTACCGGACGTGGTACCGCTACCGAACCTGAAACTGAAGTTCCGTTGGGGCAAATTGGTACTGCCCATTCTCGGGAACTACACCTCTGAGAAACGCATGGTAGTTGCCGCTGGGCAAAGTGACATCCAGCGTCCAGCGGTTCGAAGGACGACTGTCGCAAGGGAGAACGATCGAATCTCTCTGCAAGCCCCTGCCATTGGCGTACTGTCGGGTTTCGGTATTGACGATCACCATCCGGGCACTGGCATCTGGCAGTCGTCCCATGAAACCGCTCAAACGAATCTTGCGGTTTGCAGGCAAGACGCGATCAGTAAGGGCGGGATTGAATTTGGCGAACAGCGACAAGTCCCTGGCGGGAAAAGTCGCGAATGCAAAATCACCCAGTTGGCCGTCATCATCGATCCCACTAACGTACGAAACGAGCACATCGAAGTTGTCCGGGGTTTCGGTGAACACATTAAGCTCCGTGGACCATGTGCTGATGCATCCGTCTGTGGAATCCGCCGGCACCGTAAACCATGATGGACTTTCGGTCCACGTTCTTCCATCGAAGAACTTACCGGTGCGAAAGCTTCGTACGAACAACCTCGCGGCAACAGGGGCCGAGTTGTCTTCGAGGAACCCTTTCATGGTCATGCTGCGAGTGGCATCCGAACCGTGGGCTGGAGCGGTAAACGTGGATATCGGCAAAACGTTGGGCACGCGAAAGTCCCGCAGCGACTGCGCCAAAACATTTTTTGTACTCGACGGCAGCGAATCAAACTGGTTCGTCAACTGAAAAGGATCGCTCACAAGGTCGTAATACTCGCGGGCCCCATTGGCCCACGCGACGTAAATCGAATCGAAGTATCGTTCAGCAACGTAGGCCCGCACAGAACGTCCGGTTCTCGTGTACTTGTCCGACCAGTTTTCGATCATGATCGAACGCTGCCAATCTCTGGCTCTACCTTGCCATGAGCCATCCACAAGGCGACTGAAAGACTTGCCATCGATGGAATCAGGCACCGGCACAACTCCCAAATCGAGAATCGTAGGGCAAATATCGATGTGTGCGATCAGATGATCGGCAAACCGGGCGCTTGAAGAATCTGGCAGCGAAACCATCAGCGGAACCGACGTGCATCGGTTGTAAGGATCCTTTTTGGCCACCTGCCGATGGTGCCCCAGCGAATACCCGTTGTCACTGGTGACCACAAAGATCGTATTATCCAATTCCCCAGCGGCTTCGATCTGGTTTATTGTTTGCTGCAAAGCATCGTCAACCGATTTGATGGAACGAATTCGGTTGATCCACGTGTCCTGCAAGAAACCTCTCTCACTCGCTGTGATTGGTGCCCGTGCAATGTGTGCCGGCTTGTCGCTCATGTCGCTTTCGTCGTAATCGGGATCGCCGGTCGGCTGACGCAGCGACTCGCCGTAACTTCGGTACCTCGGTTCCACCATCTTTGTCAGGTCGCGGCCTCCGGGCCTGTGCGGCGCAAGCGGAGCCCACGACAGGAAAAATGGTTTGTCGTTGCCGCGTTCAAAGTGCTGCTGCAAAGACTGCCTGATCAGCCCCCGATTGAAATGGGTAATGTACGCGTTGGCCCCGATACGAAATTGCCGCGGGCTCGCGACGCCAATGTTGGTGAACACCCTCGAGTCAAAAAACAGATTGCCGCCCACCGCGCAGAACGAATCCCATCCCTCTGGAACCACGTCGTCAAAACCACTGTGGTGGTACTTGCCAACGTGAATCGTTTCGTACCCGGCATCCCGCATCCAGACGCCCAACTCGTTCTCGTGGTGGCCACCGGCCTGAAAAGCCGAATAGCCTCCGTTGAATCCGTTACTGATCTCGATACCGCCACTGTTAACTTTGCAGTCCGTATTGAACGCATACTGACCGGTAAACAATGCCGCGCGACTCGGAGCACAGAACGGGGTCGTGCAGTGGGCATTGGTAAAGTGAACCGCACGCTCCGCAAGCCGGCTTAACGCGGGATAATGCTGCTCCATGTTCTCCATTGAGAGCATTTCAGTATCGGCATCATCAAAATTGAGAAACACAATGTTGGGTCGGAATTGCTCGCTGGCCGATAATGGGGCAGCGGCCAGCAACAAAACCAACGCCGCAGTGATTATGACTGTGAAACTGAAATCAAATCGCATCAATAGAACTCCTTCTTGAAGCCAGCAAGGTTAGTCACCGCAACGCAAATCAGGGCAAGAATAAATCCAACAGACGAGAAAAAACCGGGACCGCCGCAATTACGAAGTCTTCACAGGATAGTTCATCTCTAACGTGTGTGCCCGCTCGCACTGAAAGAATCCAGCGTGCCATTTTCCATAGTCAGCACGTAATCCGCACAGCTTGACATGTGATCCTGAGAATGGGTCACCAGCAAGACAGGAACGCCGGCTTTGCGAGCGACCACCGAAACATACCGCAGGATCTCGACAGCAAGATCCGCCTGGATAGCGCTTAACGGTTCATCCAGCAGCAACACTTCAGGGCCGGAACACAGAACGCGAGCCAGAGCAATGCGTTGCTTTTGCCCACCGCTCAGCTTGTCGATGGACCGCGTCAGCAAGGGCTCCAATTGCAATCGACGGATTACTTCAATGCGTTCAAAAACCCGCTGACGCCGATCGCGTTTGGCGGCAAAGTCCAGATTTTGCGAGACCGTGAGATGAGGAAACAAACGCATGTTTTGAAACGCATATCCAATATTTCGCCGCTCGGGTGCAACATTGATTTGCGAACTCGAATCAAACAGTACGCGCTGCGTCGCGATCCGGCCCCGCTGCGGCACAAGCAAACCGGCAATCAGATTCAGCAGCGTTGACTTGCCACACCCGGAAGGCCCTTGAATGCCTGTCACGCCTGATGCGGCGACATTCGCCCGCAATGAAAAGGAATCAGCGAATCGAAATTCGATATCGAGTTCCAGTTGCGTTGGTTGGGGGTCAGTCACGACGAATCCTTTCACCCGACTCAAACAAACCGCTGAACCACAACGCAATCGCCGCCACAACAACTGAAACCAACACCACCGGCGTCGCGTTGGCTGCCGACCCCGGAGCCTGGAGCTGCTCAAAAATGTACAGGGGAATCGTTTGCGTTCTGCCGGCAATGTTTCCGGCAACCATAATCGTCGCTCCGAACTCACCCATGCTTCGGGCAAACGCCAACAGGCATCCAGCGACCAATCCGCTTTTCGACAGCGGCAAAGTCACGCGAACGAAAGTCTCCAACGGTCCCACACCCAGAGTCCGCGACGCCGCAATCAGATCCCTGTCCACCGAATCAAAGGAGATGCGAATCGCGCGAACCATCAGCGGAAACGATACGATCGCCGCGGCGAGCACCGCTCCCCAAAAGCCGAACACAAACTCGACCCCCAGCAAAGCCTTGAGCGGCGCGCCTATCCAGCCCTCACGGCCAAACAACAGCAACAACAGGTAACCGGTAACCACCGGTGGAAGAATCAAAGGCAAATTGACGACCGTTTCGACGATGGCTTTCCCAAAGAACCTGCTTCTCAACACCGCCGCGACGACGACCGCCAGCGGCAAGCTACAGGCAACGCTCGCTAGGGCGACTTGAACGCTCAGAAGGATGGCTTGCCATTGATCACCGGTCATCGGGAAAATTTAGTTGCCGCTTTTGGATCCCGCTACCGGCATTCCGGTCGTGAAACCGGAACTACGAAACAGTTCCTGTGCCCGGTCGCCTGAAAGATAGTCCAGCAACGCCGCAACTTCGTCCCGCGAATCTGCCGAACCGACGCAGACTGCCGAATAAAGAATCGGGGCATGGGATGATGCGGGGATTTCCGCCACGACATGGAATTCGTCCGAAACGTCCGAAGCATACACAAACGCAGCGTCGACTTCGCCACGGCCAAGCCACGTCACAATCGTCGCAGCGTTGGGAGCAGGAATGATTTTTCGCACCGCCAGGGAACCTGTAAAATCGACTGAGTCGAGAAATTGCCGTGCGTACTGGCCGACAGGCACATTGCTTCCACCGATTGCAACCCGGGTCACCCGAGGGGATGTGAGATCTTCTGCCGAATCAAGCCCCAAGGGGTTCGACTTTCTCGTCACCAAAGCCAATCGGTTCCCGGCCAGCAGATGCTTGCCACCCAATCGCTGCCCCTGATCCGCGAGAGAGTCCAGCCACTGATCATGCGCCGGAATGAAAATATCGGCCGGGGATCCCGCGATGATCTGCTGGGCAAGGGCATTGGAGGCTCCCGAAACCACAACAACCCGCACATTCCCCGTCTCCTCGAATTCAGCGGCAAGCTGCCGGATCTGCGGCGAAAGGCTCGACGCCGCAAGAACATGAATCTCCAGCGTGTCGCGGCCAGCCCCACAACCCGGCAAAATGAACAAAAGTAGCGACGACCACAAAACGAGGCCCACTGCGCAGAGAAGATTCCTTTGCCTTGAAATAATCTTTTTGGAAGTTCGGCACGCCGCTTGCATGAACGTTTTTTCGGAAGTGGTTCGCCCCGGGCTGTGAAAGCAGTCGGGGGCGGAATAGAGACGAGGCAGTACTTGGGTTATTGAAGTTTTCTTCGATAACCCAAGTCGCAATTATCAATGATATTTTTGGTTACGGCCAGCAAGTTGAATTCAACTTGCTGGCCTGTCTCTTTTTAGTGTTTCAAAATCGAACAGTGTTTCAAAATCAAACACCCAAAAATGAGCAAAGTCGTTTTGGCCGAACCACGTCGAACATTTTTTTGAAATAAATATTCCACTTCTCAACAGTCGCCAATTGGCCTTTATCAGCGGTTGCTCGCATAATCAATTATAACGGAGATTGATTGTTTGCCGTGAACCGATCTGGCCGATCACTCGGCATGAGCACACCTGAGGTCCGAATGTCTTTTTCACGTATTCCGCTGGTCCTGAACATTGCTCTTTTTGGCTGCTTTGCCTGTGGCGTTGCTTCGGCGAAGCAAATCGAAAAGGTTGGCCATCGCGAGCACATCGACTTGTCGCCTCAGGTCTCGCGGATCAACGAGCTGATAGAACGCGACTGGAAAGAATACGAACTTACTCCGTCCAAAGATGCCACTGAAGGCGAGTGGTGCCGCAGAGTTTTCCTTGATGTGCTTGGCGGCGTCCCGCGAATTGACGAAGTAACCAGTTTTCTACAGGACCGCTCGGAAAACAAGCGCCGTGAGCTGATTGAAAAGCTTTTGGATTCCGACGACTACACCGAAGAGTTTGCCCGCAACTGGACAACGGTTTGGACCAATCTTCTCATCGGCCGCACCGGCGGCACGGCCAACAACTCGATGATCAATCGGGCTGGAATGCAGAAGTACCTGCGTGATTCATTCGCGCGGGGAAAGCCCTACGACAGGATGGTCCGCGAACTGGTCACCGCAACCGGAACCACCGCCCCCGGCGACCCGGACTTCAACGGAGCGACCAACTTTCTGATCGACAAAGTCAACAGCGAGGATGCCACGCTGGCGACTTCGGATACGACACGGATTTTTATGGGACTGCAGGTTCAGTGCGCCCAGTGTCACAAGCATCCCTTTAACGATTGGGAGCAGGAAACGTATTGGCAAATGAATGCCTTTTTCCGTCAAGTGCGTGCATTTCCGCGACGTCAGCGGGCCGAAACCGGGGCCAACGCCGAGCTTGCCGACCAGGACTTTGCCAGCCGGCGCCGCAGGGATTTCGATGAAGCCGAAATTTACTTTGAAAGTCGCAACGGCCTGATGCAGGTCGCGTGGCCGGTGTTCGTGGATGGGACTGAAATCCCACGCAGCGGTTTGGTCAACGTCATTAACCGCCGTGAGAAACTGGCGGAACTCATGGAAACGTCACCGTTTCTTGCCCGCACAATATCCAACCGCATGTGGAGCCATTTTCTTGGCTACGGGTTTACTTCGCCGGTTGATGACCTGGGCCCACACAACGTGCCTTCCAACCCGGAGCTATTGGACTACATCGCCAACGAATTCAAAACGTCGGCCGAATATGACTTTCGCGAGTTGATCAAGTGGATCGTGCTCAGCCGACCCTACGCCCTTTCGAGTCGACAAACCAAAGCCAACAAGCTTGACGACCCGACGCTGGGTGTTGCGCCGCGGTTCTCACATTTTTACCTTCGCCAAATGCAACCTGAACAACTGTACGAGTCACTGCTGGTGGCCGCAGAATCCTCTCTGTCGAATGGGAGCTACGAACAAAGAGAACAACGCAAGAGCCGTTGGTTGCAGCAGTTTAACCGGGCGTTCGGAACCGACGAAGGGGGAGAATCCACAGGCTTCGATGGGACCATCCCCCAAGTTCTGATGATGTTCAATGGCGAGATGATCCGCGAAGCCACCAAATCAACCGGCGGCGGTGTGATCCAGCAGTTGGCTGCCGGCGATGGAACCGCGAAAAGCAAAATCGAAGCACTCTTCTGGGCGGGCTTGTCACGCAAGCCATCACGCGAGGAGATGAGCATGGCCGCTGAACTAATCCGCAGCCAGGAAGACCCCATCGAAGGCCTCAAAGATGTCTGGTGGGTGATTCTTAACACGAACGAATTTATCTTCAATCACTAAACGAACGACCGAGGAACCAATGAGCTTCAAGACTCCACGCGGCATGAACCGTCGACACTTCATGAGTCATCTGGCGGGCGCTTCTGCTTTGGCGGCGAGCGCTTACACGCTCACACGTACAGTCGAGGCCAACGCGGCGTCATTGGTAAAGAATCAGAAATCTGTCATCCTGCTCTGGATGGGCGGCGGCCCTTCTTCGATCGACATCTGGGATCTCAAGCCAGGTTCCACCAATGGCGGTCCGTTCAAACCCATCGCCACCAAGGGTGACATGGAAATCTGTGAACACATGCCGCTGATGGCGCAGCAGATGGACAAAATGTCGCTCGTTCGATCGATGAGCACCCGCGAAGCCGACCACATGCGCGGCCGCTACTACATGCATACCGGGTTTGCTCCCAACCCGAACGTGGTGCATCCAAGCTACGGATCGGTTGTCGCTCATGAGCTTGGCAGCGATCGCGGCAACCTCGACATTCCGTCTTTCATTTCCGTGGGTGGTGCCAGCGAAGGCCCCGGCTTTCTGGGGATGGCCTACGCGCCGTTCACCGTCGACGGCAACGGTCGGGTGCAAAACCTCGACATGGGCGTGCCGGTCAACCGGATGAATTCGAGAACCGCTGCACTCAAAATGATGGAAAGCAACTTCATCAAACAGCGTCGCGGCCCTGCGGCAACCGAACACGCGAAAGTCATCGAAAGAACCCTTGCGTTGATGAACAGCCAGCAAATGTCAGCCTTCCGCGTCGAAACCGAAGCCAACAATGTTCGTCAGCGATACGGAGAGAACAGCTTTGGCCGTGGCTGCCTGTTAGCTCGCCGACTCGTGGAAGCCGGCGTCCCCTTCATCGAAGTCAACTTTGGCGGCTGGGACAATCACCAGAACATTTTCGACACCCTAGAAAATCAACGACTCCCGCAGCTTGACCAGGGCATGAGTGCCCTGATCGAAGACCTCTCCAGTCGCGGCATGCTCGAATCGACTGCCATCGTCTGGATGGGCGAATTCGGACGCACTCCTCGCATCAACGGCAACTCCGGCCGCGACCACTGGGCACGAAGCTGGTCCGTTGCGGTCGGTGGAGCAGGCATCAAGGGCGGTGTGGCGATCGGGAAAACCAATGAAGACGGCACGCGAGTCGAAGGCCAGTCCTGGACTTCGCAAGACCTGATGGCAACGATCTGCAAAGCGGTCGACATCGATCTGTCGAAGCAATTCATGAGCAGCAGTGGCCGACCGATGAAGATCGCCAACGGCGGCAAGATCATCGAAGGTCTGCTGTAAACCCGGATTATTCACGACGACGGGCGTTGATTCTACGTCTGGCCAACGGGAGCAAGGGAAAAGCTGAATTTCAACAAGAAATGTGAATCATCCGGTAGACGAAAACCACAGCGATCGTTTCATCGTATCTGAGTCGCTGAT
>CALFWR010000015.1 GCA_937928555.1 uncultured Pirellulaceae bacterium
ACGCTTCGATGAATTCTCGAGCTGGCTCCGCTTCGGGCGGTAGCTCAAGGCGTTCTGATTGCGGGCCGGTGCTCATCAAGCAACCATCCCAGATTTGCTACATCAGCGAAAGTTCAGTTCTCCGACCCGTGAACGCTTACCAACAAATCAGTCAGAATATTGCCTCGATTCACCCTCCGCACACTGCTAATCGCCACAGCGCTGACGTCGGTTATCGTTGCGTCTGTTTTGTGGTTTGACGCTTATCGCCATTTCGAATCCGCCCGCGAGGCTACGCGAGACTCAATCCAGCATCTTAACAACGCAAATCAAGCTGAGGCGATAAACTGTGCCATATCAGGAATCAGTTACCCGAATAGAAACGAGCCGATTCTTGCGTTTGCTGGCATCCACAAACAGAGAGACGGGCGCATCGCCATCTTCGCAGATTGGGTTTGCATGAATTCCCCCGTTGATTCAATCAGAATCGAACTATCAGGTTCGGATCCGGTGTGTGTTGCATTTGCTCAAGGAGAATTCATAACTGACGACAACCTAAGACACCATTTCTCCGTGTTTCTCGACGAAATCGGCTGCCTAGACCCTACGACGATTAAACACGTGACCCTGATGAACGACAATCGAGAAATATCGAACTCCAAACCCGTCGAGGAATGGAAAGTTGACTGGCTGGATAGTGCTGGATAACAATTGAGTGCTTGACTTCGCGGGCTCATGTTTTTGGGATTGGATCGGCTGAAGAGTTGGTGTGACGGTGCGGTTTGAATTGCTTTGGTGCCCGCCGGAGCTCAAACACTTTGTTCAAGATGCCGGTTTGAAGCTGGATTGGGGTTCTTTCTTTCTCATCCCGGATTATTCACGACGACAGGCGTTGATCCTACGTCTGGCCAACATCAGCAAGGGAAAAACTGAGTTTCAACAAGAAATGTAAATCATCCAGTAGATGAAAACCACAGCGATCGTTCTATCGCATCAGAGTCGCGGATCACTGTCGGAGCTGATTCTGACGCCCACGCCTCGTGAATAATTCGGGGTGAATCGACGCCTGTCGTCGTGAATAATTCCGGTTAACATCTCGCTACAGCCGAGCTGCCAACAGACTACGGTTCAATCTTGCGTCCCTGCTTTTCACGTCGCTTGTGGATCGGCGGAACAAGGTCCGTGGCCAGGCCGACCATCTCCCAGCTTTTAATAATGTAGTAGTTCAAATCGAACTCCCACCACTTGTGCTGCACCGTGCAGGACGACTGGTCAAAGTGGTGATTGTTGTGCCAGCCTTCGCCGGACGAAATGATCGCCACGAACCAGTTGTTCTTGCTGTGATCGTCGGTGTCGTAATTGCGATAGCCAAACATGTGGCTGAGCGAATTAACTGACCAGGTCACGTGCCACATGACAACCACACGGGCAACGACGCCCCAGATGAATACGCTACAGGCCATCTGAAACGCGGCGGCGGTAAAGCCCATGAACAGGCCTGCGATCAGCCAAGCGGCCAGAAAGATAAACGCACCATGACCAAGGAAAATCGCGACACCGGCCCAAGTCTTTTTCTCTAGCCACATGTAAAACGGATCGGCAAGGATGTCTTTTGCGTACTTCTTGTACAGCCCAAACTTGTTGGTGTTGTTGTTCTCGTAAATCAACCACTCAAAGTGCGACCAGAGGAAGCTTACCAGTGGGCTGTGAGGATCTTCCTGGTGATCGGATTCGTGGTGGTGCAATCGGTGCCACGCGACCCAGCGGGCCGGAGTTTCCTGGCCATTACACAACGACACAACAACAAGGCAGCGCTCAAACCACTTGGGAACTTTGAAACTGCGATGGGTTAGCAACCGGTGGTAGGTGATCGGAATTCCGACCGCACCAAAAAAGTAGGAACAGATGACCAGCGATGCAAAACCGGTCCAACTGAAGAACCAGGGAACAAAGCACAACAATGCCAGAGCATGAAAGACGATGAACGAAATCAGATAGCTGAAGTAGATCCGCTTTTGGTTGACTTGAGCCGGCAACGGAATCGACAACGCGTCACGCCCACCGGGCCCTTTGTCTCGCTTTCGTTTGACCGGGACATCGGTCATGAATTCAGAATCGGCAGATACATCGATCTCGACGTCTTCATTTTTGGGTTGGTGTTCCGGAGTTGTCGTTGTACTCATGGAATGCTTCCGTGTGATGGGCGTGCAGTTGAATTCACGTCCTTGTGCGTGACGCGGCAGGCTGGTTTGCGGGATTCTATCGGAGATGACTTGAATTGTGCCATCTTTCCGCACTTTCCTGGGAAATCGCAAGTGTCCGGTTAACGCATTCCGTAAATGCGGCATTCTTTAACGCGAAAAGCTCGCCCTTGGAGGGGTCTCAGGAGTGCAGCAAGCCTCTTGCAGCGGACGCTTTCATTGCTCGTGCCTTGTCAAAACATTCTGCGATTCGCGTTTCGAGAAGCTGCGTCAGCGCGTCATCAGACAGTTCCAGGTATTCCTCGGGCTCGATGGCTTCTCCGATCACGACCTGGATCGTGGCACCAAAGTTGGGCAACGGCGAGTCGCGAGGCAGTGCATCCCAGGCACCGTCCAAGCCAATCGGAACGATGGTGACTTTGGTTTTTTTGACCAGCGTACAAAAGCCGCGTTTGACCGGCAACAACTCGCCGTCTCGCGAGCGGGTTCCTTCGGGAAACATCAGCACGGACTCCTTTTTCTTGAGCCGCTTGAGCGTTTCCTTGATGCCGGCCAATCCCGATCCGGAGCGGTCGATCGGGATCGCATCGTTCCAGCGAAGGAACCAACCCAGCGGGCCAAACGTGAACAGGCTGTCTTTGGCCAGATAATTGACCGGTCGCGGGCAGGCACAACCAAGGATCAGCGGGTCAAGGTTGCTCTGGTGGTTGGAGCAGACCAATAGCGGCCCGGTTCTGGGGTACTTTTCCATCCCCGCGACGCGCGTTCGAAACGGCAGCATGTTGATACGAAAGAACCATCGCACCGCCGACTGCGCGAATCGGATCGGCGGGCTTCGCCGGGTTTTGTCGAACGGGTCAAACATGGGATAGTACGCTTTGGATCGACTGTCAGCGATTCAGCCCGCGGCGGACTACAAACCGCCTGGGCCTCTGTCATTACCTGAATCGATCACGATAATCGGTCTTATGAAGATTGGAACCACAGTCATCGAGGATACTTTCGCGGAAGGATTCACGATGCGTTATACACGACTGATTGTGACGGCATTTGACCGGCACTGGCTGCAACAGGGAATCCGCGAATTCTGTGGTTACGGCAGTTCGGTGATCCAGTGTGATGCCGAAGCCGGTATCGAAACCGCAGAAATCTCCGCCGAAGAAACCTGTGACGGGCGCGTGGGTGCGGCAGTGATGGCGTTTGGATTTTCGACCGACGCACTCGCCAAAGCCATCGGCAAACGTGTCGGTCAGTGCCTGATGACCTGCCCGTCCACGGCCGTTTTTGACGGAATGCCACCATCCGAAACCGCCAACCCTATTCCGCTCGGAGACCACATACGTTTCTTTGGCGACGGATTTCAGAAAAGCAAAATCATCGGCAACCGACGACTGTGGCGGATTCCGGTGATGGAAGGCGAATTTATCATCGAAGACGCAACCGGCTGCGAGAAGGGTGTCGCTGGCGGTAACTTTCTGATTCAGTCCGTTGACCTCGAATCCGGGCTTGCCGCCGCTCGCCGCGCGATCGAGGCGATCGATGGCCTTGCCGATGTGATCACGCCCTTTCCCGGCGGCGTGGTTCGCAGTGGCAGTAAAGTCGGATCAAAGTACAAAGCGCTGCGAGCTTCAACGTCGCATGCGTTTTGCCCAACACTGCGTGGCAAAGTCGAATCCAACGTGCATCCCGACGCGAATTGTGTGCTTGAGATCGTGATCGACGGAACGACGCACCAAACGGTGGCCGCAGCGATGAAAGGCGGAATCGAAGCAGCGGTGGATCCGAACAAAGCAGGCGATTCGATTGTCGCCATCAGCGCCGGCAACTACGGTGGGAACCTTGGCAAGCACCACTTTCATCTGCACGAAGTATTGAGCGAGGCTTGAAAGAGTAAACGTTTGTGAACCGTGACGCGTGATCCCGGATTATTCACGAGGCGTGGGCGTCAGAATCAGTTGAGCCAGTGGTCCGCGACTCTGATGCGATCAAACGATCGCTGTGGTTTTCATCTATCGAACGATTCACATTTCTTGTTGAAATTCAGCTTTTCCCTTGCTGCTGTTGGCCAGACGTAGAATCAACGCCCGTCGTCGTGAATAATCCGGGGTGATGATTGTTGGGAATACTGAATGACAGTTAAACGCTCAAACGATATCCAAATGTATCGAAATTCTGGCCCGAGGCCTTACGGCAAACGGCTCACCTGATACTCACCTGATGCAACGTCGCGGCCAGCAATGGCACAAAGGAATCCAACATGAGTCAACAGGACGGCAGCCTTTTCAAAGTCGATGTTTCATCCGAAGAAGCGGCGGCCAAGACCCTGACCCCACAAACACGCGTCAAAGCAATCGACACGTTCCGCGAGCAAGGAACACTGTGGCTGTCAGGCTGCTTCGACCAAAAGCTGATTGAAAATGTCGCTGCCACGTGCCGCAAAAAGTATCTCAATTTGGACAAAAAAGAGCTGCGAAAACGGGATGCAATTGTCGGCAACCGCCGCTACATGATCACCGTCAACATCAAAAAGCCCTTCAACAACCCGGGCCTTTACGCCAACCCGATCCTACTCACATTGTTACACGAACTGCTTTCCTCGCACTGCCGAATCGCCAGTTTCGGCGTGGTGGTGGCGCTGCCGGGTGCCGACGAACAGCCGATTCACTTGGATCATCCGCCACTGTTTGAAGATGAAACCGTCAGCGATGGCCTGCCAGCGTACGCGATCACAGTCGTGATCCCACTGGTGAACATGATCCCTGAAATGGGAGCCACCGCCATCTGGCCAGGGAGCCATCGGGCCAAAGACCGACTCGAAACACTACAGCGGCTGATGCAGGAAGCGGACTTTTCCAATGCCCATCATCCGCTCACCACTTTGGGCGATGCCTACCTGATGGACTACCGATTGATTCACGCCGGACGCGCCAACGACAGCGACCAAGTCCGCCCGATTCTGTATTCGGTCTATTCGCGGCCGTGGTTCCGGGACGGATTCAACTTTGGCTCACAGCCAGCTGTGCAGATTGGCAAAAAACAACTGGCCAGGGTTCCCCCGGAACATCAGGGACTGTTTCGAAGGTAAAGTAAATCAGGTGCGAACAGATTTCACATTTGGACCACGACTCCTGTCTTTGATCATTGCCACGGCTCGGCAAAAAGCACCCACGCACGTTAAAATTGAGATATCGAAAACGAAAAAGAGCGCGATGTTTGAATTCCTGATCAAAAGCCCCTTTTTGATGCTGCTGCTGATCGCAGCACCGCTGTTGCTGGGTGCCTGGCGCCGGCGGACGTGGCCGACCAAACGTCTGCTGGGTTTGTTTACGGTGATCGCGGTCGCGTCGGTGCTGGTTGCTTTTTCGCCCGCGGCGTTGTGGGTCGCCCTTGCTCTGGATGCCATTTTACTGCTCGTCGCACTGGCTGACTTTTTTACCGTTGTGCCAGCAAAACACTTTCAGGCGACGCGAACGATGCAGCGGATCGCATCTCTTGGAAAGCCGCACCAGGTCGAAGTCGAACTGGTCAATCGTGCTAAACGCGGCTGCGACATTCATGTCAAAGACGACCTCGCACAGTGCTTCACGACAGAGCCACCGTTTTTTGAAACTCGCGTCGAAGGATCCAGCAAAGCCATCTTTGACTATCGGCTGACCAGCAGTAACCGCGGTCGGTACACGATGGAGAACATTTACGTTCGAGCCAAAAGCCGATTGGGGCTATGGAAGGCGATGCACGCACTGCCTTGCGGTTCGGAGCTGTTCGTCTATCCCGACATGCGGCAGATCGCCGAATATGACCTGCTTGCCCGCACGAATCGACTAAGTCTGGTGGGTGTGCGGCGATCCAGAAAGGTCGGACAGGACAACGAGTTCGAAAGATTGCGGGACTACACCACCGATGACAATTACAAAAATATCGACTGGCGCTCCACCGCGCGACGTCGAAAATTGACGGTGAAAGATTACCAGAGCAACAAGAGCCAGCGGATTATCTTTCTGCTGGACTGCGGACGGCTGATGACCGGCCAGTCGGGCAAATTCGATGTGATTGACCACGCACTCAACGCAATCCTGATGCTGAGTTACGTCGCGCTCAAGCAAGGCGATTCGGTGGGACTGCTGTGTTTTTCCGATCGGATTCACAGCTACACGCCACCGAAAAATGGGCTTCGGCACATCAACCGGCTGCTCAACGCGACCTTTGACCAGAAAGCCAGCTACGTCGAATCAAGGTACGACGAGGCTTTTCTGTATCTGCAAAAAAACAGCCCCAAACGGGCGTTGGTGGTTTTGGTTTCCAACGTCATTGACGAAGTGAACGCGCAACAGATTCAGCAGTTCACATCCCAGCTTTCAGGCCGGCATTTGCCGCTATGCGTGTTCACCCGTGATCACGATCTGTTTCAAATGATTGACGATTACAACGAGTTGGGCCCCGACGGCGCTGGCGACGAACAGCTTTTCCGCGCTGCGGCTTCAGCAGACGTGCTCTCATGGCGCAAGCAGGTGATCACCGATTTGCAACACCGCGGCGTATTGGCGATCGAGAGCTTTCCCGAGGACATGACCGCAAGCCTAGTCAACCAGTACCTCGAAATCAAAGCCCGGCACCTGCTGTAACGTAAATCAAAACGCGAACAGGATGCACGATGCACGATACTACTGGTTGAATGCAATTGTAAGCAAGAGTAGACCGTTTGGAATCGCAGAACTACCAGCGGATTCGTACTTGAAGCGAACCGATCTGGCGAGCATCATACAGTTTTGGTTTCGATGGAATTGACTGTTGCACGGCCCGAGGTCTCTGCTTCCAAATCTGCTTCTGCTTTCTGGTTGTCTCACAATATGCGCAACAACTATGTTCGCGCAAACGGCCAACGATCCGGAACTGCCAGCCTTGGTGAATGTACCGGCCACAGAGTTTGTTCGTGGCGTGGAGCCAGCGAAAACCGTTTTTCGTTCGGGTCGAAAAGCGCATGTCGGGCCAGACTGGGATGAAGGACCGGCGCACCGAGTCAAACTGGCCTCGTTTGCGATTTCCCGCGATCAGGTTTCGATGGCAGAGTTTCTTCGGTTTATGCCTGACTACCGGCAACGACTGGACCAAAGCCTCGTCGAATGGAACCCCGAAGCTGCCGCGGTGATGGTGAGTTGGCACGAGGCGACAGACTATTGCCAATGGATGTCACGCCGCGCGGGACAAAAATTCAGACTTCCTACTGAAAGCGAATGGGAACTTGCTGCTCGCGAAAGTCCCGCCAACGGCCTGGACGGGCTTGGGGACGGAACCCAGGAGTGGTGCCTTGACTGGTGGAAAGAGTACGAATCGTCCGGCGATGGAATTCGCCTGAACCCATGTGGGCCAAAAAATGGAATCGTCAAAGTTGTCCGTGACGGAGGCGGAGGAAGCATCGAAGAACAGTCGCTTGCACCAAACAACGGTGTAGCAGTAACCGACTATCGAACGACAGATCGTTCGGCGACGCTGCCCGACGATCGTCGCGCAAACCTTGGCTTTCGACTTGCTGTCGGAGACCACATACAGCAAACCAGAGTCAACCCGGCGGATGTAGTCCAACCGCGTGGAGTTCCTTTTGAACAAGTCATCCAGAACCCGGCTGACTGGGGCCTGGACCTGGAAGCAGACAAACCACGCTTCCAGGCAAGCACCAGATTCATCGCAGATTCGCCGGAAGTTGTTCCATACTGGGGACGGCACCACGTGCCCAGTGTGACATGGTGCGACAACGGTGATTTACTTGCAACCTGCATCACGGCAGCGTTTGACAACAGCGATCAAATGGCGATCCTGCTTACCAGACTCAGACGCGGGTCCACAATCTGGGACAAGCCAGCGGTATTTTTTCTTGCTTCCGATCACAACGTTACCAGCTCCGCATTGTTTCACGCGAAAGACGGCGACATCCACCACTACAACGGTCTTGGCAACAATCTGTGTGAGGACTTCTCCATGTTCAAGCGAGTGAGCAAGGATAATGGCGTCACCTGGAGCCGCCCAAAGATTGTCCATCGCTTTCCCGCCAACGCAGCCTCTCCGGAAAATCCGCATGCAAGCCCGCGACTGTGGCCACACATGGACATCAAGGTCTGGAATGCTGACGACGGCGAATGCCTTGTGATGTCGACCGATGTTGGAGCAGGCAATGAACGGGGTTCCGCTTTGTTTGCAAGTTTTGACAACGGTGACTCATGGCAGGAAATAACCCGAACCGGTTTCGCCGCAGAATCATTCGCAGGCGATGGAAAGTCAGCCGGGTGGATTGCCGGAATTCATGCGCCGGTGGTAATGCTCGATGGTGGCAACCTGATGGGAATAGGACGCTCAAACGATATCGACGGTTTTTCGCCGATGAGTCGTTCTTCCGATCAAGGCAGGACGTGGCGATACTCGGCCAGCCCGTTTCCGGCGATTTCTTCGAGCCAACGATCTGTCCTGATGAGGCTTGCCGAAGGCCCTTTGCTGCACGTGAGTTTTACTGACACAACCAGAGCGCAGCGCGAAGGGCGGGACAAAGGAATGCTGTTTGATACCTCAACGGGAACACCGAAAAGAGGCGTCGGGATGTTTGCGGCAGTTTCCGTTGACCAGGGGAAGACCTGGCCGTTGAGCAAATTGATTTCCAATCACCCATCGCTTCCATGGAAGTCCCGTTCGGGCGGGTATTTGTCCTGCGTTCAAACTCCAGACAACATGCTGCACTTGATAACCAGCAGTCACTATTACAGCTTCCACCTTGAGTGGATCAAAGTTAAGCCGACGCATACCGATCGCCATTGAATCGATGCCGTCGCCACGAATTGGGAGCGGAAAGGTCGGACCGCAAACCGAACCTCTCACCGGTTCTGTGGGCTCACCGTCAACACAATGCCACTGTCCTGATCGGGCGTGTACGCTTTGGAGACAGGTGACTTGATCTGCTTCCATTGATGCGCTGCTTGCAATGTTACCGGTTCATCAGGCAATCGCGTGAACAAGAACTCGCCCTGTTCGTTGGTGAGAGCGTCAGCCATGATGAACCGCTCACCGCAGTCTGCCTTGACCTCGTATTCGCTCATCGGCTGACCCTTCGCATCGACAACTTTGCCCACAAGGCGGTGGCCTTTTTCAAGCACAATGTCAAAGGAATCTCCAGCCGAAACCGGACGCGGCGGCGGAACCTGAAAGCCACTCTTGGGCTCAATCTTCAGCTGATAGTCATGGCCGTGAACCCTGAGAGATTCAAAAACCCAATTGCCATCATCGTTAGTGTAGGCACCATGCGAGCCAACGTTACTCAAACTGATACTGACAGGAATCTGTGACAACGCGTTTCCATCCGAATCGGTGACGCGGACTTTCGCAGAGCCACTTTCCGGGAGCGAGAGAGCGACTTCTGCGACCGCATTGTCGGAATCAAGTTCCGTTTCTTCCCAATAGCCCAGTAACAAATCGTCGCTGCGGACTTTTGCTTTGACGCCCAGTGGAACCGGAGTGATGACAAACTGTCCGTTTCCCTTGCTGACGACTTCCAGTTCTCCGAAGTGATGTCCTCTTCTCGATCGGTCGTGAAACTCAAGGCGGGCCTTGATCGTCGTCGAAACTGGTTTTCCTTCATGGTCCGTAACAGTACCGTGAATCGCGCCCGCAGGTTCCACGTCAACGACGAACTGGTTGTCTTTGAGATCAACAATTTGTCCAGACCCATGCTTGCCAACAACCGAAAAGCCTGCCATGCCTTCGGAGCTGACTCTCAGTTGGTTCGTAGAAACCATCACATCAACTTCGCCATCATTGATTTCGACAAGCTCGCTTTCAAACCATGTTGCGTCTGTTGGCGACTGACGATAGAGCCGAACGGTGCCCAGGGGAAACGCGCGCTGGCCATCGCACTGAAAGACAATTTTTGCGGCGCGTTTTTCAACATCAAACGCATCCAAATCAATAACAATTTCGTCCGGCTCATTTTCAATTGAGAAAGACTTGAACAGAGCCGTTGCCGATTGTGAAACCCGAAGAATTCCCGGAACAACTCCGTGAAGTAAAAACTCACGATCGCTTCCGGCTACAGGTTCCAGTGCGAGATCAAAAATTACCGAAGCACCCCCGCCTGGACTGGGCCTGTAATTCTGCTGTGCCTTTAGCGTATCGGGATCAAGCAATTCAAGATTGCCCTCGAATCGAACCTTGAGAGTTTTCGGCTTTGTCAGCGTCAACAGGGTCTCTTTTCCAGCGACGACGCCCAAAAAAAACACTCTTTCGTTTTTCAGTTTCACCGCCAGATTGTGCTTGCCCGGTGAAAGCTGATTGGTTTCGAATTTGCCATCTTTGTCGACAGTAGCAATTGGTTTTTGATACCTGAAATCCAGGTATCCCCTGCTGCACTCATAGATTTTCGCATCGACGGCGGGTTTCTCCTGATGATCGATGATGGTTCCACGCGTTATCGGTTTTTTCACAAGCGTTACGTTGATGACGTCGTCGCGCTGAAGTTGCCCAACGGTCGCAGTCACGAAACCTTGCTTCCGTACTGACAGGCGATCAATCAGCTCATGGTTCAGATTAAAAACGGTAACTTCACCCTTGCCATCTGTTTTGAACTCCGCTGCCGCGCCCTGAACCGATGTCACAGAAGACTTGATCTTGCGGCGTATGAAAACGTTTTCGATCGGCCGACCCTCTGTGTCGAGTACCTTCAGTCGGCAGGATGGACCTCGAGTCAACTGCACCTCTCGCTCAACCGTTTTGTCCGCGTACAGCTCCATGTCCTTGAGGACAAGTGCCGGCGCAAAACCTTCGACGTCAAGCAACAGGCTGACGGTGCCGGCTTCAATTTCAAACTCGTGATTCACTTTCCCTTTTTTCAAACTCGTTGAGATCCCGTATCCGTGACGACGCCTTGGCCCCGATTGAGAATGGATGCTGACGCTTCCGATATCAACTGAAACGCCAGCGTCGTCCAGCACTCGCAGCACGATCTTCGCGATGCCTTCGGATTGCCCGGGAGGCAGTTTCTCTTTTTTCATCTCATTGATTTCGGCAGCCCGGACTTCGCTTTCCTGAATCATCAGCGCCGATGTGTAGGACGCGATCGCCCTGGTTCCTGAACTGGTTGAAGCCAGAACCACCAAAGTCGCAAGGACCACCAACAGGAACCCCCAAGCCGAACTGAATGTACGAGGCGCCTCCTCTGGCACTAGGATACGTCGCACGCGGTCAAGAAGTTTTCCGTTTTGGGAATGAGCAAAACCCATCGCAGCGGAAGGCAAACCGTCACTGCGTTTCTCGTGGATCCACTCGGCGAACCGGGACAACGTTTGGGCATACACCACACTGCTGCCAACCGCCTTGACGGCCGCCGCGTCACAACAGGCCTCGCGTTCGGAGCGAATCTGGCGATTGATAAAGTGCACTGCCGGATTAAAGAAGTAAAGCGAACCGATTGCGAGCTGCAACAGGTTGAACAGGAAGTCATGCCGTCTGATGTGGGCGATCTCGTGGGCGAGTACCGATTCAATTTCATGACTGGTAAGTTGAGTCAGCATCGCAGCGGGAATAACAATGGTCGCTCGCAGAACCCCAAAAACGCATGGGGAAAGCAGCGTCATTGAGTTGGACACTCTCAATTCAGTGGGCATCGCGCAGTTGAGCCTGGCCTTCAGGTTTTCAAACTGCAATTGCAACGACGATGGAGCTTCTCCGGCGCTGGCCCGAAGTTTTTCCGCGCGAACAACAGTTGCCAGATCCCGCAACAACAGAACGCAGGAAATTATCAACCAGGCGACGATTGCAACAGGCTGCCACTGTTTGGCAACGAGCTTTGCGCCTTCGGTCCATCGGTTGGCACTGAAAAACGCAACTGCCCGACCGGGATCATCGTTTGCAGAAGACACATGATCGCTCAAGGGCCCCGTATGGCCTAGGCCATGCGGCGCCGCGACAAGCATCGCAGCCGAGTCCTTACCGATGTACGCTGGAGTTGTGTTGGAAACGAACCCATGAGTCATCGCCGACGACAGGACGATCAGGATCAGAGCGCCATACGCCAAAGCATACCGGAGCCTAGTCCGTCGAGCGGGCAAAAACGAAAGGCAGGTTGCCAGCACCACGGCGATCAATGCGGCTTGCCAGATCGAATGCAATAACGCCCAGAAGACGTGCTGCCAGAATGATGTCTCGAACGAATTCAGAAGAGCACTCACTGCTTGCCTCCTGACTTTTGATTGCGTTCCTTTACTTCGTTGTTGATCAGCTTTCTGATCGCTTTGAGTTCTTCTTCGTTCGGGTTCGAAGAGTCAATCAAAGACTGGACCACCGACGAAACATCGCCGGAAAAGAGGTTTTGTAGCAGGCCGTTCATGAACGGCTTCATGATCTTTTCTTTGCTGACAATCGGCCGATAGATGTTGGCCATCCCTTCGCGTTGATGATCAACGAGGCCTTTCTTTTCCATCGACTGCAATGTTGCCAGAACCGTGGTGTACGCGCGGTCTTTGCCATCGCGCAGCAGTTCGTGCAATTGACGAACCGTTAGCGGTCCATTCTCCCAAAGAACCGAAAGGAACTGCATCTCCAGTTCCGATGGACGCTTTTTCTTTTTGCCAGACTCAGCCACAACGCTCTCCCTGATCCACTGCATTTCCAGTATCTACTATGATCACAGTAGATACTAAAAGTGCAGTAGACCGCTGTCAAGGAGAAACCTTGCAGCCTGCTGCGAACTATCGAGCCCACAGGATATTGCCGGTGTTTCGCGGCGGGATGCCCGTCACGGCGGCTCGCTGCTGGGCGCGGCGAATCTGGAAATTGCGATGCAGATTCGCTCCGTAGCCGGTTACGGGGCGGGGAGTTTTGCTTGTCACAGCAGGTCTGTACGAATAGCCGCTGGCAAACGGATGCGAAAAGCTTCGCTGCACAGGCTGCTGGTAATTGTGGATTGTTGGCGTCGGGGCTCGAAAAATTCGCCTGAATAGCCGCTGTGCGTTGGCATCGGAAGAGGCAAGGGACACAATGACAATCGCAGCAAAAAGTAAAACAAATTGTTTCATTGAAGTTCTCCAGTATGTTAGCGAAATCGCAAATCATCTGCGGGGCCGGGTTCGTCCGATGATTCGCTTACGGTTAAGTTTTTGTTTTGTTCACCCAATTGATCCCGGATTGTTCACGACGACGGGCGTTAATTCTACGTCTGGCCAACAGGAGCAAGGGAAAAGCTGAAATCAACAAGGAATGTAAATCATCCGGTAGATGAAAACCACAGCGATCGTTTCATCGTATCTGAGTCGCGAATCACTGTCTCAACTGATTCTGACGCCCACGCCTCGTGAATAATCCGAGTTGATTTTGCCCGCCCCCTACTCCTGCCCGGAATCCTCACCGATCCCGGCAAGCGGACTATCGCCGCGAATCACCCAGCCAAATGGGTAAAGCATTAGTATGACGAACAGCCCCAAAGCCAACAGGGGGCCAAACCTGTAAACAGCCATCTCGCCACCACCGGAAGACCTCAACTTCACCACGGCACCGTCGGCAATTTGAAAGTACTTGCGAAGCTGCGACGGGTATTCGCCAACGGGACCAAAGTACGCGTTTCCGTCCAATGCTGCAAAATTACCGGGCTGGTAAGTTTTGCGAAAGGTGGACTCACGAAAGTGCGGCAATTGCTGGGGTGAACTTCGCTCCATCAATTCAACCGCCTCGTCAATTTTCAGGTCAGACGGACGCGTCCATTCGACCGGATCAAGATGGTCTTCCACAATTGCAATGGTGCTCCCTGGCCCGTCGGTGACTCGGCTCAAACTTGCCGCCTGACCGTCAAAAAGCGTTCCCGGTCCCGCGACCAGTTTGTAGCTTGTCAGACCATCCGCACAGTCAAGACAGGGGCATCGAAAGGCATCAGGCATCTGGCCGATCAACTTCCGGTTGGCTGGACTATCCCATGGCTGGTCAAAATCGTACTGATCGTAGAGCGACTGCTGGTCGATGTAGGGAAGAATCGCGACTCGCCAACTATGCGGTGGCGTTCCCTCGGCAACACCGAACTGGCCAGCGGGCAGATGGCCAAACTCAGTTTCGTAGTTAAGCATTGAAAGCATGAGTTGCCGCATGTTGAACAGGCAATTTCTCCTTCTCGAATCGTCAACCCTGTCTTCTAAGTTCATCGATGTTCCGAAGCAAACAACCATCATTGCGGCAAAGCCACCGGTGATCAAAAAAACCAACACTCGCTCGGACTTCTTTGGATATACCGCCGCGACAGCACAAAGAGCAATCCAAACCGCCGCAAAAATAAACAGCGACGTGCCAATTGAAAACACAACTGCGAGCAGCGTCACCAGATAGAAAGCATGCCACAGTCGAAACTGAAACCTGTCTTGCTCAACATTGCTTTCACTCATCTGTCGCTTTCAAAATTGACGTCCGACAGTAAAGCTAATCTCTACTGCCGCTCAACGCCTCCGGCAATCCAGTGCTTTCGATACTCGGGACCAGACAGTGGTTCGCTTTTCAAACCGTTTTCGTCAAGCGCGTTGTACATCGACAAAGACCCGCTGTCGAATTTGAATTCCAGTGCGTACAGCAACTCTCTGGAATTAGCGGGAGCCTGCGGCAAATATTCAACCATCGCAATATCTTCAAGCGTTGCATTTAATGCCGGAACAATGGATGGGTGCCTGTCCTTTTGCCAGACCAGCGGCATTTCGCCATAACAACCAAGCCAGCTGGGTGGCTGCTCCAAATCGACAGTGTTCCATGTGATCAGCAGTTGTGAAATCTGAATGTGACACGCTTCCAGTTGCCGCTGGCCAAACCTGAAAACAACCGCTTCATCACTGAACCACTCATCGTGATCGGTGTGCCAAGCAAGCCAAACGTCCGTCAACTTCGAACCGATCAATTCGCGCAGACTGTCGGCATCCTTTTTCAGAACCGCATCGACGCTTTCCAAAAAGTCCGTCCGTCGATTCATCTAACTTACCCGCTGGGTCAGTAATCCCTGATAGCAATCCGCAGCAAGCGACTCAAGCCACTGAGCCGCCTTTTCCGTTTGACCGGGAAGTTCATCGGTGCCCCAAATCACGACCAACGACTCACGCGTGTCTGCGGAAGTTTTCGTCCGCTGAGAATCTTTGACCGCATTGGCACAAGGCCCCTGTTCATCAAACAGACACAACAACCCGTCGAGCTTGATTGTCTGGCCGGACGCGTTGAACACGTACTCGGAATTTTCCGGTGCGATTGCAATTCGCAATTTACCGCCGGCAGGCTCACAGCGATTCAGATCGACGACGCTGATTGGCAATCCGCTGTGAAGTGAAACAACGTTGATCAAATCCACGACCGGATTGATATGCCCCAGCTTGTTTGCAGAAACAGCTTTGACCAGATATTCAGACGCTGGCTTGCCGCGACCGGTCGGCTTGTACCCGCCATGCCGAAGCAAATCGCGGACTCTGGATTTGACTTCATCCTGTCTGGACGAATCAACCAGCACCCGAAACGGTGACTTTCCGGTCACTTCCTCTGCGACGGACAACCATTGCAACAAGGCGTCGGGATCGGACGCCGAAATGTCACCATGACCAATTCTGATCAGGGCAGGATCGAGGCAGGGGTGATCCTCGACCGTGATGTTCAAATCTTCAGGCGTGGTGTTCATCGGGCTCCTTCAATATTCAGGTCATACCAACCCGGATTATTCACAACGACGGGCGTTGATTCTACATCTGGCCAACGGGAGTAACCGAAAAGCTAAATTTCAACCGGAATTGCGAATCATCCGGTAGATGAAAACCACGGTGATCGTTTCATCGCATCAGCCCGGATTATTCACGACGACGGGCGTTGACTCTACGTCTGGCCAACCGGTGCAAGGGAAAACCTGAATTTCAACAAGAAAATTGAGTCATCTGGTAGATGAAAACCACAGCGATCGTTTCTTCGCATCTGAGTTGCGGATCACTGTCGGAACTGATTCTGACGCCCACGCCTCGTGAATAATCCGGGATCAGAGACGCGGATCACTGTCAGAACAGATTCTGACGCCCACGCCTGGTGAATAATTCGGGACCAAAGCTGAAAGTCCCAACCATTCAACCCGCTTCATCGGTCCGGCTTGCAATGCTTTTTTGCTTTGCGCCATGTCAGCCAAAAGGGAACGAGATAGATAAAATCGGCGAAAAAGAAAACGATCAGCATCCAGCCCGGCAAATCGCCCCGCATGATGTAGCGAATCGCCAACAGCGGGCCAAGCAATTTGCTGAGCATCCCCAGCAGCAGAACGTTGCGGTTTTCAACCGGGTTCTTGCTGACAATCCAGTAGCCCAACCCAAACAGGGCGACCATCATTCCAACCAACTGGATCGGAAGGTTAAACGACGTCTTCTCGATCCCAATTGACCGAAAGCCCTCGTGGTAAAAGATCATCATGGCAATTCCCGCGAGCGTGTTATACACCGCTGCGATCTGCAAAACCAGAATTTGCCAACGTGGAAAGGACTCCGTTTTTTCCATGCGCAAAACCACTAGCCTTCGTCAGATTTGATCGCGGGCAGTTCGAGTTCCCGGGAACCCGATCCCGGTTCAGTCTTTGGCTCGCGGAACAGATCGCTGATCGCAGGTCGTTTCTCCTGTTCACCTTCTTTTTCTGCCGCCGGACCGCTCAGGTCTTCTTCCTGCTCTTTGAGCTGAAAGCAAAACGTTATTGCGATACTGTTCCCGATCGCTTTGGGCATCGCCCCCACGTCAAAATCACTGCGTTTGACAACGAACTTGCCCAGAAAGCCACAGCGAGCGTCGCCCTTGGGCCCCTTGCCTACCGACAGCAAATCAAGAGGAATTTCGATCTCTTTGGTCACACCGTGCATACTCAGGTCGCCGGTGATCAGAAACAGCATTTTCTTTTGCCCGCCGACGACTTCCCGTTTCAAATCCACGCGTGTTGACTCAAACTCGATCAGCGGAAAACGGGCAACGTCGAAAAAGTCTTCACTACGCAGGTGTTTGTCGCGTGTCTTTTCGTTGGTATCGATCGAATCGGCGGTGATCGAAAACTGAAAACTGGCCTTCTCTGGCGCCGCCATGTCCAACTTCACCTGGCCAGAGCAATCGTTGAATCGGCCATACACAAAGCTCAATCCATAATGGCTGACCGCAAAAACGACAGACGAGTGAGCGTTATCCAGTTCCCACTCACTGGGCATCCGAGGCGCGGCAGTGGGGACAGGGGCGGCAGTGGGGACAGGGGCGGCAGTGGGAACAGGGGCGGCAGTGGGAACAGGGGCGGCGTCCTGAGCAGCAAGTGCTGTTGTCAACAGTGCCAGCACAACAATCGAAAGGGTCAGAGGGCGTAAGCGATTCATACAACAATCCGAAGGAACTCTTGAAGCCGCTGATGATACCAAGTTTTCACCAGCTCCGTTTTTTATCCGCAGATTATTCATCAAGCGTGCGCATCAAAGTCGGCTCTTGCGGATATCAACGGTTTGCCCGGGCCGTGAGTTTGGCGTTTCACCAACAGGACCAATCAAAGCCATCGCAACAAAGCCACTGCAAACCGGGTTTGGCGGCGGTGAAACACGAATCAACGCATTCACGCGCGCCGCGTGGCGAATCACTCGGTTCCTTTGATTGATCGCGCTGACGCCCCATGCTCCCGCAGGCTGGCTTGTGAAACTATAGTAAAGGCACAAAATCCCCAGCAGGAGACCCCATGCATACTCAGATTCACAAGACGCTATCGGCACTCTTAATTTTCCTTGCCATCGCAATTGCGGCACACCCGGCCGACGCCCAGGAAAAAGCAACCCCAAAACCCACCCGCTTGTCTCCAGAGTTACTTTGGAAGCTGGGAAGACTGGGCGAAACAGCCGTCTCACCCGACGGCAGCCAACTGGTCTACACCGTCCGGCGATACGAGCTTGCCGAAGATAAAGGCAATTCCACGCTCCATCTGCTTAACCTTGCCGACGGAACCAAAAAGACTCTGCTGGAAAAGTGGTCTTCCATCGGCAGCCCCCAATGGGTCGGCCAGGGAGACGCTGCAAAACTTTTCATCGAAGGAACCCCTGCCAGCGACGAGTCCGACGACGAAGAAGCAGAGTCGCCTTCCAACCAGGCGTGGACCGTCGACCCAACCTCCGGCAAAACGACCCAGGTGACCGACATCGAAGACGGAATCGCCAATCTCAAGGTCAGCCCAACGGGAAACAAAATCGCGTTTACGCTGGACATCAAAATGGACCAGACGGTCAACGAACTGTTTGAGGATCTTCCCAAAGCCAACGCCCGCGTTATCGATGGCCTGATGTATCGACACTGGAACGCATGGCATGACTTCAAGTACTCGCACCTTCACGTCGCGACGCTGGAAAACGGCAAAGCCAGTGCAGCGACCGATCTGATGGAAGGCATCAAAGCCGACTGCCCGGTTCCACCTTTTGGCGGAAGCGAACAGTTCACATGGTCGCCTGACGGAACCGAAATCGCGTACACACTCAAAATCGATCCAAAGTGGGCGCAGTCAACGGATTCCAATATCTATGTGGTCGACGTCGAATCTGGCGTTTCGCAAAACCTGACCGCCGGCATGAAAGGCTACGACCGCGACCCGGCCTATTCGCCCAACGGAAAGCTGCTTGCGTTTCAGTCGATGGAGCGAGCAGGATTTGAAGCGGACCGCAATCGGATCATGGTCATCAACCGCGAGAGCGGAACCCTCAACGATCTGACAAAGGGCCTGGATCAAAACGCTAACGGAATTCACTGGACGCCCGACTCAAAGAAAGTCATCTTTGCGTCAGAATTTCGCGGAACCAATCCACTGTTCGAAGTCGGCGTTGACTCACCGGGCACCATTCGGCGGCTCACCAAAGGCGACTATAACTGGCACCTTGTGGATGTGCTTCCCGACGGCAAGACCGCCGTCGCCACGCGGATGAACATGCTTCGTCCGAACGAACTTTACACGCTCAACACCGAAGACGGTTCCAGCAGCGTCATCTCCCACATCAACGACGACCTTTACACGGACCTGGAACTTCCCACGATCAAATCGCGAATGGTCGAAGCAACTGACGGCCAGGAGATTCAGTGCTGGGTCATTTACCCACCCGGATTCGACGAAGCCGACAAAGACAAAAAGTGGCCCCTGTTGACTTACTGTCAGGGCGGCCCCCAAGGCCAGATCGGTCAGTGGTTTTCTTATCGCTGGAACTTTCACCTGATGGCCGCCCAGGGTTACGTCGTGGTTGCCCCCAACCGCCGTGGGCTTCCCGGATTCGGGCGCGCGTGGAACGACCAGATCAGCGGCGACTGGGGAGGCCAGGCGATGAAGGACATTCTTGCCGCGACCGATTCAATGCTTGCCGAACCTTACATCGACCGCGATCGCGCGGGTGCTGTTGGTGCAAGCTTCGGTGGCTACACGGTTTACTGGCTGATGGGAAATCACGCCGAGCGTTTCAAAACCATGATCGCACACTGCGGCGTCTTCAACCTAGAATCGATGTACGGTTCCACCGAAGAGCTATTTTTCGTCGATTGGGATCTGGGCGGACCCTACTGGAAAAACGAGCAAGCCCAGACCAGGTACAACAACTTTTCTCCACACCGTTTCGTGAAAAATTGGTCAACACCTCTGCTGGTCATTCATGGCCAGAAAGATTTTCGCGTCCCGGTAACTCAGGGCATGGAAGCCTTCACCGCGGCGCAGACCAACGACGTTCCATCGCGGTTTTTGTACTTTCCCGAAGAAGGCCACTGGGTTCAAAAGCCGCAGAACGGCGTCGTGTGGCACCGCGTGTTCTTCGACTGGCTGGATCGCTCACTCAAGAAGTAACAAACCGGAAAACCGAATCGATGTACGATCGATCAAATTCCTGGCGATGACCTCCATGGCACAATAAAAGCCGCGTTCGAAATCCGAACGCGGCTTACTTTTTTCAATTCAGGCAGTTGCCGGCAACCGTTACTTGAACGGTGAAAGCGCTTCAATCAGCTTGTCGATGACAGGTTTGAGAATGCCCATGATGCCGTCTGACTTTCCCGACAGAAGGCCAGGAGCCGAATCGACGAACTTGCCAATCAGCGATGAGCTTGCCGTTTTCGCGGCACCATCAAGCTCACCCAACCCAAGGCCACCGATCTGGCCAGTGAAGTCCGTGATCTTGCCAGCCAAATCCGTTGCACCGGCTTCATCGGAAACATCTTTGAGTCCGCCGGAAATCATTGAGAAACCGTCGGTCAAGGTTTTTCCTTTTTCACCAAGTGCATCCAGGCCGGGAATCGATGCAGAAAAATCAGGCACCGCTGGCATTTCGAGGCCCCCTTTGTCGCCGTCGGCCGGTTTGTCGCCGCCGCCGGTGAACATGGGGATCAGGAACCACGCCAGAGCACCAAGGAGAATCAGTGGCAGCAGCAGCTTGAGCAAGTTTCCAACGCCGCTGGCTGCTTCACCTGCTGCATCGCCAACCTGATCTGCCGCGCGAGTGGCAGCACCACCAACTTTGCCCGCTGCATCGCCAAGCGAACCGGCCGCTCCGCCGACGGCGCTTCCAACTCCGCTCATCGCGTCACCGACTTTGCCAGAAGCATCGCCAAGGAAGTTGGCAAAACCAAGATTCCCTGCAAGACCCGACGGAAGGGCACCAGCGATGTTTGACTTTTGCGAACCCAGAAAGCTACCAAGGCCAACCGCATCAAGGGCTTTGTCCTTGATATGTTTTCCGATGACGCCCATCACAATCGGAGCCGCCATCGCGAGTAGCTTGCCAACGATGCCACCGTCGACCCCAAGGGCTTTGGCAATCGTTCCGATCATCCCGACACGCTGCTCACCGCCGCCAAGGACCATGTCGAGAACCCCGGCTCCCTGCTGCTGGTACGCTTCGGTTGCGTCACCACCACCGAACAGGTCGCCAAGCTTGTCCAGCATTCCCGCGTCCTGATTTTGAGCTGCGCCGAAAATATCCTGTGCGCCCTGCGGCGTCGAAGATTTCTTCAAAAGCCCACCCAAAATTGAGCCCGCTGCTGACTCAAAAAGAACCGAAGTCTTGTCCCCGGTTCCAAGAAGGCCGCCTAGCTGTCCCATCACCTGGTCGGAAACGGCTCCTTTGACCATGTCCATAATGTTGATTGACATTTTCCCCTCAGTATTTCTGAAATTCGTTTTTGTTCGATCCCATACAATTCTCTCACCAAAAGTATAGCGATCCACCCCGCCCGTTGGAGTGGTAAGAACAACAAGTCGCGAATTCGTGGATTTCCGAGAGAAGATTTTGCGAAAAGAATCGGGTTCGAGAAATCAGGAAAGTTAACTTGAAACCTGCTCGGACACTTTGTTCAGATAGTTGATGGACCGGGTTGCGATCGATTGAGCCCCATCTTCAAAGTCGAAAACTTCGACGCTCACCCAGCCTTGGTAGCTTCCTGCGATCAACTCTCTGATAATCGGCACAAAATCGACGTCACCCATTCCAGGGCCCTTTCGATTGGGATCATTAGCATGGAAATGCGCGAACTTCCCGGAAAAATCACGGATGATCTGCGAAATCGGGGCTTCCTCTGTGGACATCGCTTTGACGTCCAGATGCAGACAAATATTTTCCGATCCAATTCGCTCGCATAGCTGCTGTGCTTGATCGGCCGTGTTGAGGAAATTGGTTTCTTCCGGGCCCAAGGGTTCCATCGCCAGGCGGACGCCGGTCCTTTCCAAAGCCGGAACAACCCGGCTCAAGCATTCTGCCGCAAGCTCCATGCCCGCATCCAAATCCTGCCCTGGGCTCAAATTTCTTTGCTGCGGCGAGCCAAAGACCATGACCCTGGCACCCAAATCACCGCACAGGTCGACCAAGTCGACGAGGTAGTCGGCGGTCCGCTGCCGAACGCTCGCGTCGCCGCTGGTCAGCCCAAGGCCTTCTGTTTTTGCCAACAGCCAGTGAAGCCCAACGATTTCGATTCCGCTGTCTTCCGCCAATTGCCGCATCGCCCGCCGCTGCACGCTTGAGAATTTGCGAGGATGCGACGCCAACGTAAACGGAGCCAACTCGATCCCGGCATAACCCGTTTTCGCCACCAACTCGAAAGTCGCCCGGTGCGTCAGGCCTTCGAACAACTCATTGCAAATCGCGAACTTCATTCGCCTTGCCCTGGCTACCAATAGCGTTCCAGCACGATCTGCCCGGGCTTCTTGCTGCGATGCCGCATCATGTCTCGCTTACCAAGGACTTCTTCCATCGAATCGAGCATCGCCGGATTGCCACAAAGCAACACCACTGAACTTGCGGCAGTGATTTCACATCCGGCCGCGGCCTCGATTTCGCCAGATTCAACCAAACTAGGAATCCGCCCCTTGAGTGTGCCGTCTTTTTCTTCGCGGGTAAGCGCCTGGACCAGTTTGAAACGGCCGGCACGTTGCTGCTCGATCGCCAGCAGTTCATCCGTATAAGCCAGGTCATTCGCGTGGCGAACTCCGTGGACCACGATCACATTCTCGAACCGGTTCCAAATCTCCGGATCCCGCGCCATCGCTACATAGGGTGCCAACCCGGTTCCGGTAGCAATCAGCCAGATATCCTTCGCATCCGGCGTCTTGCCAAGGGTAAACCGACCGGCGGCTTTCTGGGAAACCTCAACTTCATCGCCGGGCTCAAGGCGCCACAGGTGCGGCGTCAATTCGCCATCGTCAACGCGAACGATGAAAAATTCGATCCGGTCTCCGTGCGGTGATGCCACCGAGTAAGGCCGATTCACTCGGGCCGAATCAATTTGGTCGTCGTCATCGGGCTTGCCGCCAGGAAATGCTGCAAGGTGCAAAAACTGACCCGGCTCGAAAGGCTCAACCGCCGATCCGTCAATCGTTATCGTGAAAAGTCCGTCGGTCCAGACTTTTCTTTCAATCACTTTGGAAGTACACCACTTGGGCATGGTCAGCTCACTGGAGAAAGAAAACAGGCAGGCGACTAATCGGGAATCCACAAACCGGACCCCGAAGCACCACCATCTCCGGTGTCGCTTCCCTGCACCATCGATGCGGCAGGTTCCGCACCACCCCCGCCAGACTGTTGCTGCATCGCAGCGGCCATCCGCATCTGCTGCATCAACTGGGCCATCGATTCGGAAACACCGGGCTCCCGCATGTGCCGCAAGGTAATCGTCTCGATCAGACTTTCGACGCTTTCGACAATGCCGCGATCAAGCCGGTAATTCAACTCTTCGACCAGCAACATTCCCACCGGCAAACCCGCAGCGACGGCTTTGGCCCGTGCCTGTTTGTAGTGCTCGATCGCCTTTTGGGGGTCCTCTTCGATCGCAGCAAGAAACAGATGTGAAAGCCTCACGCACGCCAACTGAAGCTCGTGCAAATCTACCGAATCGGGGTCATCCGAATCGGGGTCATCCGCTGCGGACGCGTCGGTGACGATCGCCGCAGTGCCCCCTTCAGCCCGCTTGAGTACGTGCTCTGAGATCCGTCGGCCAGACTCAAGGTCACCGCGGTCTTTTGCAACCTGCTGGAAAGAAAACAGCTTCATCCAGTCAAGCTTTTCCAGATTCAAACGCGAAATGAACGCAATCGGGATGTCCAGTCGCTGGGTATCTTCAGCCAGTTCGACCAGTTCCAGACGAGCCAAACCCACCTCGTCACGGGCTTCATCAAGCCAGTCGATTGGAAAACGCCCGCCTGTGGCGTGCTGCATGTCCAACATCAATGCCTGGGCGCGAAGCTTGTTCAGTTTGTCATCACCGGCAGCAATTTCGCGGATGGATTTTCCACCAAGGGCCGCGCGTTGAAGATCCATCAGCTCGGTCAACTGCTCGCGGCGAACATCCTCAATCAGCTTTGTTTTTTGCTCGACGGTGGTCGCATCAGCAAAACGGAGGTTCGGCGAAAGCAAGTGCTGGTCGGCAGCAACTTTGTCCATCGTTCGGCCCGCCTCCTGATCGACAACAAGTCCCAGTTCGCCCAGCGTGTCGATGGCTTGGTCGTGGCGATGATCCCTCGCCAGGTGCAATTCCGCCCTCGCACCACGGTCGGTTTGCTTTCCGAACAGCCAGACGTCACCGCAGTACCGAGGCAAATCACCGGCCGATTTGTCTGATTCGGAGTTCACGATTGGGCGATCGAAAACGGAAAACTTGTGACGCGGCGGTGGGCCTTCGAAATAAGCTTCTAGGTTCGGCGGCAACGGTTCACTATCAAGCCGGTCACAGGAAAGACACTTTTCCGACAACCCACCAAAGTCTTCGACTTCCACGGTGTAGTTGACGATTTCAACAAAGTCAGCAGGCTCACCAAATCTCTCAATCGCTCCGGCAATGCCAAGCGCTTCGATCTTTTGGTCGTCGCTCGCGCCGGGGCACTGGGCGACTTTGTTCCAAGCTTCCAACTGGTCTTCGATCGACTGGCACTTGCTCGCCGCGATCGCGCCGGCTTTCGCCAGGACCGGGTGCTCACCGGATGATTCGATAATTTTGTCGACGATCTTTTTTGCCAAACGAAATTGGCCACGATCCATCGCACGCGAAACGTTCTCATACGTCCCGGCCCAGTCCGCGTCCTCGGGGGCATCGGGAACGAACAACGGACCATGCAAAAACAACGACAGGTCGCGGGGAGCCATCAAACGCGGAATCAACTGCTGAGTAAGCTGTGGATTTTCGCGCAGGTTGCAGCCAAAGAAAATATGGGCTCGGCCGGCAAGGAAATTGCCAGAAGATAACAACCGGTCACCGATCGCCAAAAACGCCGAAGCAGCCGAAACGGGAATCGCGTCGCCTTGAATCGCATCCATGCTCGCCTGGAGGTAACGCACCGCCAGATCAAGATTCCCACGTTCGGCCTCGACTACGCCTTTCTGTTGAAGCCCCGCAGGGTGTTTTGGGTTAAGCTCCAGAAATTCTGTCACGGTCTGGTCCGCCTCGTCCACCATCCCCAACTCAAGGCACAGGCTGCCTTTGATCGTCAACAGACAAGCCTTAGGGCCTTCGGCTTCGATGGCACGATTGATACGTTCGAGCGCAGCTTGAGGCTGGTTGGAGCTACTTTTTTCGATCGCATCGTCGAGGTGCGGCACAATCGACTTGCCACAGCAGAACTTGATTTTCTTTTCTTCGTGACAGGGACATGGCTGGTAGTGATCGATCGACATGTACGGTTCCGGTTTGTTTAATCACCAAGGAGCCTGCTTTGGGCGTACCCAATTCCAAGGCTTCTCCGGGAAAGCAATTCGACTAAATTTAAGGCAATCGCGACCCAATGGGAACCAACCGGTTCATAATTCCACACCCTTTAACGTTCTTTCAGCACAAGGCACACCACTTATGGATCCATGGGACTTTGCCCATCTTGGTAACGTTGGACTGACCCTTGGCGAATCCGCATCGCGAGTCCCGGACTTGCCGGCCGTCGCTACGCCAGACAAGCCAAAACCTGCAGCGGCAGCTTTGATTCGCAAACTTTACCGCCGCAGGTCCAGCCAAAGCCACGATTCGTCGAAGCCGCCGGCCAATTTCAAAACGATCTCCTTTGCCCAACTTGAATCGCTAAGCAACGTCTACGCGACCACGCTCCAACAGGGTGGAATCAAAAAAGGCGACCGCATCGCCCTCATGGTTCCGCCAGGGATCGACTTTGTCGCTCTCGTTTTCGCCCTCTTCAAAATCGGCGCCGTCCAAATTCTCATCGACCCGGGAATGGGAAGAGAAAACCTGGTCAAATGTCTATCGGCCGCCAAACCGATGGGAATCGTTGGCACGCGGCTGGCGCATTCCGCCAGGCTGGCGTATCGAAAATGGTTCCCCGATGCAAAAAACAATTTCGTCGTCGGAGGCGCGTTCCCCGGATGCAAGAAACTGACTTCCAGTGGCAACGCCAACTATCAGCCAGTCGATGTCCAACAGCAAGACGAAGCCGCAGTCATTTTTACCACCGGTAGCACCGGGCCGCCCAAAGGAGTCCTCTACCGGCATCGGACTTTTCTGCAACAAGCCCAGCAGGTGCGGGACTGGTTCCACATTCGACCCGGTTCCGCCGACGTTTCCGGATTTCCACTGTTTGCACTTTTCAACGCAGCGATGGGAACGCTAACAGTATTCCCGGAGATGGACCCGACTCGCCCCGCCGACATCTGGCCTCCCAACTTTATTCACGCGGTGGAAACATTTGCAGCCGATCAGTCCTTTGGTTCTCCTGCACTTTGGAATACCGTTTCCACGTGGTGCGAAGAAAACAACGTCCACATGCCGACCATCAAACGCGTGCTCACCGCCGGCGCTCCGGTGCCGCCCCACGTCCTGGCCCGCACGAAATCGGTCATCGCTCCCGACGGCGACGTTCACACGCCCTACGGCGCGACCGAATCGCTGCCCGTTGCCTGTATCTCGGCAACCGATGTCCTCAACGAGACATGCCACGTCACCAACGCCGGCGGCGGAACCTGTGTCGGCCACAAGTTCCCCAACATCCAGTGGCAACTGATCCCGATCACCGACAAACCCGTTGAATCGATCCAGCAAGTCACTGCCGTCCCACAGGGCACAATGGGCGAACTGATCGTCAAAGGCCCCGTGGTCACCGATCGGTACGTGACTCAAACCGACGCCAATGCCTTGCACAAGATTGCCGATGGAGATTCATTCTGGCACCGCATGGGAGACGTCGGCTACTTTGACGATCAGGGCAGGTTCTGGTTCTGCGGTCGCAAGTCCCATCGTTTGCAAACAGGGCAGGGCGTCATGTTCACCGTCCCCTGTGAAGCCATCGTCAACGGCCACGACAAAGTCTACCGCTCGGCCCTGGTACCTGCCGGAAAACCCGGATCGCAAATTCCCGTTGTGCTTGCCGAGCTTTGGCCGCAGCACAGAAAAAGTGACGCTCAAACCAAAGCCCAAATTTGCCGTGAGCTTCGTGAGCTCGCAGCAAGGCACTGGCAAACGGATCAGATTGAGCACTTTCACATCGTGGATGCGCTTCCGGTGGACATTCGCCACAACTCAAAGATCTTTCGCGAAAGGCTCAGGCCGCTCGCGAACTCGATCGTTCGCGACTCGGGATAGCGCAAAACTCTCACTTCACAAAAACCCTCACTTCACAAAAACCCTCACTTCACAAAAACCCTCACTTCACAAAAACCCTCACTCCACATTTTCCAAAAAGTGCTGATTCTGAATCGGAATCAGCGCCGACAAAATCCGTGACAAAACCTCCGCCGGTGAACCGCTGGCATTGACCGTCGAAGTTATCTCACGTGGATAACACTCCAACACCGCCGCAGACTTTTCTCGAAACACCTTAAAGCGATCGCGAATCACTTTCTCATTCGCATCGTCGGCGCGGTTCTCGCGAATCGCCCTGCGCCGAATCCTGTGAATCATCTCCTCTTCATCAGAGCAATCCAGGCTGATCACGTGCAGGACTTCAATATGCTGGTCCACCAAACCTGTCTGCGCCGCGTTGCGAGGAATCCCGTCCAGCACCAACAAATCCTCACGGGGCTTGTATCGCGAAAGGGCAATGTAAGCGTCCAGCGCTTTCTTCCAGATCTTGACCGTCAACTCGTCAGGCACCAACTGCCCCTGGGAACTGTAGCGATAAACTTCCTGACCGTCTTCGCTACCGATATCGATCGAACGAAACACGTCGCCCACCGAAAGATGAAAGAACCCGGGCACCGATCCCAGAATGGTCCCCTGGGTCCCTTTTCCGGTTCCCGGCGGGCCAAACATCAGAACTGAACGCAGTTTTCCCGTCTTGGACATTGGGTTTATGCTGAATTGGTGATCAAAAAACGGCCAAAAAGCCCGCAAAATCAAATCGTCGATTACAGCCGGATTGTGATCCAAACCAATTTCGCTCGCAATACTCCGGCGACGACAAACAATACTGTATCTGAATCACTTTGGATCGTGGCAGTTAAACTGTAACGCTTCCAAACCTTTCTCCCACGGTTGACAACATGATACGGCTCACAAGCCTAGTGCTTTTGATTATCCTCTGCTGCAGCGAGCGGCAGACCGCTTTGGCGTCGCAAACTGCCGACGACACTCAACTCTCCTACGTTGTCGATCTGGGCAGCGCGGCCAACCGCTACGTCCACGTCACTCTTGCCTTCGAACCGACCGGCGACACCAGCGAACTGATGATGGCCGTTTGGACCCCAGGATCCTACCTCGTTCGCGAATACGCAAGGCACATCGACAGCCTCGAAGCGGTCGACCAACAGGGCAACCCGCTGCCAATTCGCAAGACACGAAAGAATCGCTGGGTCGTCGAAAACGGGTCAGCCGAACAAATCAAAGTCTCCTACCGACTGTACTGCAACGAGGAATCGGTCCGCACGAACTTTGTCAATCGCGAGTACGCCGTCCTCAACGGGGCTCCGACCTTTCTCACTCTTGCCGACCGCCTCGAACAAGCCCACACGGTTCGACTTAAAATGCCAACGAAATGGAAGCGATCGGCAACCAGCCTGGAAAACACCAACCCGCATGAATATCGCGCCGCGAATTTTGACGAACTGGTCGACAGCCCCATCGTCGCCGGTAACCTGCAAGTCTATCCCTTCGAAGTCGGCGGCGTGCCCCACCAACTGGTCAACGTTGGCGAAGAAGGACTCTGGGACGGCGTTCAGGCAGCAGCGGACCTGAAAAAGCTGGTCCTCGCGCATCAGGAAATGTGGGGCAACGTTCCCTACAAGCGTTACCTGTTCCTGAACGTGCTCTGCGACGGCGGCGGTGGACTCGAACACAACAACAGCACTCTGGTCCTCTCCAGCATCTGGACCTTCCGCGATCGCTCCCGTTACCAACGCTGGCTAAGCCTTTGCAGTCACGAGTTCTTTCACACGTGGAACGTCCGCCGCCTGCGCCCCAAAGCCCTGGTCAACTACGACTACGAAAACGAAGTCTACACCGGCGGCCTGTGGATCGCCGAAGGCATCACGAGCTACTATCAGGACCTCGCCCTGGTTCGCTGCGGCCTGATCACCAAAAACGATTTTCTCAATTCGCTCAACGATGAAGTCGGCAACGTGCAGCGGACATGGGGACGCAAAGTTCAGTCGCTTCGCGATTCGTCGTTTGACACGTGGATCAAGTTCTACCGGCCCGACGAAAACAGTCGTTTTACGCGAATCAGTTATTACGCCAAAGGAGCCGTTGCGGCCTGGTTGCTGGACATGAAAATCCGCAAGCTGACCAGAAACAGGAAAAGCCTGGACGACGTGATGCGTCAAATGTACGAGGACTTTTCGGAATCCGGATTCACCGCAGATGACTTCCGCAAAACCGCATCCGACGTCGCCGGCAAAGACCTTTCCGGCTGGTTCACTCGAGCCATCGATTCGACCGAAGAACTGGATTTTGACCGATCACTCAAATACATGGGCATTGAACCGCCCGCCGCCGCCAGCAAAAAACCCGACAACGACGAAAAGGACGACGCTGACGCCACCTCCAACGACCGCTCACGCTTCTCCTCGGGCAGCATGACGATCGGAGCCCGCATCTCCGGCACGCAGGTGTCCAGCGTCGTGCCCGATTCGCAAGCATGGCAACTGGGCCTGCTTCCCGGCGACGAAATCCTTGCCATCAACGGATTGCGACTCAGCGGGTCTTTTGATCAAAGAATTCGCCAGTACCATGTTGGCGACCAGATCGAACTTCTTTTGTCTCGCGGGAACCGAATGTTCTCCGAAACCGTAACCCTCGAAAAAAGACCCCGTGAAGACTGGTCGATCCGCTGGACGTCAAACGCCAGCGACAAAACGGAAGCTCGGATCCGCGACTGGTTGAACTTGCCCGAACCAAAACCGCAAGTCGAACCGGACACTGAAATGGAAACCGACGCGGATACAAAAGACGCCGACGATGCAGACGCTGAATCCGACGCTGACGAATCCGATTCGAAAAAAAACAAAAAGAAACGACGAAAGAAAAAACAGGACTAAACCCGGATTATTCACGAGGCGTGGGCGTCAGAATCAGTTCCGACAGTGATCCGCGTCTCTGATTCGACGAAGCGATCGCTGTGGTTTTCATCTATCGGATGATTCGCGATTCTTGTTGAAATTCGGCTTTTCCCCTGCTCCCGTTGGCCAGACGCAGAATCAACGCCCGTCGTCGTGAATAATCCGGGCTAAAACAAACCTGATCCGCAACAACAAAAATCACCAGACCGCAGCACTTCCACTCCCATGCGATTCAACATTTTTCTTTCAATCATTTCTTGCGTGTTACTTTCGCTGACACTGACCCATTCGGTTTCCGCACAATACTATCAACGCCAGCGCCCCCCCAACGACAATATCAGGGCGGCGTCCATCAGGGCGGCAGATACCACGTGCCTTACCAGGGCCGCACGGTCATCCCCTCAAACCAGACAAATCGCAACTACGTCAACCCGAACCCCAACTACATCAACCCCAATGCGGCCCGCAAAGACGCCCACATCCCTGCGGGCTCGGTGACTCCCGAGCAAGCCCAAAAGCTTTACAACCGCCCCAAGACCAATCCGCCGCCCAAATTTGATCGCGAAAGTCAGTGGCCGCGAATCGCTGGCGAATTCGAAAAGCAAAACGCGATCATGGTTAGCCTGAGCGAACTGCTGCCGCAGCACGGAAAAGTTTTTCGGCGGATCGCCGAACTCACCGAAGGCCACATCAAACTGGTCGTTCTTTTCAACAAACCGCAACAGGTCGTCGATGCCCTCAAAGCCCTCGATGGTTCGAAAAAGTCCCTCGACCACGTTCACTTTCTCAACTTTGAACTCGACACCGTCTGGCTACGTGACTTTGGCCCCATCGTCGGCGAACAACCCGACGGCCAGATGTGTTTTGACTTTTTCTACAACGGCCAGCGCCCCGTCGATGACCACTTTCCACGCGAGTGGGCCAAACTCACCGACGCGACACACAACTCCATTCCCTGGACGCTGCAAGGCGGCAACCTGCTAACCAACGGCGCAGGTCTGGCGCTGACAACGACCCGACTGTTCGACGACAACAAAATCAGCTTTCCACCCAGACGCGGCGTCGATCCCGTCAAAGAGCAACAGGATTTTATCCTCGAAGAATTCCGCAAGTACACGAACCTGAAACAGATCGTGGTCCTTGAACCGCTCGCCGGCGAAAAAACAAAACACGTCGACATGTTCGCGTCCTTTGTGCGGCCCGGCGAAGTCCTCATCGCCAGCGTCGATCGCAGACGCGATCCGGTCAATGCCGCGATCCTCGACCGCAACGCGCGCCGACTGCAGCAACTCAAAGTCGACGGCAAACCACTCAAGGTCACCCGCATCCCCTATCCGGTCCGGCGCGGAACCGCGTGGAGCCCCTACACCAACGTCATCATCGCCAACAAGCTGGTGATGATCCCGGCCACCACGGCCGATGATCGGGCGACACTCCGCGAGGCGATAGACGTTTGGCGACGTGCACTGCCGGACCATCGCGTGGCAACAGTAGACATCACCTCAATGGCGAAACTCGAAGGAGCCCTTCACTGCATGTCGGTAAACGTCCCCTCCTACGCCCCGCTTCCCGATGAGAAACTGGTCTCCTACCGACGCGCTCTCAAATGGGCGGAAGAAAAAGAGCACCTGACGTCCAAGTAGCAACCCAAAGTCGCCAACCGATATCTGGGTCCAACTACCGGGTCGCGACGGTCTTTGGCTGGACAAGCTTTTCTAGGGCCGCGCGGATCACCTCTTCGGATTCGCGACCGACAATTCTGCCAACGACCTCGCCGTCTTTGTAAAGTACCAGCAGCGGAATCGGCGGTGCCTTGTGCTCTTCGGCAAGTTTCGGACAGGCGTCGACGTCGACTTTGCCAAACGCCATCGATTCTCCGAATTCGACCGAAAGCTTGTCAATCGTCGGTGACAACAGATGGCACGGCCCACACCACCCGGCAGTAAAATCGACAAGAACCGGCTTGGAACTGCGTCGAACCAATTCGTCGAAGTTACCTTCATCAAACGTGACCACGCGAGTCGTGGGCTGAGCCTCGGATGACTCAAAATCTGCACTGGCGGCAGGATTGGATTGGCCTTCGGCAGGGGAATCCGCCGCTGGCTCACCCTGCAGCATGAAGATGGCAGCGACAAAAACCAGTAAAGCTGCAATGGCAACAATTAAACGACTCATCAAATTTCTCTATTCAATAGCAACAGCAGGACAGGATTCAAACCCGCGAACCAACAAAATAGGATCGCACCTGGTTTCCTTTTCAGCTGGAAACCGATTAAATTTTTGCTTTGACGAGGAAACCCGTCAAATTCTCTTCCACTGAATAACAACTTTACTTCCCAACAGGCAACACCATTCATGAGCTATCTGCAGGATCTTTTTTCGCTTTCAGGAAAAACAGCTGTCATCATTGGTGGAACCGGTGAGCTTTGTGGTGCGATGGCCGAAGGGATCGCCGCAGCGGGTGCAAGCGTCGTTTTGGTGGGCCGGAGCGAAGAAAAAGCCCAGGCCCGGATCGCAAACATCACCGCCTCGGGCGGCACCGCGACTTTTGAAGCCTGCCAGGTGGATTCCCGCGACGAACTGGAATCACTCAAAAATCGCATCATCAAAAGCCACCGCAAGGTCGACATTTTGGTCAACGGAGCGGGCACCAACAGCGCCACGCCATTCCTTGAGATCGAAGAAGACGAATGGGACTGGATCTTTCGCGTCAACATGAAAGGCGTGTTCCTCGCCTGCCAGATCTTTGGCCCGCAGATGATCAGCCAGGAAAACGGCGGATCGATCATCAACGTCGGTTCGATGTCAGGCCTGATTCCGCTTTCGCGAGTTTTCACCTATTCGGCCAGCAAAGCCGCAGTGCATAACCTTTCAAAAAATCTTGCCCGCGAATGGGCCACCCAAAACGTCCGCGTCAACACACTGGTCCCGGGGTTCTTTCCCGCTGAACAGAACAAGAAAGTTCTCACCCCCGAACGCGTGCAACAGATCATGGGTCACACGCCGATGAATCGATTCGGCAACGCCAACGAACTCATCGGCGCTACGCTCCTGCTGGCCAGCGATGCGGGCTCATTCATGACCGGCGTCGAAATGGTCGTTGATGGTGGCTACGCCGCGATGACCATTTAACCCGCCGGAAACTCGCACCATGAAAGCCATTCTCTTCGATTGCCTTCTTGTTGGCGCCGGTGGCTTTGTCGGTGCGCTGTGCCGGTTCGGAATCGCCGGGCTGGCATCCAGACTGTTCACGACCAGCTTTCCTCTGGGAACGCTTGTCGCCAACGTCGCCGGTTGCTTTTTGATCGGCCTGTTGATCGGGTCAGGGCAGGGCGATGCCAACCGGAACCTGAAACTGGCTTTTGGCATCGGCTTCCTTGGAGCCCTAACGACGTTTTCAACTTTCGGGGCCGAAACCGTCGCCCAAGCCAAAGACGGTGCGATCGCGATTGCCGCCGGTAACGTGATCCTCAACGTCGCCCTGGGCCTGGTGGCGGTCGTCGCCGGGATGTGGTGCGCTTCGCTCTGGCAACGACCGGACGCCGGTTGATCCGGAAATGAACCTCGCCTTTCAACACCATCGGCCTTACTGGTTGTAAATCTCTTTGGCGGTGTCCTTGATGCCGCGCAAGTCCAGCTTTCCGGTGCCCAGGATCGGCAATTTTTCGACGCGATGAAAACTGTCAGCCGCAGGAATGAAGATGTTCGGCAAACCCTCGGCTTTCAACGCCTCCCGCATTTCGTCCGGCGTTTTGTGATCAACGGTGTACAAGACCACCAGACGTTCGCCTTTTTTCTCATCCGCAACCGACGTCACCGCAACATGCAAATTGTCATCTGAATCGTCATCGGGAGTCAGGTCCAGCAATTTGGAAAGCACCTCTTCGACAGCAAGGTGCGGCACCATCTCGCCACCGATCTTTGAAAATCGACTCAAGCGACCCGTGATCGTGATGAAGCCATCTTCGTCGATCTTTCCCATGTCGCCGGTTTTGAACCAGCCATCAATCACCACTTCGGCCGTCGCTTCGGGCTTGTTCAGGTAACCCAACATGACCGTCGGGCCGGAAACCCAAAGCATCCCTTCTTCGTTGGGGCCAAGATCCTGATCGGTATCAAGGTCACGCACGATCGCCATCACGTTGGCGATCGGACGGCCAACGGTCCCCGGTTTGAACTCGACCTGGAATTTACTTTCCTGCCGTCTCGCGCCCGGGATGTTGGCGCAAACAGCCGGAGAAAGTTCCGTGATGCCGTATCCCTGCACCGGGCGAACACCGAATTTTTCTTCATACTGGTCCGCCAGTTCGGGCGGCAATCGCTCCGCACCGGTCACGACCGTATTGAGCGTCGCAAATTGCTCCGTCGTGCAGCGACGCATGTAGCTGCGCAAAAACGTCGGCGTCGACATCAGAATCGTGCCTTTGAATTTTTCGACCATCTTGCCGATCTGTTTGGCATCCAGTGGATTGACATGATAGGCCCCACTGATCGGCGTCATCATCGCGCCCCACAGCGTGATCGTGTAGCCAAACGAATGAAAGAACGGCAAAATCCCCACGATCACATCGCCTTTCACGAACCGGGCCGCCTTTTCAAAACCCCGCACGTCCATCAGCACGTTTTGATGCGAAAGCATGACGCCCTTGGGGACTCCCGTCGATCCCGACGTAAACACGATCGTCATCAAATCATCGGGCTTGATCGAGTTCAGCCCCAACAGGCGACACAGCATCGAACCGGGGACCGCAAACGCCTGAAACAGCCCCACGACTTTATCCATGACACCGACTTCTTCCTTGAAGTCATCCAGGTACACCAGTTCCGCATCCAGCTCAAAATGCGAAAACTTCTCCATCACCTTTTTCGTGGTCAGGACGTGCTTGATGCCCGCTTCGTGGATGCAATGATTCATCAAATCATTGGACAGTGAATAGTTCAGGTTGATCGCCACCCGTTTATCAAGCGACAGGGCAAGGTTCACAATCGTGCCGCCGACCGTTGGGGGAATCAGCACGCCAACATGCTGTTCGCCGTCGGCCAACGCCAACCGGCGCAACAGCCGACGCAAAATCAACGCTCGTCCCAGCGCCATCCCGCCGGTCGCCTCCTGCTTGAGCGTATCGCCGACCTTGAACTGGAACTTCTGACGCTTGGCGACGGTAACGAATTCGGCGACCGGACTGCGGAAGGGACCTACGTAGTTGGACACGGCTTGGGTACTCAACGCTTGCATGGACTGTCGGATGGGAACCATATCGGTTGGTTGCGGTTCAACCGGATCACCAATCGTAATACAAAGCGGCCGACGAATGGAACGCGGCAACTTCCAAATCGCCTTGCCCTCGGAATAACTGAAAATGCTTCCCCAGAGTTGATCCATGTACACCGGAATAATGGGAACCTGCCGGTCCTGAAGAATCTTTATCAAACCGGGCTTGAGCGAACGAACCTGGCAATTTGGAGAAATGCCGCCTTCTGGGAAAAGCCCCAGCCACTCGTTGTTGTCCAGCGCAACACGTGATTTCCTGAACGCCTCTCGAATCGACTTCGGCCCGCCGGTAATCAAAATAATCCGACAGTACTCAGCCCACTTTTTCATCACCGGATTGTTGAAATTTCCAGCCCACGCGATCACGCGAAACGGCTGGGGGATGAAAGACAACACCAGCGGACCGTCCAGCCAGGAACTGTGATTGACCACCAGCACCGCGGGCTTTCCCTGGGGAAGCTTTTCCATGCCCACGATCTTCACCCGGTACAGACATCGAAACATAAAGCTCCACGCCAGCCGCATCGCATCGCGCGACAACCGCCAGAGCGCGAAACCCAGCACCGGAACCGTCAACAGCCCCATCAAAAAGAAAATCTGCCGCGAGGAAAGCAACGGCAAACTCGACGCTCGCCGAATCACGGTCTTCAGGGACCGGCGCGAATCTTCACCCGTGGCGTCAAATAACTCTCGGTAGTCGTTGTCGGTGACGGTGTCCGGCTCCGCATCAGCAGCAATCGACTCGTTGGCCTGCAAACGCTGCTTTGCGTCGGCATAGATCAACTCGTAGTTGGCCCGCACGTGGTCTGCAGCCGCAGCGACCGGAAAAGGATTCGACGCCAAAACCCTCGCCACCGGATCGTCGTCCTGGCTTGACCAGTTGCTTTTGAATTGGCTCACCGCCGCTTCGATCTTTCCGCTACTCTTGCTGAAGAACTTCAAACTGCTGACCTGTTTTTCAAGCCCCGTGGTTTCTGTTTTGTGGTACCCAAACCGCAACCCACCAAACGCCAGCGACAACACTGCCACGCCAGTGAACATCAAACAATTGGTTGCCGACAGAATTCGCCCTCGCTGTTGAACCGGGCTCTTGTGCTGCAGGTACGCATTCAGCGGGACGTCAAAGAACCCCGCGCTCACACCCAGCCCCGCCAGCAACACACAAGCCACCACTAGGCCCCAGCCAACGCTGCCGGTCAGGAAACTTGCCGGTGTAAACGCCAACGCAACCAGAAACAGAACCATTCCTGCGGCTCCCAGCGGAACCAGCCCCAATTCAATCCGGCTTCCAGAGACAAAACCAGCAATCACACTGCCAACCCCAACCCCCATCACCAGCGAAACCAACAATGGCAGTTTTTCGAACTCATCGATACTGCCGCTTTCATCCGCGAAAGCATCAATGTTGATCTGGGCCAGGCCCGCAATCGACAAAAAGAAAATCGTCCCCAACGCCACGCGAAACAGCGGACCGCGTTTCGACAGATCGACAATGTCGCGCCACGTCTCGGCCAGAAAGTTCACCGGAAACGGCGACGTCGGATTGGCGGCACTTCGCGCGCGAATCACCAGGCTGACCACCGTCCCCACCACCGCGACGCCTATCAGCACCAAAGCCGTCAACCAGATGCTCTGCTGCCCTTGAGGCCCGGCAATGTCGGCGATCTTGTTGCCGATTCCCATCCCGATGATGACCGCAGACAAAGTCGCAAGGGCAAAGATGCCGTTGCCTTTGGAGATTTCTTTTTCGGACAGAATCTCCGGGATCGTACCGATCTTTGACGGCGCAAAAAGCGCACTTTGGGCGCCCATCAACGCCACCGTCGTCATCAACATCCACAAGCTTCCACACAACAGCGACACCACACCAAGGATCATCACGACCACTTCGGCGATTTTACAGGCCACGATAACGTCCCGCTTGCGAAACCGATCTGCTAACCAACCCGCTGGCGATGCCAAAATCAGATAGGGCAAGACGAAACAAAGCGTCCCGAACATCAGGATGTTGCCATGATTGTCGGCCGACACAAATGTCTTCCCCACGCCGATCACGAACCAGCGAAAGATATTGTCATTGATCGCGGTCAACCAGTTGGTCCACAACAGCCCCTGAAAACTGGGCGACCAGATTCCGTTGCGTTCCGGTGGTTCAACTTGAAGCGGGGGCTTGGGGCCTGATGCGGCGGTGGCGTTGTTCACTTGGCTCTCGGAAGTTCTCGGTTCGTTGCGCTCGCTCAAGGCAGCTCAACTGCACAGCATAACGTTTTCAGCTCGCTCCTCCGCTACCCCTGCCAACAATCTTTGGCACTATGCATATGGCGGCTGGAAAGGGGCACCGAAGAAGCGAAATTTGACCGGCAACATGGTGACCTGCGCAAATCGCTCTCAAGCAATCCGGATTGTATCGGCTGAAGCCAGCCTGCGTGAATCGCCCGCGTGCAGGGGCGGAGCGGTCGTGCTCTCGGGAGCTGCCCATCGTTGAGACGACCATCAAATTGGCACGGCCGAAACAACCAGAACACCGACCAACAGCCTGACCACCTTTCTGGTCGCCGTTGGGGAATTCAAAGCCGTTGTAGAATGCCACAAAATGTCCATCAACAGGCAAAACATGGAAGCGTCAAATTCCTGACAACTGCTAGAGCCTTCCAAAACGCCACAACGGATTCAACGAATTCGACGGGGTTGTTCCGGGTACCCCAAATCGCTCAAGTCCACGGCGCTGCGGTTCGATAACGATAGCACAAAACTGGTCTTCGCTTCGCCCTCTTGATTCAACCTATGAACCGAACCGTAATGATGACGCTCGGCTTTCTCCTGATATTCATTGGGATTCAGTTGAATGTGGTCGACAGCTACGTAATGACTCCTCGAATGAGTCGATTCCTCTCTGACAATTTTTCCAACAGCCAACCCTTCGGCGGACCGGAAATCATCAACCAACAACCGTTTCAACAATCTTTTCAACAAGCCAGCTTTGGACAGCCTCCAAGGGTTGAAGTGCCACGTCCGAGCCTTGGGTTTGCCAACGTTCCCAATCGAATTATTCACCCACCGGGCTGGATTGGTTGGCCGATCATGTTTCTGGGAGCCGTCTTTTTCCTAAACGGAGTCATCAGGCGTTAGCTGACAATTTGACTTCTGGTGAACACACAAACGCATAAAGCACCAGTTCGAAGCGTAAACGGATGGAGTCTGGTCGATCATTCGTTATGTTTCGGCTGGTGTTTTTTTCATACCCCGGATTATTCACGAGGCGTGGGCGTCAGAATCAGTTCCGACAGTGATCCGCGACTCTGATGCGATGAAACGATCGCTGTGGTTTCATTTACTGGATGATTTACATTTCTTGTTAAAAGTCAGGCTTTCCCTTGCTGCTGTTGGCAAGACGTAGGATCAACGCCCGTCGTCGTGAATAATTCCGGCTTACCAGCCCTGCTGATTCTTTTTCAACGCTTGGATCGTTGCCCCGTGGAGTTTATCATTGAGTCGGTGGCCATCAGCGGTCTCCAAGCAATTAACGACGGAACAATAGATGAGCAGCGAACTGGAGTGTCTGGAACTCGACCGCGTGGAATCGGTCGCGGTGATCAAGTTCCGCGACAAAAAAGTGATGGATCCCAGCCGTATCGAACAACTGGGAAAGGAACTCTTGGCACTGATCGAAAATGAAGACAACGATTGCCTGTTGATTAACTTCGACAACGTCAGTTTCTTTTCCAGTGCCGCGATCAACAAACTGATCGTTCTCGAAAAGCAGGTGCGAGCCAAAGGTGGCAAACTTCGTTTGTGCAATCTGCGCCCGGAAGTTCGAGACCTGTTCAGCTACACCAGCCTGGATCAGATGTTCCAGATCGATCAGGAGCAAACCGAATCGATTGAGGCTTTCCAACAAAGCTAGACTTCCGATGCGTTTACCGAAATTTTAACGTCGTGCCGCTCCCGCCCCGTGATATGGGAAACCTGCTTCACATCATCGACAAGACACTCCGCAGCGACCCTGCGGAATGCCCCGGGCTCATCAAGGAGCTCGTTGCGCTCCTTGAGCGCGAACGCTGGAGCAAAGATGAAATCTTCGCTATCCGGATGGCGGTCGAAGAAGCATTCATTAACGCGGTCAAACATGGCAACCGCGAAGCCCCCGACAAAACGGTCGACGTCAAACTGGAGATCTTCGACGATCGTTTTTCCGGACGGATCGCCGATCAGGGCGACGGCTTTTGTCCCGACGACGTGCCCGATCCGCGTGATGACGCAAACCTCGACCGGTGCAGCGGTCGGGGCGTGCTGCTGATCAAGACATTCGTCGACGAAGTCCGTTACAACCAGTGCGGCAACGTGGTCGAGATGACAAAATTCCGCCAGCGATAATGCCAATAATCCCGAATTATTCACGAGGCGTGGGCTTGCCTTTCAGTTCAATCAATGAACACCGTACCAGTCCGAAAAAAATCCTATTTCGGACCTCATCAGCGAGGCGAACCGAATTCTCGGAAGCGATCCCGCTTGGGGGACGCCTGGTGGTCTGTCAGCATTAAAAATTAGGATTGTTCAGATCAGCCGTTTGGGCGTTAGCCCCGGTTTTTCGTTTCGGAACCGTGGCTATCGCCAAAACGGCTAACCCTAAAATCCAATGCTGACACTCCACTAGTACTAGTGTGATTTAACGGCAATCAACGCCCATCGTCGTGAATCCCGGATTATTCACGACGACGGGCGTTAATTCTACGTCTGGCCAACAGGAGCCAGGGAAAAGTTGAATTTCAACAAGAAATGTGAATCATCCGGTAGATGAAAACCACAGCGATCGTTTCATCGCATCAGTGTCGTGGATCACTGTCGGAACTGAT
>CALFWR010000016.1 GCA_937928555.1 uncultured Pirellulaceae bacterium
GTGAACAGCTTCCTTTGGTAATTTTGATCAACCGGCAGTCCGCCAGTGCGAGCGAAATTGTGGCCGGTTGTTTGCAGGATCACGAACGTGCTTTTTTGATCGGTGAGCGTACGTGGGGCAAAGGGACGGTGCAGAATGTGATTCCAATCCGCCGCAATGGTGTGTTGAAATTGACGACGGCCAGCTATTGGCGACCCAGCGGCAAGCATATCGATCGGCACGACGAGATTTCAGTTCGTACCAAAGAATGGGGAGTGCTTCCCAATCCAGGTTACGTGTTGTCGATCAGCGAAGATGAGTTTGAAGAGAACTACCGTCATCGAAACGTCCGCGATATTGAGTCGTTGATCCCACGTGACCTTCGGGAATCGCTTCGTCCGTTGTTGTTGAGAGTCCAGTTGAGCGACGACGACAGCGAAGAGAAGACGGTCAACGCGGAAAGCGAGCTTGATGACGATGGTCAACCGGCAACGATTCCAATGACGCAGCCCGAGCATGTTGATCGCGTGCTTGAAAGTGCAGTCGAGTATTTGCAGACGATGTTCAAAAAACGGGCGGCTTAAGGTTTTTGCCAGAAGTCGCAAGCCATTTGCGCATAAGGTTGAGGCCACAGCTGTGTTTCAACTGTGGCTTTTGTTTTTATAAATGGCAGACCACCCGTTTGAGATCGTGTCGTTTCAGCTCGTTTAGACAAACAGGCTGACCAGGAATTGCCCGCCGGCGTTATCAACCCGGCTTTTGACCTCCAGCCCAGGCTCGAGCCGTGACATGCGGTCGACCAACCAATCCGCGGCGACTTCGGCGTCTTCTGTGGTTGGGCATCTCGCCATCGCTTCACGACCACCTTTTCGCAAAAGCCGATCAGCTGTGGCGATGATCGGTGCAGGATCGGACACGATCAAATGCTCGGGCCATTTCACGACCGCGTCGACAGCCCCTTTGCCAGTATTGCAACCAACATGGGCCAGGCGTTCTGGAGGAGGCGAAGATTTGTCTTTTTTGAGCTTCTTCGATTTGGCTTTTGTGATCCGGCTGTCGACGCTTGCGCCGCGTGGATCGTTGGATGACATGTTGCGGTCAACAGGTTCATCACACAACCAACATCGCCAGCCATCTCGTTCTCCGACTTCGTCAACACGTGCCATTTTGTTTTCCTGGTGGAGTTGTTCGTTGATTCTTAACCAAACCATTGCCTGGTTGTTATCCGTATCCAACTTATTGCGCATAAAAAAACCGCGTCCCCGAAGGCACGCGGCTTGAATTGATAAGCAGTTGAAAAAACAACTACTAAGCAACCATGTCCTTGAGACCCTTGAGAGGTCGAATCTTTACAACTTTACGAGCTGGCTTTGGCTTGGCCCAAACCATTTCGCCAGTACCCGGGTTGCGAACTTCTCGCTTGGGCATGGCTGGCTTGTGCTGGCAGACGATCTTGCAAAGACCGGGGATAGTGAACTGTCCACTTCCGCCACGCTTGCCGATTTGCGCTTCAATCTGACCAGCGAGTGCATCGAATACCCCAGCAATTTCTTTTTTGCTAAGGCCCGTTGCGTCGGCCAGGTTGTTCATAATTTCAGACTTTGTGGGTGGCTTGGGGCCGGCGGCTTTCTTCGCCATAGGTATCCTCCAACGTGTATCGGGACTTAGTAAAAATAAGTCGAAAAAACCGGTGTATTTAACGTAATCCGTCCCTTTTGAGGACGCGGGAATTAGACCTGGTTGGTCCAATAATTCAAGTCAGTGTGCTTCAAAAACCACGGCAGTAGGGGCATTTTTGCCCAAAAACACCCAAATTCCCCGCTTTTTTAGGTTCGACAAGCAGTTTGAAGCGAAAAAACACGTGTTTCGGGCAAGCCAATAAACTGGATCTCTTTCATTTTCAAATTGACAATCCAACCGCTCACCAGGCCGCTGTCGGAAGTAAAGTTGGTTTATCAACACGAAGTTAGGCAAAGATCAACCGATGTGCAGTCAGTTCAATTCCGGCTCTTCTCGATTCGATTTCGAGTCACCCACCGACCGCGCGGCCAGAACCTGTAAACGAGTTTTCGGATCGTCTCTGTTTATCGCCGCGGCGCTGATGTTCGCGTCGGTTCAACCCGTGTTCGCCATCCAGGATTCGCAGACGGCGAAACTGCGAAAGCTCCAGCGTCAGTTTTCCGATCAGATCAGGCCGATACTTGAAACCCACTGCGGCGACTGCCACTGGGGTGACTCTTCTGACGCGGATCTTAATCTCGAAGCCTACCAAACGATCGAACAGGTTCTCGACGGGCGCAAGAAATGGAAGAAAGTCCTCGTTCGCACCGCCGCCCGCGAGATGCCGCCAGAAGATTGCGAACCGATCCCTGATCAGCAGCACCAACAGCTGTTGGACTGGACTGAAACCATGCTCAACAGTGTGGATTGCACGAACATCAATCCCGGTCGCGTCACGATTCGCCGCCTTAACCGCACCGAGTATCAAAACACGATTCGCGACCTGACAGGGGTCACGTACAAGACAGACGGCAATTTTCCGGCCGACGATGTTGGCTACGGATTCGACAACATCGCCGATGTCCTTTCGCTGTCCCCGATCCTGATGGAGAAATACCTCAAAGCAGCCGAAGAAATCTCCCGCCTGGCGATCGATGACGCGACAAACTACCGGTTCAGCAAGTCGATTCGCGGGAAGGACTTTACGACCAGTGATGGAAATCTCTTTAATAGTGGCAACCTGTTGTTTGCAGCCAATTCCACCGCTTCAGTAGAATTCAACGTCTCCGAAAAGGGACGCTACCGGGTCCGCATTTTGGCCTCTGCCGATCAGGCCGGAGACGAGAAAGCAAGGTTCCGGATCGACATCGATGGTGGACAGAGGAAAGTGCTCACCGTCAACAAATCCAATCCGGACCAGGAAGAACTGGTCGCCGAGTTCGGCGTTACCAAAACAGGCCCCGTCAAGCTGAACGTTACATTCGAGAACGACTACTGGAAACCGCCGGCAGACCGTAACCTGATGATTTCGGGTTTGACTTTCCAAGGGCCGACCAACGTTCGTTCGGCCAGCTACAAAAAGATCGTCGTGGGAAAGGCAGGCGATTCGCCCCAGAAAAACCGGAAGCTGGCCAGAAAGTCCATTTCGATTTTTGGCTCACGGGCCTACCGGCGTCCAATCAAAAGCGACGAAGTGGACCGCCTGATGAAACTTTACGATGCCGCCAGCGAAGCGGGGGACTCCTTTGATCAGGCGATTCGTTATCCAATCCAGGCGGTTTTGGTCTCGCCCCATTTCCTTTACAAGATTGAACAGCCTCCCGCTGCCGGGGAAATTCGGGAACTGAACGACTTTGAACTGGCCACCAGATTGTCGTACTTTCTCTGGAGTTCGATGCCCGATTCGCAACTGTTCAAGGTCGCGACCCAGGGCAAACTGAAAGACCCCGAAGTCTTTCGGCAGCAGATATCACGAATGCTCAAGGACAAACGAGCCCGTGCGGTGGTGCAGAATTTTGCAGCCCAGTGGCTCCAGCTTCGTTCGCTTGCTCGCGTGCAACCGGATCAGGATCTGTTCCCGGGCGTCGATGATCAACTGCGACGCGACATGGCCACCGAAACAAAACTGCTGGTCTACGATCTGATTCGCAATGATGCCCAAGTGATGGATTTACTCAAAGCCGATTACACGTTTCTGAACGAACGGTTGGCCAGGCACTACGGCATCGACGGAATCGAGGGCAACAAGTTCCGAAAAGTGTCTGCGGTAAAAACGCGCCGCGAAGGATTGCTCAGTCATGGCAGCATTCTCACATTGACTTCCAATCCAAACCGAACTTCGCCGGTCAAGCGCGGCAAGTGGATCATGGAGAACCTTTTGGGCGAAGAGCCACCGCCGCCTGATCCTGATGCGATGCAACTCGAAGACCAACCGAAATTGACCGGAACCCTGAGGCAGCGAATGGAGCAGCATCGGGCTGATCCTGCCTGCGCCGTTTGCCACAAAGTCATGGACGAGCTTGGGTTTGCCCTGGAGGGCTTTGATCCGGTAGGGCGTTTTCGGCAGCGCGACGAAACAGGCGAAATTGATGACCGCGGCGAGTTGCCCGACGGCACCAGATTTCTTGGCTCCAAAGAGTTGCAGGTCACGATACGCACTGCGATGCGAAAAAAGTTCGTGCGTTGTCTTTCAGAGAAGATGTTGATTTACGCGATCGGGCGTGGACTCGAATATTATGACGAGTGTACCGTTGACCAGATAACCGATCACCTGAAAGAGAAAGACTTTCGGTTCACTGAATTGATTGCTTTGGTTTGCGAAAGTGATCCGTTTCGAAAACGCTATGGTGAAGGGGCCTCCCGCAGTGGCGACTCCGGAGAATAACATGCGACAAAAGGAACAGAGATGAGTCACAAAAACATTTCGCGGCGCACGATGCTGCGTGGCGCTTTGGGTGCCGGAATTGGGTTGCCCTTTCTGGAGGCCATGTCGCCGGCTGCCCCTTTGATTTCAGCGGCGAATTCCACAATCGCCCGATCCGCAGTTGAAGGGCCGCCGATGAGGATGGCTTTTCTGTATGTGCCCAATGGGATGCACATGCCGCACTGGACGCCCGGCGAGGGCAAGGATCAATTCAGGCTTCAGCCGATCATGAAGCCGATTGCCGAATTTCGTGACCAGATGAATGTGCTCTCGGGCCTGACACTCGATGGCGCGTTTGCACACGGGGATGGCGGCGGAGACCACGCCAGATCGGTTGCTTCTTTTTTGACCGGCGCACATCCGAAAAAGACCAACGGTTCCAATATCCGCAACGGGCGGTCGGTGGACCAGGTCGCGGCTGACCAGATCGGGCATTTGACGCCGCTCAAGTCGCTTGAGCTTGGCACCGAAGACAGCGCCCCGGCGGGGCAATGCGATTCGGGTTACAGTTGCCTGTACACGTCCAATGTTTCGTGGCGCACCGAAAGGTCGCCGCTGGCCAAAGAAGTCAATCCGGCGGCTGTTTTTGAGCGATTGTTTGGCGGATCGACCGCACAAATCGACCCGCGTTCTCTCGCCCGCCGGGAACGGGATCGCAAAAGCATTCTGGATTTCGTTTCCCAGGAAGCCAAAATCCTTTCCAACAACCTTGGCGTCCAGGGCCGACGGAAACTTGATGAATACCTCTACGCCGTCCGCGACATCGAGCGGCGGATTCAAAGATCAGACAAACTGGGCGAAGCCGAAAAAGGCGTGCCCGATGCGCCGCGACCGGTCGGCGTCCCGGCCGACTATGGCGAACACGTTAAACTGCTGTTCGACATGATCGCGTTGGCGTTTCAAACCGATTCCACTCGCGTAATTTCGTTCATGTATTCCAACGCCGGAAGTAATCGCCCCTACAGGAACCTGGGCATTCGCGATGGCCACCACAACATTTCGCATCACGGTGGCTCGGATGAAAAGCAACAGAAGATTGCAAAAATCAACACCTACCACATGACGCTGCTGCATCATCTCATTGACCGACTGTCGAAAATCCCCGAAGGCAACGGCACGCTGCTGGATCATTGCATGGTGCTGTACGGCAGCGGCATTGCCGACGGTAACAGCCACGATCATCGTGACCTTCCCATCTGCATGTTTGGGGGATCAGCGGGAGGAATCAAAACCGGGCGACACTTGCAGCTCGACAGTGGTACGCCGCTGACGAATCTTTACCGGTCCATGTTGGCGAAAGTCGGAGCCCCGGTCGACAAGTTCTCCGATTCCAATGGCATCGTCAATTTGACATAAACCTGTAACCGTCGCCCGAGCGAAAAAATTGACTTGGCCGGTTCATCCCTCGAATCCGCTTTAGTCCGCATGAGCGCCCTGCCAAGCGGAGGGTGGAAAGAGAGAACGACTGAGCCGCTTGAGTTTTGCTGGTCTGAGGTCGAAGAGTCGAAATGGGGTATGCCGTTTTGACGCTGATAGGCCATTGAAATGAACAAACTGACTCATGTCGTTGCCTTATTGGTGTTGTTGCTGGCGATGGTCGAGGTCAACGCCGACATCATCAGTTACTGGAACTTCAACAGCTACGACGGTGACGCCAACAACATCGCAGCCGATACGGGCGCCGGGGTGATTGATATCGATGGCACTTGGACGGCTACGGATTTGAATAATTTTAGTGGCAGCACCATCAATACCCTTGGCGGTGATCCCGCTGGAAGCTCTCTGTCGCTAGTCGGTCAGGGCAACAACGGCAACGGTTTTGATATCGCGATCGATACGACGTCTTTTGAAAATTTGGAGCTGTCGTTCGCGACCAGAAGGTCAACAACAGGCTTCGATTCCAATACGGTGCTGTACTCCTCTGACGGTGGCACAAACTTTTTGCAGCTAGGTGGCGCTTTTGTTCCCGGTGGCAGTTTCGGTCTTGAGACGTTTGACTTTTCTGCAATTTCTTCTCTGAATAACAATGCAGATGTCGTCCTGCGGATTGTTCTCAACGGTGCGACTACCGGCAGCGGCAACAACCGGTTTGACAATATTCAGATCAATGGCGACACGATCACATCGGTCCCTGAACCGACATCCGCTGTGTTGCTGGGTGTTTTGGGCATCGGTGTGCTTGTTCGACGCCGGAAGTAAATTCGCTGCCCTGCCGATGTCTTCTGAAAGCGGACCTCCCTGGATCGCGTGATTTTTTCGTTGAGCGGTTTCCCTGAAGGCGATTGCGGCAAATAATGTCTTCTCTCGCCAACTACGGAGACTTCCATGAGCTATTACGACGATCGACGACAGGTACGCCGCCAGAAACGAAGAAGCATTTTTTCAGGGATGAAGCTGCGGCTGTTGATCGGCGGTGCGATTGTTGTCTTTTCGATGCTGCGATTTTACAGCAAAGGTCAGGTGAACCCGATCACTGGAGAGACCCAACCGGTCGACATGACGATCGACCAAGAAATTCGCATGGGCATCCAAAGCGCTCCGCAGATGGGCCAACTGTCGGCCAACCGTCGCGCGCAAGCCCGTGTCGAACAGGTTGGCATGCGGTTGGTGACTCGACTGGAACAGGAGCTCTATCGCCGCGACAAACCGGTTCGTAATCCCTATGCGTTCGAGTTTCATTTGCTGAGTGACAGGCGAACTGTCAACGCTTTCGCACTTCCCGGGGGCCAGGTGTTCATCACCGAAGCTCTCTTCAACCAACTTGAAAGTGAAGATCAGCTTGCTGGAGTTTTGGGTCACGAGATTGGCCATGTGATTGAACGGCATGGCTCGGTGCGGATGGCCAAGGGTAGCCTGATTCAGGGGCTTGTCGGTGCTGCGGGTGTCGCTGGTGGAAGTGTGTCGTCATCAAACATGGCCTCCTACGTTGGAAAGATGGCCCAGATGAAATACGGCCGCAATGACGAGTTGGAGTCAGATATTTGGGGCGTTCGGTTAATGCTGCTTGCCCAATACGACCCCGAGGCGCTTTTGGGCGTGATGGACATTCTGGAAAAGTCCGCCGGCGGGAGCAGTACGCCAGAATTTCTTAGCACCCATCCGCGGCCAGCGAATCGCAAGGAGCACATCAAGAAGGTCCTCAAAACCATCGAAGACCAAATGGGCGCCCAGCGGATGAAGGAACTTCAGCAAATGGGTACTCAGCGCACCGAAGAACGTCAGCAAATGGACCCCCGAAAGATGGAAGACCTTCGTCGGCGGATATTTGAATGAATAAGGCCGCGCGGGTCGGAAGTGCCCGGGCGTTCGATGATCCGGGTTGGTGAACGTTGAACCAGCTTCATAACGCCAACGGCGACTCTTGACCGCGGCGCGCTCTAACCCGGGGCCTCCGGCCAACGGCTCACTTTTGCGTCCCGATTCGGTGCCGAAGCGTGACCGATCCGGCCACATCCTACGTGTGGATCGCCCGGCCGCCGACGGCGAGTGCGGCTTCCTGCATGATCTCCGAAAGCGTTGGATGAGCATGGCAGCAACGTGCAAGGTCTTCGCTGCTGGCTCCAAAGTTCATCGCAATGGCGGCTTCCGCGATCAAATCGCCGGCACGTGGTCCAATCGCGTGAACGCCCAAAATCCGATCGGTATCCGCCGCGGCAAGGATCTTGATTTTTCCTTCGGCGCTGCCCATCGCCCGGGCTCGGCCGTTGGCCCCGAAGGGACAGGTGCCTTTCTTATAGGAAACACCGGCCTCCTTGAGTTGCTGTTCCGTTTTACCAACCGACGCAATTTCCGGGTGCGTGTAGACGATCGCGGGAATCGTTTCGTAGTTAACGTGTCCGACGCCCTTGGTCAAAAACTCAACCACGGCGATGCCTTCTTCGGATGCCTTGTGGGCCAACATCGCACCCCCGATACAATCGCCGATTGCAAAGACGCTCGGTACCGAAGTCTGTAATCGCTCGTTGGTTTCAATAAAGCCACGTTTGTCCGTTTTGATTCCCACGGCATCCAGGCCGATGTCTCTGGTGTTGGGGGCTCGTCCGGCCGAAACAAGGACACGATCGCATTCGATTGTCTCGCCGCCTCTGACAGAGACAGTGCATTTGTCCCCTTCGCGCGAAACGGACTCGACCCACATCCCGGTTCGAAACTGCAGCCCTTGCTTTTCAAAAGTCTTCACCGCAGAGCGGGCAATCTCCTGATCGAGCCCACCAAGGACTTTGTCCATCGCTTCGAGGATGATGACTTCGGCCCCCAAACGGCTCCATACCGAACCTAGCTCCAAGCCAATGTAGCCGCCGCCGATCACGACAAGCTTTTTGGGAACGCTGGAATAGGAAAGCGCTGCGGTGCTGTCGCCGATTCGGTCGCCGTCGAGCTCAATGCCTGGCAATGACATCGGGACGCTGCCGGTCGCCAGCAGAATGGTGCTGGCCGACACGGTTTCGCCGGTAGAAACCTCGATCGTGCTACTGCTGGTCAGCTTGCCGCGGCCGACAATGGCGGTGACCTTGTTTTTCTTCAGCAGCATCGCGATGCCACCGGTGAGCGTGTCGACGACTCCGGCTTTACGCTTCATCATCGCGCCCAGGTCCACCGTCAGTTTGCTGGCCGTGATCCCGTGTTCCATCATGTGGTCGCGGGCTTCGACCAGCAGGTGACTGGATTCGAGAAGCGCCTTGCTGGGGATGCAGCCCACACGCAGGCAGGTACCGCCGAATTTGGAGTTCTCGTCGATGACTGCGGTTTTTAAACCGAGCTGCGCACCGCGAATCGCGGCCACATAGCCGCCCGGTCCACCACCAAGAACAACGAGATCAAATTGTTTTTCCGCCATGGGAGTCGCTTAAAGGTTGTGAGGTCTGGAATTTGAATTTTGATCGCGAATCAGGGTTTTGAACAGAAGCACGCCGCATCGCCGTCTGGCACAGCGGACTGCCGCGTCAGACTTCTAGGAACAATCGAGCGGGTTCCTCGAGGACTTCCTTGATGGTCCTCAGAAAAGTCACCGCTTCACGACCGTCGACAATTCGGTGATCGTAGGTCAGCGCCAGATACATCATCGGGCGAATCACAATTTCTTTTTCGACCACCATGGCTCGGTCCTGAATCGCGTGCAGGCCAAGGATCCCGCTTTGAGGTGGATTGACGATCGGCGTTGAAAGCAGCGAACCGTAAACGCCGCCGTTGCTGATCGTGAAAGTTCCACCTTCGAGATCCGCCGGACTGACTTTGTTGTCTGCCGCCAAAGCAGCGTACTCGCCGATTTTGCGTTCGATGTCGGCAAAGCTCATTCGTTCGACGTTGCGAAGGATCGGAACCAGCAGGCCTTTGCCGCCCCCGATGGCGATGCCGATGTCCTGGTAATTTTTGCTGATCACATCGGTGCCACGGATCTCCGAATTGATCGCCGGAAAGCGACGAAGTCCCTCAACGGCAGCTTTCGCAAAGAAGCTCATAAAGCCAAGCTTGACGCCGTGTTTTTTGAGGAAGGCTTCCTTGTACTTTTTCCGCAAGTCCATCACCGGCTTCATGTCGACTTCGTTGAACGTCGTCAACAGGGCTGCCGTCTGCTGGGCTTCGACCAGACGTTTGGAGATGGTGCGACGGATCATGCTCATGGGCTTGACCGATTCCTCGCGCGGTCCCATCGAATCGTTCCACTCTTCGGTCTGTGACGCGATCGAACTCGACGCCGAGGCAGCGGGTCGCGGTGGCGCAGCGGGAACCGGTGGCGGTAGCGGAGGTGCCGAACCGGGAGCCGGAGCATGGCCGCCGGGTTGCAGTCCCTTTTGCGTCACGTAACTGAGGACGTCCTCTTTGAGCAATCGCCCGCCTGGCCCTGAAGGCGTGATCGCGTCGGCGGAGATTTTGTATTCGGTTAGCATTACCTGGGCGGCGGGCATAATCCAGTCGGCTTTGTGTGTTGCAGCCGACCCGGCCGCTGGCGGTGGTTCTGCGACCGCTGCGGTGGATGAGTCGCCGCCTCCGGCAGATGCCGTCGCTGTCGCGGAACTTGAGCCCGCCGCAGGAGCTGATGCGGATTCGTCAATCTGGCACAGCAACGATCCGACTTTGGCAATCTGTCCGTTCTCAACAGCGACCGAACTGAGCACCCCGGCCACCGGAGCGGCGAGAGCTTGAGAGGCCTTTTCGGATTCAAGTTCAACAAGATCATCATCGGTGGTGACATAGTCTCCGGGCTCTTTGAGCCACTGAAAGACCATCACTTCCTGAATGGAATCGCCAAACTCGGGGACTTTGACTTCGAACATTTGATTCTCGAAAAGCTACAGGTTAAACCGAAGGGGTATCGGTCGTCAGGTGCCGGGACGTTCAGGCAGAAGTCCGTTTGCACCGGGAAACTGGCCAGTTGAATTTAGCCCTGGTTGGCTGGGGTCGTTTGAGCCGTTCCCATGGCTTCGGCGAACAAATCCGCCTGCTCAATTTTGTGCGTTTTCTTTGATCCGGTGGAGGGGCTGGCGGACTCTGGCCGGGTAATCGCGGAAATTTTCCAAGTATCTTCAAGCCCATACTCGTCCCAGCGGACCTTGATGAAGTACCAGGCCCCCATATTGCGAGGCTCTTCCTGGACCCAGTAGACCGGCGTCCCTTGCGGATACGCCTCCAGGGCGGCCCGAATCTCGTCAGCGGGAAACGGATAAAGCTGCTCGACGCGAATCACGGCAAAATCGCTGCGACCGAGTTCCTCACGTTCGGTAATCAGGTCGACACAGACCTTTCCTGAACCGACAAGGATCCGCGCCGGGTTGGCCGAAGGTGGGACTTGCTCGTCGCCGATGACGCGGGCGAAACGCCCGGTCGTCAGGTCTTCCATTGGCGACATGACTTTTGGATGGCGAAGCAGATTCTTGGGAGTGAACACGATCAGGGGTTTGCGCCACTTGCGAACGATCTGCCGACGAAGCAGGTGAAAGTACTGGGCCGCCGAAGTCGGATAGCAGATCTGCACATTGTGTTCTGCGGCTCCGGTCAGGAAGCGTTCGATGCGAGCGCTGCAGTGTTCCGGACCGCTGCCTTCGAATCCGTGCGGCAACAGCATGACCAAACCGCTCAGCCGGTTCCATTTGTCTTCGGCGCTGCAGATGAACTGGTCGATGATCACCTGAGCGGTGTTCACAAAATCTCCGAACTGGGCTTCCCAGCAAACAAGCCCGTCAGGACTGTCCAGGCTGTAGCCATAGTCAAAACCAAGCACTCCTGCTTCGCTAAGGGGGCTGTTGATGACGTCGACCGGAGCCTGGCCTTCGTCAATGTGAGCCAACATCTGGTAGCGACGGCCATTTTCTGAATCGTAGATCACCGCATGGCGTTGGCTGAAAGTTCCCCGCCCACAATCCTGCCCGGAAAGCCGTACCGGATGGCCTTCTAGGGCCAGTGATCCAAAGGCAGCCAGTTCGGCCATCGCCCAATCGAGCGGACGGTCTCCGACGGCCGCACGAGCACGTGAATCGAGAACCTTGGCCAGCTTTCGATTCGGCGTGAAACCCTCAGGCACCTTGGAGATTTGATTTAACACATAAGTTAACTTGCCCGCGGGCACACCGGTGTCGACATCCTTGGACGGGTCTTCTTCGCCGCCTTCAAAGCCCGCCCAGATGCCCTGCCCGGACTGGATATCGCAAGTAAAGTGTTCCTTTCTCGCGGCCTGATACTGGGCTTCCAGCTTTTCCTTGCGGGTTTTCACCAGCGAGACGGCTTCTTCTGCGGTAACTTCCTGGAACTTCAGCAGTCGATCCAGATAGCCTTCGCGAACCGACTTTCGATTGTCAATTTTTTGGTACATCATTGGCTGGGTGTACCGCGGTTCATCCATCTCGTTGTGGCCGTGGCGCCGGTAACAGTACATGTCGATCACCACATCACGATGGAACGTTCTGCGAAACTCCATCGCCAGGTTGACGACCTGGGCGACGGCTTCGGGGTCTTCGCCGTTGACGTGAAAGATCGGAATCTGCAACATTTTCGCGATGTCGCTGGCGTACGTGGTGCTGCGTCCGTCTCCCGGATTGGTCGTGAACCCAACCTGATTGTTGACGATCACATGAAGCGTACCGCCGACCTTGTAGCCTCCCAGTTGGCTCAGGTTCAGTGATTCCTGAACCACGCCTTCACCGGCAAACGCAGCATCGCCATGAATCAACACGCACATCGTTCGGGAGCGCCACTGGTCGCCAGCACGATCCTGCTTTGCCCGCGCACGCCCCATCGCAACAGGATTCACAAACTCGAGGTGGCTGGGGTTGAAGCACAGCGAAAGGTGAACTTTTTTGCCTTTGCTGGTGGTCCAGTCGTTGCTGTGTCCCATGTGGTACAACACGTCGCCGCCACCGCGTTTGGACTCGGGGTCAGGATCGTCGAATCCCCAGAAAATGTTTTCCCGGCGCTTGCCCATGATGTTGGCCAACACGTTCAAGCGACCGCGGTGAGCCATCCCGATGACGACTTCGTTGATGTCGTGCTCGCCGGCTTTTTCTAGGGCAAGGTCCAGCAAGGGAATCAAAGTTTCGGCGCCTTCTAGGGAAAACGTTTTGGCACCGGCGAACTTGCGGCGGACGAACTCTTCGAAGATCACCGCATCGGTCAGGCGAGTCAGGATTCGCACCTGCGTGTTGCGATCAAGGCTGATTCGATTCTGGCTGCTCTCCATGCGGGATTGAAGCCAGTAGCGAACATCGTGGTCGTCGATGTGCATGAACTGGGCGCCGATGCTGCGGCAGTAGGTGTTCCGCATCAACTGCACGATGTCTTCGAGTGTCTGAAAATTTTGCCCGCCGACGGTCCGCGCCGAAAACGTACGATCAAGCTCGCCGGGGTGCAGGCCGTAAGATTCCGGTTTGAGTTCGCTGTTGGTTTTGCGGGGCATCCCCAGTGGGTCAATTCTGGCTTCTAGGTGGCCGCGAACCCGAAACCCGCGCACCAGTTGGTCGACGCGATCCTGAAGCTGCGCAACCGATTTGCTGTTGGGCGTTTCCGCCGTGGCTGACCCGCTAATCGTGCCCGGTGTCGATGGAAGCAAGGCGGCACCGTCGGGAACCGGTCCCGACGATCCGCCGAAGTGTGGAGCCATCGTCCGGAAGTACTCTTGCCATTCGGGCGGAAGCGAAGAAGGGTCTTTTTGGTAGTCTTCAAAAAGACTGTCGACGTAAGCGCGACTGAAAACGTTCATTTGACTGATTGCCAGCGATTTCGGGAGTCGTGGCTTTTCGGGAACTCAGCGTGGTGGCTACCGTCTCATCCTGATCCGAACACGATTTCAAATCCCGATCGCCACAGGGCTAAAACTTATCCAATCACACGTTTTGCGGCTATCCGCATCAACACAAAAAGCCACCATTGGCGTCGATTTTTCCAAACTTTTGCCGTTGGAGCAGGGGGCGGTATTCGGGCGGAACTCAACCGGCGCAGCGGAGTCGACACTCAAGCGGGTACCGAAACAACAGTGAACCACCCAGCCGCTTCCTGCAACTTGCCCGGAATTATTCACCACGACGGGCGTTGATTCTACGTTTGGCCAACAGGAGCAAGGGAAAAACTGAATTTCAACAAGAAATGTGAATCATTCGGTAGGTGAAAGACACAGCGATCGTTTCATCGCATTAGAGTAACCGATCACTGTCTCAACTGATTCTGACGCCCACGCTTGGTGAATAATCTGGGCTTGCATCTACCGCGTCGGAAAAGCCGTGATTACGCGGTCATCGGCAAGAACAAGCTTTACCCGTTTGAGCTCACGACCACCGTTTCGCTTGCCCTTGGCTCCGCCGTCGAAGCCAACCTTGCGGTTCATCTCCACGACATAGGTGTTTTTGCCCTGAGACCGATCGGCCTGGACGCGACTGGATTTCGCTTTGGCCAGTTCGTACGCCTCGTCGATCAACTTGAAGACCTCAACGCCTTTTTCCAGAAAAATCCCGTGGGCGGGCTTTGATGGATTGTCCTTGCAATGCAATAGCACGTGCTCAATCCGATGCTCGCTGCGACTGGGCGTGTACACCAGGCCCGCCGGAGACCTGTAGCGGTTGTCGCCTGTGCTGGTCAGCCAGTTGCGGACCGCTGTCCCGGCATCTCCAGCGGCGGAATCTTTCGCCGAGTTGGATTTTTGGTTTTGGCCCGGCAGTTTCGCGTCGTATTTGAAATCGCCCGAAGAACTGTCGCCCCTGTCCTTGTTGTTGTCGGCCTGACTGAGTGACGGCAACTGCATATTCAAGACCCGCTCAAGCGTAGGGCGGGTGAAGTGATAGGCTCCCGCCAGCAACAGCAGGCCTATAATGATGAGCAACTGTTTGGAATTAACTTTTTTGGAGTTAGCTTGAACGTTCATGAAGGATCTTGCTGGATTTCTGGCGGGATCGAAGCCACAGTTTCGCAAATCCTCTGAACTTGGCAACACGAACCACAGCCCCCTTTTTTCGGACTTGGACCATTGATTGACGCAATTCGCGCCCAAATGCTGCTGCTGAAGTGCCGCGGCGACGAAATCTGGTCCGAGGAAGTTTGCCGCAAGGAAGGCGTGCCCCAAAACTGGATCGACGAACTGGCCGAAAACTACGAATCCGGTTTCGACCAAAATGAAAATATGATCTTCACCGACGATGGACTGACCAACCAGTATCGCGGAGTAAGTGACTTGCTGTTGGCCCGTCGACTGGCCGAACGGATCGGAATCGACTGGCCACTCGCAACCATGGGGATCCTTGGCCGCAGAAACCAGGTAGACGCGATCAAGGAAATGCTTGACGAGATCTAGATTTCACCAACTGTCGCGGGACTTCTGTTGCTAGCAGTTAAATGACGAAAAGTGCTGTCCGCCAAAGCGCGGGCGTTGCGATACAAGGTGGAATAATCCACAGGCAATTGGCAGAGCTAAACTTTTCCATTTTGCCCAGTCGATACAGGAAATATCGAAAACTCTTTTCGTTCACGGATGACAACTTACGGGCGGGCGGGTCCTGCCTTCCAATGATCCCGATTTTCTGGGCAGGAACCAAGACCTGGTCGCTCTACGGAGGCAAGAGTATGAGCCAGGTTTCTAGCACCCCGATGCAACATTGGATCTCCCACAAAGTCCTTGCTGTTGTTTTTTTCTTCTCGTTGTGTTGCAGCGCGTTCACACAAACCAACGCTCAGGTCGGCAAAGAGTCCGGGCTATGGGAGTGGACCCCCATCGCCGACCATCACCATTCCATTGTGGAAATTAACTCTGCGGGTGGAACCGGGACCGGTGTTGTCGTTGAAATCGATGAAGACAAACCTCTCAAGGGAGGATTTGAAGGCTACGTTTTGACGGCCTACCACGTTGTTCAGGATGACAACGGCGATGGCAAAATCAAAGTCAAATATCGCAATGGGAAACGGGCACGCAAATGCCGCATCGTCCATTCGGATGAACAAAAGGACGTGGCTTTGCTGTGGGTATGGGTGCCCGATGGCATCACCTGCTCGCCGGTCGCCAGCGATCCGATCGAATCCGGCGATCGACTTGAATTCGCGGGACTCGGTGGTGGCTCTCAGCTGAAGTGCTGCATCCGCCACTTTGCCGCTGTGGCTTCGAGTCCGTCGAGCCTCGAAAAGATTTTTGCCGATGTCCCGCTGCTGCCGGGTGATTCTGGTGGGCCTGTTTTCAATGAGAAACGGGAAGTCGTTGGCATCATTTCCGGGGGATGGTTCTGGTTCAACAGTGGAATCACAACGCCATCGGGTTCGTTGATTCGAACGACCTGGCCGGCTCGGGCCAGCAATGTTGGGCCTTTGAAGACATTGATCGCTCAAAAGAACGAAACCATCACCCAGCGCTGACTTCCAGGTTCAGGCAAGCCTAGTGGTTTGTTACGGCTAAGAATTAGGGTTGGCAATTTTAGCCGTTTTGGCGATAGCCACGGTTTTCGCAGCTTCAACCGTGGCTATCGCCAAAACGGCTTATCCTAAAATTGAGCTGTGACAAAGCACTAGACGGTAAAAACCAAAACTATTGCATGTGTGCCTTTGCAAAACCGTCCTGATTAGATGGCGATTTGCGAAATTTCATACGAAAAAAGAAGGTCGCCAATTTCGTAAGGTAACTCACTTCAATTACGATGTCCGTTAACTAAACCACGGAAATTCTTTTTGAAGGTGTTAAGTATGACGAAATTGAGGCGAAGAGCGGGAGTCAAATCGGGAGTTAACTATCAGGTGCTGGAGCCCCGCAAAGTGCTCGCACCTCTTTTTCCGATTTACGTCAACGGTGAGCTTTCTCTGGGGGATCCTGATTCGGCAGCCCCATATCCGCTCGATCAGACGTTCGCGTTAGAAACCAATCCGGACGCAACCAAAACAATCTATCTGGACTACGACGGATTTCGCTCGGTCAACAACCGGTGGAATCACGACATCGATTTTCCCGCATTTAGTCTTGATGGCGACACCGAGAACTTCAGTGATGCCGAGTTGATTCAGATTCAGCTACAGCTGCAAACCGTCGCCGAAGACTTCGCGCCGTTCGACATTAACGTCACCACCAGATTCCCGGGCATCGAAGCTCTTCGTCGAACTGGAGCCGCTGACCAGACCTGGGGTATTCGCGTCGTCAACACTCAACCCACCGACGGGTTCGGAGAAGATTTTGGCGGCGTGGCGTTTCTTAACAGCTTCAACGATTCTGAAGACACGCCCGCGTTTACCGTTCAGGGCGGAGTGAACGTTGGCGCGTTGACGAATTCGCACGAGGTCGGCCACTCGCTTGGCTTGCTCCACGACGGTCTTGGTGATATCCCGACTCACCCCGGCGCAGGCACCGGCCAGTTCAGTTGGGGTCCGCTCCTTGGAGCCCCCTTCAATGCCAACATCACGCAATGGAGTAATGGAGACTACGCCAACTCCACCAACAGCCAGGATGACTTTCAGGTTATCACCAGCCGTGCCAACGGTGTTGAATTCAGGACCGATGAAGCCGGCAACAACCCCTCAAGTGCCGCTGACCTTCCCAGCGAAGACGGCGGTGTTTCGACCTTTGGGTTTATCGCTGACCGCAATGACCTGGACTATTACGAATTCAGCACTAGTGGTGGAAACGTAACGTTCACAGCAGAGGTATTCCAGGGAAGCCCAAATCTGGATGTCGAACTTCAGATCGTTGATTCCAATGGACAGACCGTCGCGATTAACTCTCCGGTCAACAGTTTGAATGCTTCGATTAGCACCTTCCTGACCGAAGGGACCTACTTCCTGGTTGTTGACGGTGTGGGCCGGGAGGGATCCTATTCGGACTACGGAAGCGTCGGCTTTTACACTCTCGAAGGTCAATTCCCTCCAGCCGAAGAACCCTCTGCTGTGGTTGGTGAATCCGGAATCGTCACGAACGTTTTCCATCAGTTCACAACCATCCAGTTCGACCAGACGTACGAAAACCCTGTGGTGATCGCAGGGCTTCCGACTCGAAACGGTGGCGACCCGGTCACCGTTCGTGTTCGCAATGTGACTTCCAACAGCGCCGAAATTGCACTTCAGGAATGGCTGGGACAGGACGGCCTTCACGGTTTTGAAACGGTAAGCTATGCGGTCTTTGAAGCCGGCGAGCACACGCTTGCTGATGGAACAAGGATTCTTGCTGGAGTCGCCGGAGGACAGAACCATCGCTTCAGGCCGCACAGTTTCGGGAATACTTTCTCAAGAAGCCAGGAAGTCCCCGTTGTTCTGGCTCAGACCGTTACCAATAACGAAGCTTCCACCGTCGCGGCCAGAATCCGCGGACTCAACAGGCGTGGGTTCTCGTTGCGACTCGCCGAAGCCAACGCAGACAACCGCATTCATGCCAACGAGCAGGTTGCATGGGTTGCGATCGAGCAGGGCATCGGACGCAACGGTCAGAACAGGTTCATTGCTGATGCAACCGCCCTTGCAGTGACTCATCAGAATTTCAGGATCAACTACGGACCTCCTTTCAGCTCGACGCCGAACCTGTTCGCCCTCGCCCAGACTCATCGTGGTGGGGACCCGTTCCAGATTCGCTTGCGTAACGCTAACCGGTTTGGGGCCACGGTCTTCCTGGAAGAAGAGCAGTCCGGAGACCTGGAAATTACTCACAACCCGGAACGAGTTGGCTACCTCGCGATTTCCAACGGAATGCTCGAACCAGCAGCCATCTCCCGCGCGGCGTCCTTTAGCGCTTCAGCAAACCAGCTACCGGACGGGGCGGCCCTGCGGAAAACCGGTCGCCTTGTCGATGGCGACCTCTCGAAGGCATTTGCCGAAATGAACTCCTACGTGTTCCAGCCCAAGGGGCTTGAAGCCGATGGAGCTCTGCTCGCAGGCCTCGGTGGTGGTGACAAAGGCGTGGCTTCGTCAACCGATGCGACTCGCATGGTCGACTTCCGAGCTCAACAAACGTCTTCAACGACTGCCAATGTTGCAGCGCGGGATGTTGCTGGCCCGCAAGGTCCACAAAGTCTACAAGCAGCCGTCGAAGCTCGTGACGTTTCAGGGCTTGCCGGATCTATCGACTACGTCTTCGCCGGAATTGACCTGGATTTCGAAGTGCAAGACAGTCAAAAGGATCTCAAGAACCTCGGTGACATTTACGACGACAAAACCGAAGATCTCATTTCAATTGACCTCCTGTAGCCTCCTGTGAGCCACTGGCAATTCCAAACCACAAAGGCGGCTCCTTGCGAGTCGCCTTTTTGTTTGGTGCCTGGTCGACACGATTCAGCCAGAATCAGCGCCCGCCGATTCGCCCCTACTCCAACGCATTTTCGGATATGTTTCGAACGCCGATTCCGCCACCCTGATCGGAATAGCCCACAAATTTTCCATTCCTGAATGACAGCCTCAGTCCGTGTTCTTCTTCCCAATCGCATTCGCCGTCAAAGAACAAATGCACATCTGAGGCGGAGCAGTCACCAGGAACAATAATTGATTCGATGCGGTAATGCTTGCCGATGTTTTCACGATTGATATGCCTCAGATCATAGTCTGAAAGGTCCATCAGTTCATCGCATAGAGCCCGCGCCATTTCGGCGACATCATCCATCGAATCAACGATCTCCGCAGGCAAGTCAAAAAGGGTGTTGGCAATTTCAATTTGTCGATCCGTCGGCAGCACGTTTTCGTCCGGATCTGTGTTCTTGTATTCACAATGGTTGTAGATCGTCACCGTGACGGGATTGGAAAGCAATGGCACCCGTTGCCCCATGGCAGACCACCAGTACGTATCCCATTGGAAATCAGATTTTTTTAGCATGGATCGATCCTCGTTGCGTCGCGGTCGAGCTACCAACGACGTTGCCTTCCAAAAAGATAATCAATCGCAGTTGCGGCGGCTTCCGACTGCGGAATAAATCGGAGCTTCCCAGCCTTGCCGTCGAGCCTGCCAAGGTACTTTGGCGTGACACTCCGGGCATGGTTTCTTATATAGCCACAGTCCTCGCCCGCGAAGTAAGCAGAAACAGTTCCCCGCGCAAGGTCGATCACGTGCTCCGAAACGGCATCATCAAGGTACAGGATCGGGCCGGTGGGTGCATCCAGCAAATAGCAGTTGATCGGATAACCGCCGCACGTATCCACAGCCATTTCTTGCCTTTCGCCGCGAGCGTCCTGGGTATGCACAGCGATCCAGCGGTCGTACTCCGCCATCATCGGGTGAATGCCAATTCGCGAGTGCTCAATTTCGAACTCCGTATCCGAGATCCTGAAATCCGTCGTTTCCGTCACAAAGCTGTGCTCAAACAGTTGGTAATACGGCGAATTCACGAACAACATTAGCAACAACGCACTAATCGCAATTGCCAAAAACAGGCAGCCTGCAGTTTTTCGATTCATGGTTTCAGCCCTTGAGCCGTTCATTTTCGCCGGGCCGGTTGTTTCCCAACAAAGCCAAACCGCCAAGCCAAATCAATGTGTACACCGTCGATGGCAACCATCCAACAATCACAGCCAGTCCCGGAGCCAGGCTGCCATAATCAGGCGTAAACGAAAGATGATACTGCCCGCCGATGATCAAAAGAATCCACAGCGCTGCGACAGAGCAAACGACCGCTATTAAACGATGCCGGACAACCGCAAATAGCAACGGCGGGGTGACCAGAAACGCAGCGGTCATCACAAGATCAACAATACCCAAGTTGTTCACCTGAAATGGACAATACGAGTGATCACCAAACCCCGACCGTCGCAGCAACGCTTTGCGGAAGACCTTCTCGCGCGCAGCGTTGCTACCTCCCGATGATCTGCGACGCTTTTTCGGGCTGAGTCTCAAGAATCAAATGTGGCCCGTCAATATTGAGAATCGTCGTGTCAGGGTTGAGTACCACCATTTGATCGACGCAGCGACGCGGCACAAGTCGGTCTTTTGTTGGTCGGAGATATTCAAGCCGGCACTTCAGATTCGAATATTCGCTCGAGACATCGACATTCTGAACTAGGCGAAAGCGATGTCGCAAGACTGCTGGTGTGTTTTGGCGTATCGCCGATCGCAGGGTCGGTACCAGCGATTTGCAGCCACCCACAAAGAAGTGACCGGCAACCAGCGATGGCAGCGGAAGGCGAAACATCGCGGACCATGGCAAGATCGCCGCAGTTTTGGGAACCGGTGAGGTCACGAAACTTGCAACCAGCGTCAATCGGGTAACGACTTGAGGATAACGGTGAGCGAGCAGAACTCCGATTGGGCCGGAGAATGATTGGGCAATAATATGACAGGACGCGAGATTCTGGACGAAATCCGAGAAATGATTGGCTAGGGCAGCGTAATCTGCCTCAGGATCAGAAGGCAAGGTTTTCGCAACAACACATCTGCTTCGGGCGAACCGCTCGCAGAATTCTCCAAGCATCAAGTCTGTGCCATCGAGTCCCGGCAGAATTAAAACCGTGGTGTTCATATCGCAACGAATTGTCTTGTCAAATGTCTCGCCGAATGTTCTGCCAAATGGTAACAGCGACATGCTTCCCGTGGTCGAACATCAACCGGAATTATTCACGACGACGGGCGTTGATTCTACGTCTGGCCAACAGGAGCAAGGGAAAAGCTGAACTTCAACAAGAAATGTGAGTCATCCGGTAGATGAAAACCACAGCGATCGTTTGATCGCATCAGAGTCGCGGATCACTGTCGGAACTGACGCTGACGCCCACGCCTCGTGAATAATCCGGGATCAATCGCGACAGGTCGGCGGCTACCCTTGCTTCACGCCGGTGGCGATGTGGTAGCGACGGCTTTGAAAGACTTCGCAGTCGGTGAACCACGTGGCAAGATTGTCACGGTACCACTGTGGTTTGCGGGTCACCAGGACCATGCGACCACCGGGACGAAGCGCCTTTTGGGACGTTTCGACGAAGTGCCTCGCAATTTTGAAGTCCGAGTAGTACGGGGGATTGGCCAGTGCCATGTCAAAAGTGCCTGCTCGCTGGCCCAGTTCGCCATCGTGATTGACTTCGGCGGTGATATTGGAAAGACCGTTGAGCCTAGCGCCTTTTTGCAGACAGTCGACGGCCCGCGCGTGACTGTCGATAGCAAACAGCTGCGCCGACCGATCGCGGGTCGCCAACGCCAGGCTCATCGCGCCGCTGCCGCAACCGATTTCGATAATACTTGACTCGGGAAAGACCTCGATTGAATCGAGAATCTGTCGGGCTCCGTTATCGAACTGGCGATGCGCGAACACCCCGGGGCGGGTAATGACCTGGATCAGGTTGCCTTCGTCGCGAACCGCCAGGGTGCAGGAAAAGTCTTTGAACTTCTTGAGTGGTTTCTTTTTGGTCACGTAGTAGACGACCGCGTCCTTGAACTTGCGGACTTTGACCGATTTGTCAAAGGACTGCATTTGCCCCAGCAGCCATTTGTCTTTGGGGTTGTCGATGCCGACCGCGAGGATTCCGCCATCGCGCAGATTTTGGTAACCGTTTTGCAGAAAATCCCTCGCCAATTCGGATTCACCGCCTTTGTGCAGGGAAATCGCGACCAGATCGACGGCCTTTTCCAACGGCCAGTCTGCGGCACAGAGAACGTTGGCGTGCGTTTCGCTCAGCTCTGCATCGGCTAGCTGCGCGTGGTGCCGATCCAGAAACCATGCCGAGACGTTGGCGTCGCTGCGGTTTTTGGCAAGTCTTCCCGCGATTTGTGCGCGACCGCAAGAAAGGACCACGATGTCGCGACCCGGAATTGCATTGACGACCGAAAACAGGCGTTCTTCTGAAACACGAATTTCGACTTTTCTGGCCGCTGGGGCGGCGATGGATTTCTTTTCGTTGGGAACTTCGTTCATGACTGAAGGGTAGTTACAATCGACACGGGGGAATCAATGGCTGATCGAAAAAAACGAAACAGTGATAGCGAATTGGAATCGCCGGGTGATCAAGCGCGTCGCAAGTATCTTTATCGCCGGATGGTAATGGGCCAAAAAATCAAACTTCCCTCTCGCTTGGCCAAAAAACTTGTCGGGCCCGATTGCGCCTACCACCTTTATCGTGGTCTTCATGGCGAGAGTGACCAATCCGACCGCCAATCAAAAGACAGCTTGGGTACCGAGACAGCCAAGTAGCTCGACTTTTGAAGTCCGGTTTTTACCCATTGGCGAGGCGCGTTACTTGGGGACTGTCACAAAATAAAATCCGCATTTGGTAACCCGACGCGTAAGCGAGGCGGGGGTTGAATAGATGAAAATCCTCGCTTGGGTGTCGGGCTACCTCGGTTTAGTCTCAAACAAAGGGAACTTATTTCGAGACAAATCTTTAAGCGGCAATCCTGAACCGGGACGGAACAGGCACCAGTCGAACCAGTCGACAAAAGTCAGCGCATAAAAAAGTCAGCGCATAAAAAAAGCCCGACAAAATGCAGGCTTCTTCAGTGACCCCTACGGGATTCGAACCCGTGTTGCCGGCGTGAAAGGCCAGTGTCCTAACCACTAGACGAAGGGGCCGGTGAACTTGGAGAAGATCGGCAAGCTGACGTCAACACATCAGCAAATCGCTCCATTTCGTGAAGCGAATAGTTGAACAAAAACGTTCCAGTCGTCAAGCCCGAAGATTTGACGTTATCCCTGATCGGCTGGGGCGGGGTTTTTCCCGACTGTTTCTTCGTCGTTTGCGGTGTTTTGCGATTCTGATCGCATGATCGCCTCATAGACTTCACGACGATGCACCGGCACTTCCTTGGGGGCTTCAACACCCAAACGGACCTTGTCACCGCGAATTTCAACCACAACGATCGAGATGTCATCGTTGATGACGATGCTCTCGTTCTTTTTTCGTGATAATACTAACATGTTCCTTCTTCTCTTTTGTACGTCCCTGAACCGCCTGAATCTCTCCGGTTGAAGCGAGCGATTCGAAAATCTAATCCATTAAACTTTAAATGTGCCCAAATAAGAGTCAATTAAACCTCCCCCGATTACTTGGGAATTAGGTCGATTGTTCAAAAAAAGCTAAAGTTTGGGGATTGCTATCGCCAAAAAGAGCGGAATTACCGGGTTCAGGTTCACTTCTGCGGCAAAACGCTTGCTCAAGGCTCGGATATACGGTTCATCCGAAGAATCGCCGGAAAGTGACCTTGGACACCTTTGAGTTGTAACTGCAAGCATTTTCCGGCCAGATTAACATTTTGTTGGCCCACTGCCCGCAGATCATTGCGTACCTATACTTGCAGCAGTGCGCACCGATTCCAATGGATTCAGATGATTACAGCAAAAGCCAGCCACGCCGGAGACCTACTTCAGCAAAAGCTTGAGTTCGCCAACTCCACGATTGTCTACCTCAAAGTCGTCGTAGGGGAGATTGTGCATCAAACCGAAGAGCATCGGTCGACACGACAGCGGCTTGAGCAGTTGGACGTGCATCGACAATTGGCAGGTGGCGATGAGCTTTATTCCTCGGAACTGAGGTCCGTTGAACTGATGGCTGACGAACTTTGTGGCCGGATCAAAGATTGTTACCGGGAACTGGATCAGATCGAGGGAATTACTTTCTCTGAAAGCGAGCCCGATACGATAGAATTCCCGCTGAAAGTTGAAACCGGGACGGTCCATTTGAGCTGGCGTTTGGGTGAGGATTCGGTCCAGTTTTGGCATTGGGGTGATGAGAGCAAAGACTCCCGTCGCCCGGTGGAGTTGCTGATCGGTTCGACATTGCGGGAGCATTGATTGAGATTAAGTCGCGAACATAAGTATCCTTGCCGGGTCTTTCTGCTTTGGCCCAATCCGGATTTGAAGCAAGGTGATGTCAGGACAATCTGCGCAGGAGCTCTGCGTGACTGAGAAAGAAAAAGATATCGACGTGTCATCCGAAGCAAACGATTCCACTTCTTCGACGTTGGATTCATCTGATCGAGACGGGGCCGAACATTCACCATCCGGGGCTGCGTTGAACCGCATCAACCCGGAGCGCAGTCTGGAGTTGGCGAAAGCTGCCGCGCTGGTTGCTGCTGAAAACGGAGGAACTGATCTGCTGGTGCTTGATATGTCCGGCCAGACTGCAATCTTTGACTACTTCGTCATTGCAACGGGTACCAGTCGTCGTCAGCTTCATGCGATGAGTGAAGAGATTGATGATCGACTCGAAAAAGATCTCAACGACAAGCGGATGAATATTGACGGTTACGCAGAAAGCCGCTGGATCGTGCTGGACTACGGAACGGTTGTGATTCACCTGTTCGAAGAAGAGGCCCGCGAGAATTACAGCCTCGAGTCACTGTGGGCTGATGCCAAGCCAGTTGACTTGACTGAATTGCTGCGGGACATTCGCTAACGTCGGAAGTTGCGAATGGCCTTTTGGCTCGGATGGTTGCCTCGGATTGGCGAGGTGCGGGCATTGCTTTCCGTTCAGCCGATCAGCAACGCATCTTTTTGAAAGAATCGTGGTGTTGGGCCTCGCAGTTGGGCTGCATCAACGAAGTGAACCGAAGTCCGCGCGGCGGTCGGGCTTTGGCGTTCTCCGGGCGTGATTCGAAACCGGTGGATAACTCCGGTGAATAATTCCGGTCTAATGAAACTCGATGGCGGTTCTTACCGGTAATTCGCTTGCCAATGGCGTGAATTTGTAAGAGATTGCCGAAGGTAGCGGTTAGGCAGGTTGGGCGATCGGTTGTCAGAACGAAATCATCATTTTGCTTTGAAGGTTCGTCGGCTGTGACTATAGTTGAGGCCTTCTCGAAATCTTCGCGACAACCGCCTCAATCTCTGGCAATATTGGAGTTCCTTACAATGCGACAGTTCTGTTACCTCGGTCTTGCTGTAATTGCTTTGACCTGTTTTTCCGATTCAATCTCCGCCCAAGACCTTGATGTTCCGCTGAAGAATCAGGTTTTCGTATCAGTTGATCGGAATAATGATTTGAACGGCAGTATTGTCGATCTTGCCGATCTTAAAGTGGAAACTGAATTTGGTCAGGTTTCGATTCCGATGGCCAAGGTGGATGGCATCAAAATGCACGCCGATGCCAAAGACAACTCAATCATTGCGTTCAAGAATGGTGATCTGGTCACCGGCAAGGTTGTTCTGGAAGTGGTCAAGCTGAAAACCGAATGGGGAACAGCCCACATCAACACGGAAAAAATTAAAACGATCATGAACTCGAAGAGCTCGCGATTCTACTCCGACAATTCAACCGGACGACCTGTTTGGCGATTTTCCAAGTCAGGTCCTACGGCTGCAAAGTAGGCCTTTTGCAAAGGCAGGAAAGAAAGCCGGCTTGAGGGTCGGCTTTTTTTGTACTGCATACTTATGAAACATCTCCAGATATTACTCGGATCGTTCCTGTTGTTGGTTCTGTTCGCATCCACGATTTGGTCTCAGGATACGAATCGGCGAAAAGTCACCGGCGTCATCAACGGCGAAGATGTAGTCGGACCGATGCCCGGAATCCAGGCCATCGTGTCGATGACCGATCAGCGAATGACGCTGCTTCGTCAGCAGGGAGGCCTGCAGATACCTGTGCCGCCGGAACTCAAGAACGTCCAGTCTGTGGTGTTGAAGAGACCCAGCTACTTCAAGGACAAAACCGCTAGAGCTTTTGCTCAATCGATGCTTCAGGGCCAGTCGGTTGTTGTCGATGTTAGCGAATCGATTTTGGATCGGATCGACTATCAGCCCATTGAGCTGAAGGTTTACGAGGCCGGATTTTCCAGCGTATTGCTACGGTACACCGGGGGGCTCTCTGCTTTGAAGAGAGCGAACCGACAGATTGGAGACCCCGAAGTGGACAGCCCGCTTGTAACACTCAAGTTCAGTAGCGGTCGGGCGATCAGGGGGCGGATCAAAGGTCTCAAGTCGCTGGAAATTTTGTCCACGATTGGCAAACTGAACGTGGATCTGGAAAAGTTAAACAGAATCCGGATCGGCAAAAAAGGAAATCTCAAATTTGAGATGCCCAGCGGTAATCGGATATCCGGTACGATTTCCGTCAGTGAATTTGTGCTGTTGAATCGATGGGAGAACGAGACGTTTCAGTTTCAGAGCGTCAGCGAAATCATCATTGATAAGACAGCTGTCCTTGCTGCATCGCCACAAGGCGCAGTAGCAGGTCCGAGTGTGATTATTGCCAAGTAATCTGCGGACAACCGGCCAACTTTTAAATAAAATAGGAACTCTACAATTTCGACATTGTCGCCGTTTTGCGAGTCGCCGAGTTCTGAACATTTTCGATGGAGAAACCATGAAACCGCTTTTTTTTCAGGCAACCGCAACCGCTGCGTTGCTTGTTTTCGGATTTGCTGCAACCGCTGTTGCCCAGGACGCTCCCTATCAGATGATTCTGACTCAGGGAAATCTTGATGCGTTAGTAGACGGAACATTGCTCAAGTCACCGGTTCCTCCGGACAAACAGAATGTGATTTCCGAAATCCAGATTGGATTCAAAGACACCGAAGGTGCCACACCGGTCGAGTTGAACGTGGATGTGGTGATGAATGGTGGCAGGGCCACTGTTTTGGTTGATGACGCCCTGTTGGCGAAAATCAAAGGCCAACCCGTTCGCTTTGACGTCAACGGTCGTCCTCTCAACACCGTGATGTTGAAATATGATGCTCCTGTCACCGATCCGATGCTCAATCAGGCGGGTGGCGAAGGTATTGTCTTTTTGAGAATCGGCGATTCAAAACGGATGGCAGGAAAGCTGAACGCATTTGAGCAGATCAGCCTCAAGACGGCGTTTGGCGACGTCACCATCCCCATGTCTGAAGTTGCCGGTGTCAAGTTCCATACGACCGCCGATGACAAAGCCGTTGTGGTGCTCATTAACGGCGATTCGGTCACAGGAATTCCATCGCTACCGGCTATCCAGTTGTCCACTGATTGGGGTCGTGCCGACATTGATCCTGAGTTCATTCAGTCGCTGACGTCCGCATCGGGAGCCAGGTTCCGTCAGGTCAATTCTGATTTTGGTATTCGCTGGGTGCTGCAGACTGGCAACGCCTTTGCTCCGCCTGCCCTGGGCAATTAGTTGGCTGACCCGGCGACTGGCACCCGGCACCTTTGTTGCCCTTTACTCGTGAATAATCCGGGTTCAGTCAGTGGCGCTGAAAAGACGAAGGCTTGGCGGCAGTGGTCTTTGCTCCATCGACCTGAACCAAAATAAGCGTCTCGCTTTTAAGAAATCGATTTGCTGTCTGGATGACTCTCACGTCTCCGGGCAGCTTTTCTTTTAACTGCTCCAGACCGGTGTCCGTTGTGAGGACGTAGTTTTCACCACCGTAAGCGGCAAATTGTCTGGCAGAAGGCCTTTCGATGGTCTCCCAGAACTCCCGTTCCCGCATTCGCTGCGGCAGGCCCGGGTCTTCAACGTCGTCGGTGCGCAGTTCCAGAATCGGGTGGGCGGAGTAGTAGATCCAACTGGATTCGAGGCATCCAAAAGTGGCCACGTTGGCATTGGGACTCCTTTGCAGAAATTCAGCAAACGGAAAGCGGTTTTGTTGACCGATTTGCCCCGAAAGAACTCCGAACATTGCGAAACACAGCATCGCTGCGCCGCCGGCAAAACCCGCCAGGAATCGATGGGCGGCGTGTTGCCGGGAAGCCAGACAAATTCCGCCACTGACCAGCGGTATCACACCGATGAGTCCGTAAACTGCCCGAAGCTCTGGAAAAAAATGGGAAGCAATCACCAGCCCGATCGCTAGGCACAGCCCTGAAGCAATCCACGCCCCGGTTGCGAGTTGCCACAACCATGCGGGAACAAGCGGTTGTTTCAATTTGACGCCAAAGCTGAAGTGACGGCTCAGCACAAATGCCGTGATTATCGCCAGCGCCGGATAGCAGGGCGTGACGTAGCTGGGCAGTTTGGTGCTGACGATGGAGAAACTCACGACCTGAACGGTGATCCAGATCAATCCAAAGCGTATGCCCGGAGGAAAATTCGTTCGCTGTTTGCCAAAGCGACCGATGCACAACGCCGCCACCACGGGCCCCCAAAACATGGACCAGGGAAAGAATCCCGCGAGGATCGCCAGCGGGTAAAACCAGAGCCCACCGCTGTGATTCTCAAAAGTCCGAGTTGCCCGGCCAAAGTTCTCGGTCAGGAAGAACTGCGAAGTAAAAGCGCCGTCCGTTTCGAGGCCGACCAGGACAAACCAGGGCGCCGATATCGCCAGCACGATACAGCCACCTGCCAGGGGGCGCATCGATTGCAGTACGGCCAGGAAATTTTGCGGATGAAAAGGCATCGCAAGCGACTGCAACATTCCATATGAATTTGAATCGGACTGAAAATGTGCCTGCCTTTCCTGGAGCAGAAACCAGCCCATCATCGCCATCGGCAAGACAAAGCCAACGGGGCCTTTGGCCAGCACGGCCAGTCCCAACATCAGGTAGATGCCCAAAAAGCAGCCCCGCGATTCAAAAGGTGACTCCCAGGGATCCGCTTTTGAATTGCCCGAGGACTTGCTCCATCCGCTGACGAAAAATGCAAGCGCCGCTGTGCAGAAAAAGATCAGGATGGAGTCCGGAGTCGCTGCCCTGGCGGCAACACAGAACATCAGGTTGGTGCAAAGCGCCAAAGAGGCGATCAGGGCGGTCATTTGATCAAAGAAAATTCTGGCGATACGCCATGTGAGCAGGCAAGTTCCAACAGCGGCCAATGCACTAAAGAAACGCCCCGCAAACTCGCCCGTGCCAAAGACCTGATAGGCTAGCATCATGAGCCAGTAGAGAAGCACCGGCTTTTGCGCGCGGATCTGATCGTTGAACGTGGGAACGATCCAGTCGCCCCTCGCCATCATCTCTGCCGCACAGCCGGCGTTTCGAGGTTCATCGCGATCCCAGTAAGGAGCTTCGCCAAGCCCGCTGAAAAAGATGACCGTCGCAAAGACAACAATCAGTCCCAGCGGCGCCCAGCGGCCCCACTCTGGAACTTTCTGCTTTTGTTCATTCACCACGCTGCAAATCCTTTTGCAATTTGTGATCCTGAGGTTGCAGAGTTATTCCGCTTTCCTTTATTCCGTTTTGGTTTCGGGGGCGATGGCCCGCTTGCGAATGTCTGTTTCCAGTTGGCCAAATATTTCCTCGTGCCTTTTGACTGAAACATGAAGGGCATGCAGCAACCGTTTGGCGGTATAGAAATTCATGACCACTCGCTGCTGAATTTCCACGCTGGACTGGGGAGCGTTGATCGGTTGTGCATTCATTCCAAAATCGATGATCATCTCTTCTGCTGAACCGGTAACGCGGCAAAAGTTGGCGTAGCAGCTGACCGATTTGGAGTCGTCCACTGAGGTTGGTTGGTTGGTTTTTTCCTGTTCAGCCATCTTAAAATCCAAAAAGTCAAGTAAAGATGCCGGATTATAGGGAATCGCAGGCAGGGAACTAACCCTAATTGGAGCCCGGAACCTTGGTAAAACGCAGGTGTTTAATTAACTTATAGCCCGCTTGAATCTATAATTCGGTTGTCCAGATCAACCCAGGAGAATCATGTTGTTTGCCAAGATCCAACATCTGTTCGCATTCGTTTGTTTGTTTTCCGTTTCTGTCGTGTCGGCGCAGAAGCCCGCCACAGAAGTAAGTGGGACGTCGGTCCCCAAAGCCGATACCGCTCTTCGGCAAGTCGAAGGTGCGGGCATCGTAAAGGAAAAGCCCTCCGAAGGCCGGTTTGTCGATCTGGGCGATGGCCGGTTCATGGTTCCCTACACTGCCAAAATTCCCGGTACTGATATCGAGTACTCGATGGAGCCGATCCCTGGCGGAACTTACACGATGGGAACCGAAGACGGTGAAGACGACACGCAGCCAGCGTTTCGCGTCAAGGTCAAGCCGTTCTGGATGAGCAAGTTCGAGATGACCTGGGCCGAGTACTGGCGATACATGCAAATGGATAAAGCCCTCAGGGCTCTCCAAGAAAAGGGGGCTCGCGTGGTCACCGATGAAAACCGGATTGATGCCGTGACGGCTCCATCGGCACTTTATGACCCTTCGTTCACCTATGAAGGAGGCCAGGAACCAGAGCAATGCGCCGCTACGATTACGCAGTACGCGGCCAAGCAATACACAAAATGGCTGAGCCTTTCGACAGGCGAGTTCTTTCGTTTGCCGTACGAGTCCGAATGGGAGTACGCTTGCCGGGCTGGAACGGACACCCGGTTTTACTTTGGCGATGACGAAAGCGAACTTGAAGAGCACGCCTGGTTCGAGAGCAACGCGGGCGAAGAACGTCACACCGTTGGCGAACTTAAACCCAATCCCTGGGGCCTGCACGACATGTACGGCAACGCGTCGGAGTGGACATTGGACCAATACTCCGAAGAAGGCTACGTCCAGGCCAAAGATATGGGTGACGATGATGTGTTGAATCCCGAGAAGGCCTACAACAAACCTGTCAAACTGACTTCTCGTGTCATTCGAGGGGGATGTTTTCTGAACGATGCCGAAGCTTGTAATAGCTTTGCAAGGATTGCTTCCCAGTCCAAAGAGTGGCGCGACAGTGATCCAAATCGTCCTAGGAGCCCATGGTGGTTCACCGATGAGCCCGCAACGGGCGTCGGTTTTCGTTTAATTCGACCGTTGGAGATTCCATCGCGGGAAGCTCGCGAGGAATTCTGGAAAGCCGATCTCAGATCGATCGATCGTGATGCCCGCAACCGGATCCATGAGAATGGACGCGGAACCTATGGCATCATCGACGAGCAGCTTGATGAAGATCTGGCCGCTGAGGACATCGATATGTCCCTTGATGATGAGTAAGCTTGCGACCCAATCACGGCGGTGAATTTACCAATTGTTCGTAGTGCCGGCTGCGGCCGGAGTTCTGCGTTCCAACACATTCTGATTCCTGCCAAAGCCGGTGTATTCACTTTGCCCATGCTGGTATCGTGCTCAATGACGCCGATCGTCGGCAGTTAGGGTGTTCGTGGGGGTTCAAGTTTGCGGGTTGGGCGGATTGGCTGCAACAGTAAGGATCGGTGGTTTTGGTGGGTTGCTTGAACTCTCACGGCTGGTGGCGGTTTGCTGACTTTCTCCCAATTCGCGCGTCGATTATGAAGAGGACGCAACAGGGAGAAAAGCGAAAATGTCTCAACCGGCTCAGCCCTCTACATCAACGATTCGCAAGATTGCCAACGATCGTCTTTCAGCGATTTACATGAAAGAGAATTCGTTGTCGATCCCGCCCGCTGCGCAGGAAAGCTACCTGTTCGAAAACAATCATTACGTCGGCGTTCGATTCGTTGCCAACGATTTGACTTTTGAATGGCGTCTCGGTGACGAGAACGCGAGCATTCATCGCGGCAAAGAACAGATTGAGACCGTCGCCGTTTCTGCATTCTCGACGGTCCGCAAAGCGGCATAGCGACGATGGCACGGGTTGGACCCGTTCGTCAGGCCCACGCTCGCTGTATCAACCAAGTCACACGTCTGAGTCTTTGCCAAGCCTGAGTCTTGGTGGTCCTAGTGGTCTGTCACAGCTTAATTTTAGGATTAGCCGTTTTGGCGATAGCCACGGTTTAAACCCGGATTATTCACGACGACGGACGTCGATTCTACGTCTGGCCAACAGCGGCGATGGAAAAGCTGAATTTCAACACGAAATGTAAATCATTCAGTAGATGAAAACCACAGCGATCGTTTCATCGCATCAGCGTCTCGGGTCACTGTCTCAACTGATTCTGACGCCCGCGCCTCGTGAATAATCCGGGTTAACAGGCAATAACCGTGGCTATCGCCAAAACGGCTCACACGGTGAATCCTCATTTCTAGTTGTGACAAACCACCAGTGGCGTGCTACTTTTTCTGCGTCGGTTTCGTTGTCGCTGCTGCGGTTTTGTTGACACCGCGAAAGGTCAGCAGGTCAACCCGCTTGAAGGCCAGCCATTCGCCGCGCGCGTTGCGGATGCGTTCCTGATCCAGTGTCGATAGCCCGTCGATCAGCGTATGGGTCGAAGACATCTTCAAGCCCTTTGTGATCAGGGCGTTGGGCTGCATCACCAGGTCGACTTTGGACGGAAGCCATCCCACCTTCTTGATGGCTTCGTTGAGGCGAAGTCTCGCAAAGGGTGGAAATCCGCCAGGATGCGAAGCACTCAGCCTTGTGAAAGTATCGAGGAAATCGGTGTAGGACGTGAGGTAACTTGCGTTGGGTGGCCTTTGGCCGCTGATTTTGTACTTGAACGTCGAACTGGAAAGTTCAACAGTGTTGCCTGTGACGTCGGTTGTCTCTGTGAATGCTTCGTTAACCAGGAATGCCAGTTCGGAATTTTCGGCGACTTCTTTGCGAAGGCTTTCGACAAGCTGGAGCAGTCGGTGGTCGGTCAGTTCAACCTGGACTTTTCGATTCAGGTCCAGCAGTGATACCGCTCGCAAACGCGAGTCATAGATGCGGGTTTCAAGAACGTGGGGCGGCGTCGCCTGGTCGAGCTTCAAGTCGAAAACGAGGTTGCCCTGGAACAGCGTTACGTTTTGCGATACCGGTTCCTTGTCGTCACCGGCGTAGATCATGGTTTCGATTTTGAAATCCTGCGCGGTGGCAATAGCACAGCACAGAGCGATAGCGCAGGCGACAACAAGTTTGGTCATGGCAACCCTCGACGAACGGAACGTGGTCGGAGGGTACAAAATCCGTCTGTCCAGGTCCAGATCGATCGCTAGCGTGAAAAAAACAGGGCAAATGGGCGAGCGGCGCGTGGGTCCGGCGTTGAATAATTGCGAAACAGTGAGCCGTTGGCCGTGAGGCCTCGGCTCGAGCCGCGATGCGATTTGAAAAGCAGTTGGCGTTTTGACGCTGGATCGACGTTGAAGAGAATCGTCGAACGCGTGGGTGCTTCGGGCCCGCGGCTTTACGGCCAGTCGGCTCACTTCTCTATCGACGGAGCTTTGCCGAGAACCCGATCACGGCCAACACCAGGAACGTGCCCAGCCCGCCAATGATGTAGGGTGCCGCGTCGGCGTACTTGCCATCAGTCACCACGTTGTAAACGCCGCCGCAAGATTGAGCGATCGCTCCGACAACGGCAACCAGCATCAGGATGTTCCAGATGCTCATCCGGGCACCGGTCGGTTTGAAATCGCCCATGACATCCCGGCTGTTCATCAACAGGAAGAACGCAATGTAAGCGATCGGCAGCAGGATCCCGGCAAAGGTCGAAGTAATCACCAACAACCAGGTTGCTGATTGCGTTCCCCAAATCCAGATCCAACTGACACCCATCGCCAGGGCCAGCAGTGCGCCGATGAACCGGTACGGGATGCTTTCGAAGTTCCCGAACATCTCGGCGAATGCGTATCCGTTGATCAACATGAGGATGTAGATCGTGGAAAAGCCCATCGCCAGAGCGCCGATGCCAAAAACCAGCTTTGCCGCATTGGGCGTGCCGGGAGAGAGCTTCATTAGCACCGGCTCAAGGGTCGTGGCGAGTTGCCCCGCGTTGGGTCGGACGAGCGAAAGCGACAGCTTGCGTTCCTCTTCGGAAAGTCCGGCAGCGAATTCGGCGATCACCTGTTGCTTGTCGGCGATCGCTTCCTTTTTGGCTTCTTCGGTCGCATCCTCGGCCGTGTCGATTTTGATCAGTGCCAATGCTTCTTCGTTGCCTTCGTTGACGCTGACGTATCGCTTTTCAAGAACCGAAGCGGCTCCCTTGAACAGCGGGCTCTGCTGAACCTCTGCGGCGTTCTTTGACAGAAAGTTTGTATCCGCTTTGGCGTGGAATGCGTGAGCCGAAGCAATCACGATGCAGGACGTCACCAGAATGAACGGAATCGCGGTGGCGACAATCAGTTCCACGCGCGTGATGCCACGGAAGGTAGGTTTGTTCCAGCCACGCTGAATCAGCGAGTAAGGTAACAGAAAGGTCATGTTCAACCCAACCGCTGTCGCTGTCACGCCGATCATGACTTTCCGCTGATTCTTGAGCAATTCGCCTTCGTAGAATTCCCGAACACTTCCGTCCATCGTGCCCAGCATGGTCTGGAGGCTTTCGCTGGGGTTGTTCCACTGGAGAAAGTTCGGAAGGTAACCTTGAACAATCTCCGGCCAGTTCAGTTCCCCCTGCATGCCAAGTGCGACCACGACGCCGACAAAGCACAACACGACAAGGCCGACGATCAGTTTGAGCAGGAAGTCCACGATCCGAAACGTGGCACCGGGCCGAAAGCTGAGGAGGGTCAGGAGCATGGCAACCGCCGCCACAACCAGGGTCACTACCAGTTTCGGGTCTGCACTGCCGACGTGGTTGGCAAGATTGGGAAAGAGCGAGTCATTGACCGCGGTGTAGCAAAGGCTGAACTGTCCGAGAATGAAAATCATGTTGGCCAAAATCGTGGCCAACAGCCATCCCACACCCAGAACCGGGTTAATGTGTTCGTTGATCGCCGCGTAGGGGCGAACGCCGGAGGTGACGGTGACGTAGGCAATCGCCATCAGCATCACCAGGCCAACAAGCATCGCGACCACCTGCAGCCAAAGCATGCTGGTGCCGGACATCATCCCAAGATAGAGGGCCCCGCCGAGCGATCCGCCACCCAGGGTGATCGCGGCTTGCAGCCAACCCGGGCCCGACAGTCGCATGAAGGCAAAGGTCGTCGCAAGGGGGCCGCGGGCCTGAGCGTTGGTCAGAATTTCTTCGTCGCGGAAAGCTTGCTGGCTCATGGGCGTTCTGATTTTTTGGGGGAAGGTGGCAGGCCACAAAAACGTAGCCGGATTCGCCAAAACCCGGGGCCGGGACGACTCGCCCTTTCAGGAGGGTCTTCCGCAAGGCTCCGAAGTGAGGCAACTCCGGCCGTCGTTATTGTAGTCGCTTTGGCAAAAGCGTGGTCCTACTCCAGGCCCTTTTCGGCCAGGTATCTTTCCACATCCAGTGCCGCCATGCAGCCGGTGCCTGCTGAAGTTACAGCTTGGCGGTAGTAATCGTCCGCCACGTCACCCGCAGCGTAGACCCCTTCGACACTTGTGTTGGTGCGGAAGGCCTGTGTCCAGATCAGGTAACCTTTATCGTTGGTTTCCAATTTGCCGGACAGGAACGAAGTATTCGGCGTGTGGCCGATGGCGACGAACATCCCGCCAACATCAAGCTGCGAAACGGAATCGTCTTTTGTGCTTTTGACTTTCAGTCCGCTGACCAGTTCCATGCCAGAATCAGCGTGGACTTCGCCAAGGACTTCTTCGACGACGGTGTTCCAGAGGATTTCAATTTTCGGATGGTCCATGGCCCGTTTCTGCATAATCTGCGAAGCCCGCATCTCGTCGCGGCGGACCAGCATGTAGACTTTTTTGCAGGTTTTGAGATTGGCCAAGTAGGAGGCTTCTTCGACCGCGGTGTCGCCACCGCCAACGACTGCGACTTCCTTGTTCCAGAACACAGGAAGGGCTCCGTCGCAAACCGCACACGCGCTGACGCCTTTGTTTTTGTATTTCTCTTCCGACTCAAGGCCAAGATAATTGGCCCGCGCTCCGGTGGCGATGATGATCGTGTGAGTCTCAACCGGGTCGCCGTTGGCGGGAATGACACGCATCGGCGTCGATTCGAAATCCACATCCACGATGTCGTCCGAGATCACGCGGGTGCCAAAGTTCAACGCCTGCTGCTTCATCAGTTCGACCAGTTCAATGCCCTGAACGGCGTAGTGGTACTCGCCGTCTTTCATGTGATCGGGTGCCGGTGGCAGTCCCGAGTGGCGGTCTTTGTCGACGGCGGTTTCCACAAATTTGCGGACATTGCCAAAAGGAAAGCCGGGGTAGTTCTCGACTTCAGTGGTGTAGGCCAGTTGCCCCAGCGGCCGCATGTGATCCTGGAATGTGCCTTCGAAGACCAATGGGTTAAGGTTGGCACGAGCTGCGTAAATGGCAGCGGACCATCCTGCAGGACCGCTTCCGATGATGACGACTTTTTCTGGCACTGAATTCTCCGTGCTTGTTCGAAAAGGACTCGGCTGGTTTTTAATCCAGCGACGTGAAAGAATTGCGGATTATAGAAACTGTTGTTCTTCTGGACGACCCGTCACTGCTGGTTCTTACGTCAATGAAGCGAACTGCCGCGATCCTTGGGCCAACTCCGCCTTTTTTGCGCTGGGCCATCGCCCTGCCCTGCCCGCTGCGGGATCTGGAGACAAAGGCCAGCCTGCCCGATGCCACGTTTCGCCAATTGCGATCCCTGCGGGCTTTGTCCGTCGGCGAGCTCGAAGGCCGCGTCAAGGAAGGGTTCTGTTTGCACCACGACACGATCAACGGGGATTCGCGGCTCGGTTTTCCAGTCGACGAAGTTCTCCAGGCTTACGGCGGCGAGGCGCCGGTTCGGTCGGCCTGCGATGCGTGCCCGGCAAACGTACCGCTCGATGGTGCGGCCAAAGTCGGCCTGGCGGGTTGCTTTGGTTGGCTGGCGTTTCCCGATGATCAGTCCGATGGCACCGGGGAGTTTATGCGTTTGATGCGATGCCAGTCAGACGCGGCGATGGAAGTTCCTTTGGTCGAAGCCTTTCAGCGGGCCACCGATTCGATGCCGTTTGAGCTTTCGCCGAACTTTGCAGCGACGACGCCGCGCTGGTTCGGAGTTTGGGGCAACGGCAAGTTGGACGGTCGCGATTTGAAGCTACTTGAAAGTTGCTGCGCCAAAGTCCACAGCAACCAGACGGGTTGGCTGCGGTTTGTTGCCGCGATACGAGCCTGCGCCGAAGGCTCGCTGACGTTGGTAACCGATCTGGTTCCTCGCGGGTGTTCGGATGGAACATGGTGGACGCTTGAGCCCGCATGCGCGAAGTGCTCGGTCACACGCGATCGGTCGGTTGCGGTTTGTCCTTGCTGCGGCACGACGGCCAAGCCTTTGCATGAGCGAAAGCTGAAGGTGCTGGGTCTGCGTCCGTATCTTGATTTGCGGCACGTCGTTGGGGACGAGGGTTTGCAACGCTTGCGAGACAAGCCCTGAGTCGTTGGCGGTAACGCATCCAATCGTGTCGAGCGTCTGTGTCGTTCCGGCGACTGGTGGGGTTGTGCTGGGCAAATTGGTGCTTTTTCCCATTAGCCCGGATTATTCACGAGGCGTGGGCGTCAGAATCAGTTGAGACAGTGATCCGCGACTCTGATGCGATCAAACGATTGCTGTGGTTTTCATCTACCGAATGACTCAATTTTCTTGTTAAAGTTCAGCTTTTCCCTCGCTCCTGTTGGCCAGACGTAGAGTCAACGCCCGTCGTCGTGAATAATCCGGGATTAGAATCGCACCGGCTTTACTTCGGCACTTGCGTGCAGAGGTTGGAAAAAGTTATGACTATCACTGATTCCCAATCCCCAATCCGCCTTTCCCCATTCCAATGCCCGAGCCTGTCCCACAAATCCCGCTGCGGCTTCATGAGGAAACGATTCTCTACGGAAAATACGTCGCGGTGTACGGAAGATTGGGCGGGATGAGCCGCAAGGAGTTTGGACGATTGCTGGAATCCAAAGGCGGCGCGTTGGTGGACTTGGCCGATGCGAGGTTGGATCTTGTGGTGATCGGCGCCGAAAGCCAGGGGCGAACGTCGATTTCTGACACAGCCGAAACGGTCACTGAAACGGGGCTGTGGGAATCGCTGGGATTCGTCGAGCCCGAGTCGGTGACGGGCCGCTTGTACACCCCGGCGATGTTGGCAGAACTGTTGTCCGTTCCGGTGTCGACGGTGCGGCGTTGGTATCGACGCGAGTTGATCAAGCCGGTGCATCAGTTCAAAAAGCTTCCCTACTTTGATTTTGAAGAAGTGGCTTCGGCGCGGCGGATTGCGAGGCTGATCGATTCCGGGCAATCGCCGGCGGCTATCGAATCCCGTTTGTCGGACTTGGCCAAAGAAGGTGGAGGTCGTCGATCGCTTTCGCAGCTTTCGATCATTGTTCAGGGGAAAGACATCCTGCTGCGTCAGGGAGATGGCTTGATTGAGCCCGGTGGTCAGCAGTTGTTGGACTTCGAACCCGGCGCCGAATCCGCTTCAGCCGTTTCCTCATTTGGTAGCACTCAGGACGATGCACCGACGACAATCGGGTTTCCGTTGCTTGACGATTCCGGCAACGATCGTGAGTTGAGCGGCGGGGACCTGCTCGAGTTGGCGATTGATTTCGAAGACGATGGCGACGTGGCGGCGGCGATTGGTTGCTATCGGACGTTGCTGATGGTTGACGGTCCCAAAGCCGATTTGGTGTTTCGCGTGGCGGAGCTTTTGTATCAGAGCGGTGATTTGAATGCCGCGCGGGAGCGGTACTACCAGGCGATCGAGCTTGAGCCATCGTTTGTCGAAGCCCGAGCGAGTCTTGGTTGTGTGCTGATGGAGCTTGGTGAAAGCGAACTTGCGATTTCGTCTTTTCAGGGTGCTCTGGACCAGCATCAGAACTACCCCGACGTGCATTTTCATCTGGCCAAAATTTTCACCGAAGCCGGCCGCAACGCAGAAGCCATTGGGCATTGGGAGTCTTTCTTGCAGTTGGCACCGCGCAGTCCCTGGGCCGAAGAGGCGCGGGCGGAGCTGGAGAGACTCGAGACGTAACGCTGCATTCATTTTTCGCTACAATCTGGCTCATGAAAATTCACGCAACAACAATTCTCTGTGTCGAAAAAAACGGGCAGGTCGCCATCGGCGGCGACGGGCAGGTGACCTTGGGCAATGCCATCATGAAGGGCGATGCCATGAAGATCCGCAAATTGCTTGACGGCAAAGTCCTGGTGGGCTTTGCCGGAAGCAGCGCCGACGCGTTTGCCTTGATGGAACGATACCAAGGTTACCTCAAAGATTCGCCCAAGAATATCACTCGAGCCGCGACCGAACTGGCCAAACAGTGGCGGACTGACAAAGCTCTCCGCCAGTTGGAGGCTTTGTTGATCACCACCGACGGCACAACCATTCTGCTTGTCAGCGGAACCGGAGACGTGATTCAGCCAACTGATGGGATCGCGGGAATCGGTTCGGGTGGTAATTATGCGATCGCTGCCGCCAAAGCCCTCAAGGCGCACAGCACCCTGTCAGCCGCCGAGATTGTTCGTGAAAGTTTGACGATCGCTGGCGGAATTGACATCTACACCAATACCAATATCGTCGTCGAGACGATCGACGCTTAGGGATGCTGGACTTGTATTACCCCGGATTATTCACGACGAAGGGCGTTGATTCTACGTCTGGCCAACAAGAGCAAGGGAAAAGCTGAACTTTAACAAGAAAATTGAGTCATCCGGTAGATGAAAACCACAGCGATCGTTTGATCGCATCAGAGTCGCGGATCACTGTCTCAACTGATTCTGACGCCCACGCCTCGTGAATAATCTGGGATCAATGGGAGCGATCCGAGGCACGGGTTGCCGACCCAAAATAACGCCCACCGACGCGGTCCGAGCGATTTGGCTACGCCATCGCTCACGAGCCACTTCTTTCACGTCGCATCAAGTGGATTCGTCTACCGTGACCGACCAAGTCGCGACCAAGCACGACGAAATGCGGCGACAGCTTTTGGTTTTGGATTCCATCGCTTTCAACGGCCGTCGTCGCATAAAAGGCAGTGCTCACAAGACCCACATCTCACCAGCGATACGACTTCTCACCAGCGATACGACTTGGCATCGGCGAAGCAATGACTGTCGAAGTGGATTTCATCCGAAATGCTCCGGGAGCAGGGAGTTCCGGCGAATCACGCTGCCTTAACCCGGATTATTCACGACGACGGGCGTTGATTCTACGTCTGGCCAACAGCAGCAAGGGAAAAACTGAATTTCAACAAGAAATGCAAATCATCCAGTAGATGAAAACCACAGCGATCGTTTCATCGCATCAGAGCTGCGGATCACTGTCTCAGCTGATTCTGACGCCCACGCCTCGTGAATAATCCGGCCTTAATCAGCCCGGTTAACGTGCATCGATTGCTCAGCCTCGTTCTGCGGCCAACAACAAGGCAACGCTAGCAAGGGTTGGCGGGTAGCTGATATTTGTGTAGCCACCCTGTCGTCATAAGATGAGTTTTTGGCAGCTATCGGGCCGGCATTGGGCCTGTTCGACATCAGAGTGGAGATGTGTTGATATGAGTACCCGCGTAAAAGGCAATCGTCGTTCGTTCTCGCAGCTGTTTCGCGGTGATTCGTCGCCCGAGTCGAACAACGAGGCGGTCGAATATGACTTTCCGGACGCCAGCAATAAAGCCGTGCCAAGCCCGTTTCGGTTTCAGATCGATCACGACAACCTATTGTCGGAACTGGGGGCAAAGTATCAACCTTCCAAGCGGCATCACAACTATTTGATCTATTACTGGAAGCATTTTCGGGACATTCGTTTGCAGGTCGAACGTGTACTGGAGATTGGTGTCCAGACGGACCGCTGCCTGAAGATGTGGGAAGAGTTTTTCCCAAATGCGACGATCTATGGAGCTGACATTGACCCGCTTTGCAAGGCTTTCGAAGGGGACCGCCGCAAGGTGTTCATAGGTGATCAGGGAGATCATCAGTTTTGCCGCAGTTTGGTGTCAGCCGCCGGCGGCGCGTTCGATATCATCATTGACGACGGAAGCCATCTGGTTGAGCACCAGATCAAGAGCTTCAACTGGTTGTTTCCGGCTCTGACCGATCACGGGATCTACGTGATGGAGGATACCGGCGGCGCGGTGGGCGACGTTGAGCTCAAGACCATCAGCAGCTTGCGAAAGCTGGTCGACAACATCATGTATTGGCCTGAGGATTACCGTCCCGAAGACTGGGGCTATCTGTCAGAGTTCGACGATGCGGCATCGTGGGCCGACCACAATATTATTGGGGCGTCGTTTTACCGTTGGATCGCGTTTGTAATGCGAGGCAACAACCCGGGTGACAACGCGTTTCTTCACAAGAAAACTTAATCCCACTAACACTTACCCCGGATTATTCACGAGGCGTGGGCGTCAGAATCAGTTGAGACAGTGATCCGCGTCTCTGATGCGATGAAACGATCGCCGTGGTTTTCATCTACCGGATGATTTACATTTCTTGTTGAAGTTCAGCTTTTCCCTTGCTCCCGTTGGCCAGACGTAGAATCAACGCCCGTCGTCGTGAATAATCCGGGTTCATCAACGAGGTGAACCGAAATCTGGGCGACAATCCAGCTTTGACCTTCGCGTCAGTGAGGCTCAATTCAAATCAACGCCCGTCGTCGTGAATCATTCCGGTTCATGGAAGTTGCCAAAGCCGCTGGAGGTAAGCTTCTGGGGCTCAGGCAAGTCGAAGCGATTCGGCGGCTCGGACGCCGGCCAGCAAGCTGCTGTAGATCGCCACGCCGATCACGAGCATTGGGCTTACTCGTTCAAGGCCTCCATACCAGCACATTACTGCAAACGGGCTGACTGCGAACGAGGCAACCGTCGTGTAGATCGCTGCCCGCCAAAAACCCAAAACGCAGCTCTTTTTTCCCGGCAGCGTCGCATGTGCCGCAAGAGGTCCGAAAAGTGGCGGACAGCAGACGATCGCATAAAGCAGGCCTGCGTTGTTGACCGCGAACACGATGCAGCAGGCCGTGACACCGGCCAGCAAATGCCCAACGCTGAACTTTCTCGAGCTTTTAACCATGAGCAGCGGCGACGAAATGCATGCGATCGTGGGCCCCCGTCACGCTGCCACCCTACAGCAGCGGTTCGCTTAACTTGCTGCCACGTTCGAAGCGAAGCAGCTTGCCATCGACTTCGATTGTGACGGTGGAACCATCGATTGACCGCACGACCCACTTTTGATCGTCCAGATCGAACTTATCGCCGGCCTTGAGATACATCGACTCAAGCTTGGGAGAACGGGTAACGATCAGCGCCTTGCGGACTCCATCGACGCCTTGTACCAAACCGTTCACGTACGTCTGGGTCGCGACCTTGGCGGGCGGATCAGGTGGTTTCGTGTTTCCCTTCTTGTTACTGACGGGCTTTTCCACGAAAGAAATCTCGAATGGAAGCTCAAACGTTTTCGCCGGCAATCCATCGTCACGAACCAGCACCTTGAAGTCATACTTGCCCTTTTCCTGTGGAGGAATTGTGAGCGTGATATCGCGAACCGATGCCGATTTGGGCTGTTCGGAAAGGCTGGCACTCTGGACCGATGAATCGAGTAACTCAAACGAAAGCAGATCGTCCCTGTCAACGTCCTTGGCACGCAGCTTAACTTTGCCTTCGTTGCCAACGTAGAATTCCCGTTTGCGGGGTTTCTCGAGCACGGGTTGATTGTTTGCGGGTCCGAAAATGTTTCGCTCCAGAACCAGTTGAAACTCTTCGACGGACCGTGAATCGTTGGTGTAAACCGGGAACTGATCGACGCTCTCGGGGCCATCGACCAGTGAAAGGACTTCGCTTTCCAAAGTCAACTGGAGTTCGCCGGTCAAAACCATTTTGCCTCCGGGCGCCTTTTTTCGCAGCGGCTTGATGACAAGCTGATTGAGCCTGTGCAGGTGATCTGCTCGGTAATATTCGTTCAGGAACGAGACCAGTTGAGGCAATGTCGCTTTGGGGCGGACGGTAAAACGGATGCTTTTACCGACAAGGTTGCCTTCGTATTTGATTTGGTCGTCGTCACGAATGCTGGTGCCATTGTGCGTCATGCCCGAATCCGACACGAGTTTGTTGAGCCACGTGCGGTAGTCGTTTTTCGCTGTCTGGGTAACCGAAGGCAAGCTGGTGGAACGATAGTAGCTTTGTCGCCGACGAGCCTTGAGGCCCTGGTGGAATTTGTCTTCTTCGGCTGAAATCTGCGAGACCAAGCCAGTGATCTGGATTGAGTTTTCGTTGTAGCGGTCGAGAAACCAAAATCCCACGTACGCAAGGATCGCAATCGGAAGCAGCGAACCGACAAACAGTGCCAGCTTTTGCTCTCGAGCTGAAAGGCTTTTGTACCAATCCATCATTCGGCCTCCGAATCAACAGGCTCGGTCGAAACAGGTTGGTTTGAGGCGCGGCCCTGGGCAAAGATCCGTGCTTTTTCGTCGAGCATTTTTCTCCAACTGGCGTCGCGTTGAGGAAACGTTACAACGGCATCAAGCACAGTCCGGTAGTCGGCGTCGGCTGATGGCTGCGATCCTTTGGGATCCACCAGGTAGGGGCGTTTTACAAGCTCCCGAGTGGCGGCGGACCCAATTTCGTTGCTGGTGGCTTTGAATTTGATATCCAAACGTGGTTGCTGACTTCTCATTCCGGCGGTGAAAGATTCAACGATCGTGTCGTCAGCGGTGAGAAAGTGCTGACTGAATTGTTTCAACTCTTCGAGCCAGTTGACGTCGTCCTTTTTCCAGTTGTCGATCACTCCGGTGCGGCCGATCACAAAATCCACCGAAGGCCGGACTCCTTTGGCTGCGTTGTCTTCCTGCGCCAATTTCAGTTTCTCTGTTAATTCTTTGGCTTCGTTGGCTTGTGAACGGAGAACCCACCAGCCGATTCCGATCGTTAGCAGAGCAGTGATGCCAGCGAGTGTACTGTAAAGCCACAAGCGGTTGCTATTGGATTGAACTTCTGGGCGTTTGGTCGGATTGAGAAAATCGATCGCCGGTGATTTGTCATCCGCAAGGTCAGTCAGGCTGCCCAGCAGAGAAGCGTATTGCCAGCGACGTGCCGCTGCGAAATCATCTGTGCCAACTTTCTTGTGGGCTTCGAATCCCGCGAACGGATCGATCGACGAAACTTCCAGGCCAAGTCGCTGGCTAAGGTTCCCAGCCAGGTGCTTGTTGGTCGCAGGGTCATCGACAAGGATGACTTTAGAGATGTCCCCGACGCCAGGTTGTCGTTTGAGTGACGCCAGGGTGCGTCGGACCTCGCTGATCAGCTTTTGGCTTTGCGCTTCGGGAGTTTGCGAGCCTTGGGTGCGAATCGTTCGCGTCGAGACCGGACTGTTGCCTTTGGTGACGATCAGATCCGTATTGCCATCGCCTGCATGAATGATCAGCGACGCCCCGTCGTGGTCAAGTGCACTGCCGAGAGATTCGATGGTCGCGAAGGGTCGCAGCACGATCCGCTTCAGTCGCAGGCCGGCGCCTTCGACGATACCACGGGCCTTGTCGGCGACTTCCGGCGGGATGGCGGTTGCCAGAACGCGGCGGGTTTGGGATGGATCGGCGTCTAGGCTGACAAAGTCCAACAGCCAACGGTCGTTGAAAGACGCAAAATCACTTTTGGCTTTGAATTTGACCATGTCCGGAAGTTCTTCATCCGGAGACGGCGGCAAGCTTATCTCGCGAAGTTCACCTTCGGAGCGAGAGACCACCACAACGGTGTCGCTTTTCGCCCACCCGTTGGCTTCGACGATCTCTTTGAGCGTTTCTGCGATCGCTTCGGGGCTTTGATCGGGATCCAGTGCAGCGCCGCCAACGTAATTCAGGCGCAGGCGTGAGCCGGACGCCGATTGTGCTGCGGCGACAAGAATTTGTTGGGGCGTTATTTCAACGGCGACGATTGCCATGGTGACGATTCAATTGGGATGAAAACTTCAGACCGCTGGATTGATCACGGTTCGATGAGCCGCGAATCGTCTTTCGATTCTGGCGACGAATCCGGCTGACGGAATTTGATTGGAAAGTGAATGTTTGTTTGCAAAATTAAATTGAGATTGAGAACCAGTATAAATCGGAAAAAAACGTGTTCCTGCGGCTTCTCCGCAAAGTCGATCGCCTATTTCGATTGGGTGGCTTCAAGTTCCGATCCGAGGGCTTCGATCGAATAACCGGTCTGCAAATGGCTCTTGTCCCGCCACAGCAGGATTTGCGGCACCGGAACGGTCGTATCGAGAATCGCTTCGGCGCGGGATGTTCCTCGTCCGTCGCCAAAGTAACCGACGATTTCGGCACGAAAGACGGCCCCTTGAGCACAAATGAACGGAATCAGCTGCTGCATTCTCTGCACTGCCGGTTGGCCAAATCCAAGCCGCCCTTCGGCCAGGAGCCATGTTTCATACTTGCGGTTGATGTCCGCAAAACTCGGATCGTCCAATTCGAACTCGCGAGCGTTGATAATCTCTTCCAGCAGTTCTTCGTCCATGCCTGGAATTCCTGCCAGGACGACGCGGGGCGCCTGCATGATGTTGATTCGTCCGGGAATCGAGGCCCCTTCGAAAACGGTCAGCGATTGCATGGCGACCGGCAGCGTCGCTCCAAACGAAAGGGACTCCAGCGGCGAGCGCACAAACACTGGCTCGCCTTCTTCGTTTTCGGCTTCGACGAACAAATCCACTAGGTCGACCACCGATGCGAAAGTAAACTCGCCGGTCGCGTCTTCAGGAACTTCGAATGGTATTTCGGCTCCCGACACGATGACGTCTTCATTTTCTTCGTCGGGAATCGATGCCGATGGGCCGTTGATTCGATAAATCAAAATCAGGTTCGCCCAGTCGTCGTCGAAAGCACTTTTCAGGTCATCGTAAAGTTGATCCAGATCCTGACCGTTGATGTTGATTCGCGGCAGGCCTTCGCTGGTGCGATTGTTTTCCTTACTGTACAGCGTCAGATAGTTGGCCCAGCCCAGTTCGAGTTCCGCTTCAGCCGAAGAGACTCCGCCAAGCGACGCTTCGACGTCATCCAAAATGCCGTTGCGGTTGATGTCCAAGCCAAACAGCAACTCGGGCGTCACGCCTTCGACCAGCAACAGTTCGTCAAGGCTGTCCAGAGGACCATTTTTGGCGTTGTAGGGGGGAGACTTGGAAGAGTAATGGCCGCTCTCAAAACCGCCTTCTCTGGGTTCATCGTCCGGATCGACAAAATCCAGCATCGCCGCTGCGATGGATTCGGTCATGTCCGGAAGCGACATCAGAACCTGCATCGCCGCAGTCGGTTCGTAAAACTCCCAATACGGAAGCGCATTGATGTTGATCTTGCTGGACTCATCGACAACTCCATAGCGAGTGCCTTCGAGAATTCCGTCGTTAAGCGATGGTGCGACCAGCGTGAATCGGCCTGTTCGATCCTGGCGAGCGGAACCTTCTGCGTCTCGAACGACCGGAATCCCACGGAACTTTTCCTCGTTGTCCCATCGGCCACCGAGCTCAAAAACCTCGGCTTCGGGGCGGGCAAGATAAAGACGCGTGTACTCAAGACCCGAATCGACCAGGTACTTCGACTGCACTCGCTTGGTCACCAGCAGGGCGGCTTCCTGTTCGACCAACATTAGCGACGAAAAGGCGTAAACCGAAAGAGCCAGTACAGCCACAGTCACCAGCACCACCAGCAACAGCGAGCCGCTTCGCTGGCGGCAAACCAATCTGCAACGGGCGTTTCTCATTGTTCCTCCACCGGTTCGGCCATCGGAAGGTGAACAGTCAACACGTGCTGAATCAACTCTTCCTGACTTCGCGAACTTGCCTGAAAAGTTTCCGGATTCCCAGATCGTAGCGGGTCGACGGTGACACGAATCTCAACCGCCGTGGGAAACCCGCCCTGGTCTTCGGAATCCCAAGTAGAATTCCAGCTTTCTCCGTCGAAATAACGGAACGAAACCGCTGCGACCTCGCCTGCGACAAGCTGCGCGTCCTCGTCGGGCGAAGCGACGATGGATTCTTCACCTCGAAAGTTCGCCACCGCGCGGTCGACCGATCGCCGATAAAGCCCACCCGGCACACTCGCCTGGGCGAGCGCCAGAGCATCATCCACCGCGCCGGGCTGCGAACTGAAAAAATAACTCACCGCTCGAATGTCCGAAGGCGTTCGCTGCTGAGCCTGACTGGTGATCAGGGGGTTGTACTGGTCCAAACGCGGCAGACGGCTGATGTCAACGCGGATCGAATTCACGCCACCGATGAACGACGGTCGAAAGGCAACCACTTCCTCTTCGCCCACAAGGTCGCCGTCCTCTTCGTCTTCGATCTCTTCCTCTGTGATGGCTCCGCTTTGCAGGGCGATCGTCTGTTGCAGCACCTGCAATCCCGAAAAGTCGGTTGCTTTATATTGGAGCGCCGCACGAATGTCATTGGCGATCATGTTCAGTGTCGCTTTGGCCACCGCTTCGCGCTCGACCGCATTCTGCTGGCGATTCAGTTGCACCATGTACACCCGAATCGACGTCGTCACCATCGCGCCGACGATCACCGTCAGCCCCAAAGCAAGGATCAGCTCAAGCAGCGTGAACCCGCGCTTCGTCGCAACACAAGCCACCTTGCGGCGACGGCCATCCGTCACTGCGATTTGTTCGAAATTCAAGTTCATTGAGCCCTCGCTTCGAGAGGGTCATAATCGGGATCGATCAGGAACCGGACGACCGACACCGATACCTGGCGAGTGGCTTCGGGTGAATTTTCGACGACGACCCGGGCGGCCAGCAATCCGGGCTCGGTCGCCTGCTGGATTTCAACGGAATAAGTCCAATCGGTTTCTCCGGCTACCGGCGTTTTTCCAGCGCCTTGTGGCTCAATCGCGCCCGCGGCCAACTGAGCCATCGTCGAATCGGCGATGCGATTGGCTGCATTGATCAGCCTCGCGTTGCGGACCGATTTGTAGCCAAGAAAGAACCCACGCCCGACGACGACCATCGAACCGCCCAAAATCGCCAGCGAAAGGATGACTTCCAGCAGCGTGTACCCACGGCCATACCGGGCTCTCAATTTTCGCTGTGCTCGCAACATAAACTCTACCTCAGTCTCTGCAAACGAACGGATTTGGTCAGCCCGGTCAGGCCACGCAGTTGGACTTCGACCAGGCCACCGATTTTGTTTTGCAAAACGATTCTTGCATCCTGTGAAGTCCCATCGGGATAAAACAGAACTTGCTGCAAGCCCGCACCGGCGTTGCCCGATTCAGAAATAAGCTGAGCCCCGCGAGCGTCTTCGGCCACCTGGTCAACCACAAAGTTCACGCCTTCGGGAAGCAGTCCCTGAATGAAGCTGCCTTTGGCTTGTTGTCGTGACTCGTTAAGCGATTGCTGGACCCGCGCGATCTGCTGGGGTGCCTGAGCAAACGGGGCGACGTCGAACCAGTTGCCACCCCTAGCGATAAAGACAGCAAACACATCGCCCTCTTTGACCGCACTGACGCGGGCCTGCCCCATCGCGGCCCGAACACTGTCGGCGCCGCGATCGAGAGCCTGTTGCTGAAAGATGCGATTGATCGACATCACTGAAAGTGCAGCAAGCACCCCAAGGATGCCCATCACCAGAATCAACTCAAGCAACGTAAATGCTGAACGCTCAATTTTGCCGCGTTGATGATTCATCGCACCTCCAACCCTGTGTTATCAAAAGGGTTATTGGCCGCGGACAGGAATATCGTCAGCGGTTCCTTTGGCACCATCGGCTCCATTGGAAGTAATAATCAACTGATCCTGATTGGCGTTGTAACTGAAGCTGTACTGGTTTTTCCAGGGATCAACGGGAATCTTTGCATCTTCGAAGTAAGGACCGCTCCAGCTTGATTTGTTGACACCGCTAGGAAGCGTCACAAGGTCCTGCAACGAACGCGGCGGGCTACCGACTTCCATCTCGTACATGCGACAGATCTTTTTGATGTTGTCGATCTCGAATGTCGCAGCGCGGACTTTCTGGTTCACGCCAAGCTTGTTGTAGGCGACCGTTCCGATGCCAGCCAGGACGACCAGAATGGTCATTACAAGCAAAAGCTCCAGCAGCGTGAAACCTTCACGCCGACGCAATCGTCGCCGGCTTTGTCTGGAAGTTGACATTGAATTTCCTCTATTTTCAGTAACAAATTGATTGTTGGTGATTTGGGTTGCCGGAGAAGTTTCCCGCTACGCCCGATAAAACTCGATTTCGGGCGTGGAGTTCCGAAAAAGTCGAAATTATCCAACAGTTTGCCCCATTTTCATGATCGGAGTCAGAAGTGCCACCACCACAAACAGCACGACCACGGCCATTACGACCAGCATTAGAGGTTCGATCATTTTGACCGCGATGTCCAGTCGTCTCATCGTCTGTTTTTCCAGCCCGTCGGCGATCGACACGAGAACTTCATCGAGCGTGTTGGACTCTTCGGCGACGCTGAGCATCTCGGTGACGTTGGCCGGAAAATGCCCGGATCGGGCCAGCGGCGCGGACAAGGATTCACCCGAAGTGACGTTTTCGGTTGCTTCGGCCACGGCGATCGATAGCATCTTGTTTCCGGCGGCTTCACGACTGATATCGAGCCCCTTGAGAATCGGGACACCGTTTCCCATCAACGTTCCCAAGACGCGGCAAAACCGGGCCACCGCCAGACTTTGCAGGATCGGGCCGACCACCGGAAGCTTCAGTTTCCAGCGGTCCACAAACAGCTTGCCGGATTCAGTACTGATCTGGTGACGCACGACCGCAAACAATGCGCCCATGCCCAAGAGTATGAACAAGCCATACTGCCGCATCACGTCGCTGAGCCACAATAGCCATTCAGTGGCCGCAGGAAGTTGGCCTTCTCTTCGCAGGTCATCAAACACTTCCGCAAATTTGGGCACAAAGAACACGATCAGAATCGTAACGATCACGGTACCAAGGACCGCAAGAATCGCCGGGTAGATCATCGCCCCCACGGTGCGAGATTTCAGTTCCGCCTGTTGTTCGGTAAACGAACCGACCCGCGACAGGGCGTCTTCGAGGAATCCGCCTTCGGCTCCCGCTCGCGACATGTTGATCGCCATGTTGCTGAAGACTTTCGGATGCCGGGCAAATGATTTGTAAAGCTCTTCGCCGTCTTCGACCCGGGCAATCACATCGTCCATCGCTTCGCGAAGGGATTTGATTTTTGATTGATCACGAAGCAGCGTCAGTGAACGAATCAGTGGAACGCCGTTGTTCAGCAGTGACGAAAGCTGCTCATAAAAGATCGCCATTTTGTAGTCATTGACACCGCCGCCAAAACTCAGTTCGAAGTTCGCCCCGCCCTTGGCCTCTTCGCTGTTGTGTACCTTGACCGGGAAAAGCGATTTAGCCGAAAGACGACTGATCACGTCGGCTTCAGAATTGGCGGACATCGAACCTTCGACTTTGTCCCCGGAAAGGTCGCGCGCGATGTAAGTAAATTCAGGCATTGTGTGGATGCAACGTTGAAGCCATCTGTCAAAGCCCGTCAACCGAGCCCCGATGGCTTAATCGATGCGATCTCCTTTTGTGATCCGTAAAATTTCGTCCACGGAAGTCCGCCCGCTGAGGACTTTTCGCCAGCCATCATCGCGTAGCGTCTTCATCCCGCCGTTAACGCAGGCTTTTTTGATCTCCCAGGTACTTGCACGTCGCTGAGCCAAATCGCGGACTTCTTCGCTGGTCACCAAAAGCTCATAAACGCCCATTCGCCCGGTATAACCAACGTTTCGGCACTCGCGACATCCTACCGGTTGATACAGCGGACCATCAATCCGGTCGATCGGAAAATCGCTGGGCAGGTCAAGTTTCGAAACGTCGATGGCTTTGCGACAATTCAAACACAGCCGCCGCACAAGCCGCTGGGCCATCACCGCTTCGACGGTGCTGGCAACCAAAAACGGCTCCACGCCCATATCGCACATCCGCGTGAACGCTCCCGCCGCATCGTTGGTGTGCAGGGTGCTGAAGACAAGGTGTCCGGTCAACGAAGCCTGAATCGCGTTCTCGCCCGTTTCGCTGTCACGAATCTCACCGACCAGCACAATGTCAGGGTCGTGACGAAGGATGCTTCGCAGCGAGTTGGCGAAAGTCAGCCCGATCTTGCTGTGTACCTGAATCTGGTTGATACCGGCAAGCTGGTACTCGACCGGATCTTCGGTGGTAATGATCTTTGTCGATGGCGTGTTGATCTCGATCAGCGAACTATAGAGCGTGGTCGTTTTTCCCGAACCCGTTGGGCCGGTTACCAAAATGATCCCGTAAGGAATCCGGATCAGTTTGCTAAACGTCTCATAAGTCTCATCCGCCATGCCCAAGCTTTTGAGTTCGAACTTCATCGAACCTTTGTCAAGAATACGCATCACCAGTGATTCGCCGTGGATCATCGGGATCACCGACACACGCACGTCGACTTCGCGGCCTTTGACTTTGAGTTTGATCCGGCCGTCCTGGGGCAGCCGTTTTTCAGCGATGTTCAGCCTGGCCATGATTTTCAGGCGGCTGATGATCGCGGCGCGGAAATGGTTGATCTCTGGCGGAACCGGTTGGGTGTGCAAGATACCGTCGATGCGGTAGCGAACGACAATCCGTTCGGCCTGCGACTCTATGTGAACGTCACTGGTCCGCGTATCGATGGCCTCGAGAAGAATCTCGTTCACCAAGCGAATCACGCTGGCTTCCTGGGCCATCTCCGACAGTTCACTGCCGTCGGTTTCGATGTCTTCCAGTAGCTCGACACCGTCTTCGATCTTCTGCTCGATCAAGCCTTCGATCGTCTCGCCACCGACACCCATGTGGGCTTTGACCAGTTTGGCAATCTCGCTACGTTCGGCAAGAACGGGCTCAACCGCCATCCCCGTCGCAGCGCTGGCTTCGTCAAGCGGATAAAGGTCTGTCGGATCGGCGGTGGCGACGATCAATACGTCGTCGCGGATTTCCACCGGAAAGATCAATTGGCGGTAGATCAACTTTTGCGGAAAAGTATCCAGCAGCGTAAGGTCAACGCGGTGGTTGGCCAAATCAAGAAAATCGACACCGTGCTCGTCTGCCAGAGCTTCATAAGCCTGCTTCCTGCCGATCAAGTCATTTCGATCGAGTTCTCCAAGAAGCGCCTCGCCGTCAAGTTCACGGGATGGATCGATTTGGCTGAGTTGCTGATCGGAGATCAAGCCGCGTTCAACCAGAAGTTCGCCGATTTGATTCATGGACTTTTTCGTTGACGTGTTGGCAGCGGATCAGGAAAGTTTTCGGTTTTTCGAAAAGCCAACGGCAAAAGACATGCTAATTGGCTACCTGTTTAAGTACCGGCCCGTTGGCTACAAAGCCCACGATTGCGGCAAGTATTGGGTGTACTTCCTGCGAATTTGGAGGTTCAGGACGGTCGTGCCAATCATATCGGCTCAAATAATCCCACAGTCAAACCGGAATGATTCACGACGACGGGCGTTGATTTGCATTGAAACTCACTGACGCAAAGGTCAAAGCTGGATTGTCGCCCGGATTTCGGTTCACCTCGTTGATGAAGTCCAGACCAAAGACTCTTTTCCAACGCGTGCGATGCTCATTGGCTAAACTGAAAGTTACGCCCACGCCTCGTGAATAATCCGGGTTAAAGGTTGCCAATCACACCCAGGAAACGCACTGCCGTGTTGGGGTGAGGGAATTCGCCTTTCGACGAACCGCAGTGCGTTTCCTAGGTATGATCGCGTCTCTCCGGTGAAACCCCGTCTCTCGCTCAAGGTTTCGATATTTCACAGATTCTCGATATCGTCTTTTCAGGTCCGCCACGCCGAGCACGACGGTGAAACCCTTCACGACTTGTACCGCTATCGCTCGTGTTGCGTTCTGGTGACATCCGGCGATCGTTCAGCCGAAGGCATCGGCCGCGCCGTACCCTCGGGCCATCGAAGACTCGTGGACGATAGAGAGAGTTTGGTGCCAGAGCAGTCGTCGGCGAAGCTGATTCAACGACGCCCCGGCAAATCGAAGCCACCTACGCCGGGATGTGTTCAACCAGTTCACGATGTTCACGATAAACATCTGTCAAACGGATCCGTTTCGCCGTAGGAGATGCCGCCTTTGATGCCGCCGCCGGCTAAAAATATGTCGCCTGGTTTGGTGTGGTGGTCCCGACCGATGCCTTGAGCCCGGATTATTCACGAGGCTTGGGCGTCAGAGCCAGTTCCGACAGTGATCCGCGACTCTGATGCGATGAAACGATCACTGTGGTTTTCATCTACCGGATGATTCACATTTCTTGTTGAGATTCGTCTTTTCCCTTGCTCCCGTTGGCCAGACGTAGAATCAACGCCCAAGCCTCGTGAATCATCCGGGCTGAAAGACACATTGGAATAAATCCAGCGAATCGGGCTACCGTAGCCCGGATTCGCGATAGCAGTTCTGGCAAAGATTAACGATTGCAACAGTTCTGTAACCGCTGCCTTGGCTCAATGTGGGGGCGTCAGCATTGAACTTTGATCAGTTGGCCGCTTGGAATCCGATAACGCTTACGTCCGTCTGTCCCACACCGACGGAGATTCCCGCAAATTCAACTGTGACCATTCGTTGGCGTCAGGAAGGCGTCGGTGTCGTGAGACGCCTGGCTGCAGAACGATTGAATTGCGGCATTCAAGGAGGAAACCCATGATCCAACGGCGTCATTTTCTTGGCTCTACCGCACTCACCGCGTTGGGTTTGGCCGCCAATCCGGCACTTTTGTTGGGCAAATCGAGCCCTCCAGTTCCCGACATGCTTGACTGGGAAAGCCGCAAAATAGCCACCGTTCGGGATACGCGTGCGACTCGGCGCCCCGTCGTCACGGGCGTAAGCCTACAGCGCGAAGGCCGTTTGATCGCGACTGTCGGCGACGACCATCTGATCAGTTTGTACGATTTCAAAACGGGCCTGTTCGTTCGCCATCTTCGCCGCCACACCGACTGGGTTCGTGCGGCAGTGTTCTCTGCTGACAGCAAAAACCTGTTTACTTGTTCGCACGACCGCAATCTGATCCGCTGGGACATCAGCGACCAGACGGCCACCGCTAAACCGCTGGTCCTCCAGAGGGAAGCCATCATCAACCTCGCGGTCAGCCACGACTCGGAAAAAGTCGCCAGTGTAGGGCACAGCAAATTTGCTTTTGTTCACAACGTCGAAGGCCAACAACTGTCTCGCCTTCCCTGCTCCTGCGACGACAATCACGCGGTGGCTTTTTCCATGGACGATTCACTTCTGGCCGTCGGAGGCCGCTGCGGCACGATTCGCGTTTTCGACCTCAAGACCGGTAGCGTCGCCCACCAAATCAAAGCTCATCGCCGTCGAATTCGTGGCCTTGAGTTTAACTCTTCGGATGAACTTGTCAGTGTTGGCGAAGACCAAGTCGTCCGCATCAATCGGCTTGACGACACCAACGGTTCTCACCAACTTCCACGGATGGCGACCAAGCTTTACGCCGTCCACACGATTGCGCCGTCTACGATCGCAACTTCGGGAAGCGACAACCTGATTCACATCTGGGACATCCGGAATCGATCGGAAATTGGGGTATTGGAAGGCCATGCCGGCACCGTGACCTGCATGGACATGGCGCAAAACGTGTTCGTTTCTGGCAGTTACGACGCAACGTTCCGAATCTGGATTCCGAGAACGGACGAAGTTGCAATGGTTCAGCCGAATCAGGATGCGTCGAGCATGGCCAGCAGAGGCACGCGGCAGCCATCTGCGTGGCAGGCTCGCCGCTAGGACTTCCGCCAACTTTCGCTCTTCCTCTCCTCCCGCCCGATTTTTTTCACCTAAAAGCGAATTCAATATGAGCTTGTTCCAAAAAATCTCGACTCGTCTTCTTGGTAAAAACAAAGACCCCAAAGCAGCCGAAGTTGCCAAAAACGCAATGCTTCGTCGCTGCCGGTTCGAAGTCATGGAAGAGCGCCGGGTGCTCACTGCCGATCCGGTGATCGCAGCCGTCACTTTCGTCGAAGGCGACGCTGGACAGGACACAACGCCCGACTTCTTCGAAGTCAGCTTTGTCGGTGGCGCTGAAACAACTCAGCTGACGCAGTTCACCATCAACGGAGACCAGGACCTCTCAGGCGACCTGTCCGATGGCGACGTGTTTTTTGATGTTGGCGAACAGGCTCGGGGAGCAGGCGGATCCCACGGTTTTGAGTTTGACAACAATGCAAGTTTGGGAGTCAATGCCAGCGACATTCAGGGCGTCAGCGTTTCCGAAGATGGACTTTCGCTGGTCGTTGACGTTCTCAATTTTGAAGCCGGCGACGTGTTGGCGTTCACGATCGACGTGGACGAAGTCGAGCGTTTCCGGGTCGACAGGATTGCCTCGGGAGTCGAGTTCGAAGGTTCGTTCTTCGACGCCGAATTCGTTGATGACAACTACACGTTTGATCCGCTTGATATCTCAACCACCGTGATCCTTGACGGTGACTTTGTGCAGCCTCAGTTCGAAGGCGTGTTTTTTGACGAGTTCAACAATTTGTTCGCGGAAGGCGAATCGGTCGCGGGCGACAGCATTGATTTGACTCGCGACAACGAAGAAGGCCAGGCTGACCGTAGTGCTGCGGCGGTCGATGCGTTCACTCCGGTCGCAAGACCTGTTGAAATCTCGGGTACCGTTTTCCACGATGAAGACATCGACTGCGTTCACGATGGCACCGAAGACGGAATTTCAGGAGTTTCAATTGAACTTCAGCGGCTCAATGACGCCGGAGTTTACGAGACGGTAGCCACCACGTTGACCGATGAAAACGGTGACTACGAATTCGGCCAGGAGCTTGGGCTTGCGCCCGGAAACTTCCGCCTGATCCAAATTCAGCCTGACGGTTTCTTGAGCGTCAACGCTGGTGGTGGGCAAGTCGAAGGCGTCGCAACCGGAGAAACACTCGCCGACCGCAATGGCGAACCGAACGTGATCGGCAACATCGAAATCCCGTTGGGCAACACGGCGGCAACGGATTTGGATTTCAAGGAAGTCCTTCCTGCGTATATCGAAGGCAACGTGTTCCATGACGCAAACGACAATGGAATTCGGGAGTCTAACGAAGAAGGCATCGCCAACGTTCTGATCGAAGTCACTCGGCTTGGTCCCCAGCAAGGTGCCGCCAACGATCCGTTCGCGGACTTCACTCCGATTTCGGTTCGCACCGATGCCAACGGGCATTACAGCGTCGAAGGCCTTCCCCCGGGCATCTACGAAGTCGTCGAAATCAACAACTACCCGCCCGGTGAAGAGGATCCCTTGGCGCCGTTCCTTGACGGACAGGACACCATCGGTACGGTCGATGGCGTGCCTACAGGACAACAGGGCAACGACCGACACACCCAAATTGAACTCGCTGCCGGCGAGCATGGTATCGAGTACAACTTTGGTGAACTTCAAGCCGGTTCCGTTAGCGGCTATGTGAGTGTTGACGTGCCGGGGCAGGGCAAGCTGGATCCTTCTGATCCCGATTTTGAACCCATCTCCGGCGTCACGATCCAGTTGCTGGACGAACAGGGTAACGTTGTTGAAACGACCAGCACCGACAATAACGGCTTCTACGAGTTTGATGAATTGAGGCCCGGAACGTATTCGATCGTTCAGGTCCAACCCAATGGGTTCCTTGATGGGGCCGACGTGGTCGGTAACGTCGCTGGAGTCCAAACTGGCATCGCGGGCGACGATCGATTTGACAATGTAGTGATCGGGTCGGGCGAATCGGGAACGCAATACAACTTCTGTGAGCACGAGCCGGCGTCGATCAAAGGCGTCGTTTACCACGACCGCAACGACAATGGGATTCAGGATGCTGGCGAAGAAGGAATCGAAGGGGTGTTGATCGAGCTGTTTGACGGCGATGGAAATCTCATCGCGTCGGTCCTCACTGACGCCGACGGTCACTACTGCTTCGAAGACCTGATCGCCGGCGAATACCACGTGCAGCAGACACAGCCAGAAGACTTCATTGACGGTCGGGACACGCTGGGGCAACGCGGCGGCAGCGATCCGGGCCAAGTCGAAAACGACGTCTTCTGGGTCAACCTAGAAGGCGGAGACAACGCGGTAAACTATAACTTTGGCGAGCTATTGCCGGCCAGTATTTCGGGGTTCGTCCACACCGATCTGGACGGAAATTGTATGCTCGACACCACCGCTGGCGAAAACCCGCTGGCCAACGTGCTGATCGAGTTGCTTGATGCAGACGGCAATGTCGTCGACACTGTGGAAACAGACGCCAACGGCGCGTATACCTTCGGCAATCTTCGGCCGGGGACATACACGCTTCGACAGGTCCAGCCGGATGGATTCTTTACCGGCGGAGAGAGAGTCGGTTCCGGTGACGGAACAGCGAGCGAAAATCTGTTGGGCGAGATCACGGTTTCTTCGGGTGATCGCCTGGTGGATTACAACTTCTGCGAGCACCCTCCGGCTGAAATTCACGGTCTGGTTTTTGAAGACGGGCCGGCGTTCGAAACCGAAACGGGCGAAGTTCCAGCGAACTTCCGTAGTCTTCGCGATGGAGTTTTTCAGGCAGACACCGACACGCCGCTCGAAGGGGTGCGAGTTCAGCTTTTCTACTTCGTCGATCCCGCTGGCGAAAACAATGCCATCAGCCCACGCCCGGTGACACTGGGCGAAGTCCAGGCCGAGTTCTACACGCATCTGGGAACTGATGATCCCAACGCAGAAATTTTTGTCGAGACAGACGAAAATGGAGAGTACTGGTTTCAGGGCTTGCCGCAAGGAAGCTACATCGTGGTCCAGACACAACCCGACGGACTGGTCGATTCAAATGACAGCTCCGGGCCAACCGAAAACGGACTTAGCGGGTTCACGTTCAACAACGAAAATGACCTTGTCACCGCAATCTCTCCGTTGACCGAAACGTTCTCCGACAGCCAACTGCAGGACACCGTTGCCAATATTCGGGTTAATCCCGGCGGAGTGTCGATCCAGAATAACTTCTCCGAAGTCCGCGTCTTGCAAGTCGATCCTGTCGATCCGGTTTTGAATCCCTTCGGCGCTGGCCCCACGACTCCTCCGCCGATCCAAAATCCGCTTCGCCCAAGTCCAGGAATCACGGGCCTTCCTGGTTTGGCCGGTGCCCAAAGCGGGAACTTTACGTCGATCGTTGGTAGCTCGCGAGGGGCGGCGTTCCAAACAGAAGCCCAGGCGGTCGCTGACAATGCTTACACCTGGCACTTGAGTGTCATCAACGGCGGAAGCCCTCGCGGTGAAGGCGAAGGTGCGTCCCCGCAAACCGCATGGCAGCAAGTCGGCTACATCAGCAACGCCGACTGGTCGCGATTCGACATGGAAAGTGCCGTTTGGACGTTCACGACCACCCAGGATGATGACATTCGAATCAACGGATTGACGCAGCGGTTCGGAGCCATCGGTGGGATCCCGGTTGTGGGTGACTTTGATGGAGACGGAATCGATGAAGTCGCCGTCTTCAAAGACGGTTTCTGGATGATCGACATCAATCGTAACGGCCGCTGGGATCGCGAAGACCTCCTAGCAAGGCTTGGTGATGCCGATGACCGACCTGTCACTGGTGACTGGGACGGCGATGGCAAAGACGACATCGGGATCTACGGTCCGATCTGGGAGGGCGACGTCAACGCGATCGCACATGAGCCCGGTTTGCCGAACCCTGAAAACCAGAATACCAATCTGCACAAAAACGTGCCGCCACGTGACAACCACGCGACCAATGGCGCTCGCACGATGAAGCTGTCGACGTTTGGCACGCAGCAGTCTGACGTTGTGGATCACGTGTTTGGTCCCGATGAAGAATCGCTGATGCCGATTGCCGGCGACTGGACCGGCACAGGCATCCGCAGCATCGGTGCCTTCCATGATGGCGTCTGGAAGTTGGACATCAATGGCGACGGCCAGTTCGATCACGAAGACGAAATCGTGAACTTTGGGCAAGCCGGCGACAAGCCCGTCGTGGGTGACTTCAATGGCGACGGCATCGAAGACCTTGCCGTCTACCGAAACGGAACTTGGATCATCGATTCCAACGGCAACCGTGAGCTTGAAATCACCGACAAGACGTTTGAGCTTGGTGGTGCTGCCGATACGCCGATCGCGGGTGACTGGGATGGCGACGGCACCGACGAGCCCGCGATTTACAGCCAGCAGGGTGTTTCAGGGCTGAATTAAGTAATTAAGTTTCGCGAGGGCTATCCGGGTCGGCTGGGACGGCCCTTCGACATCCTGAACCCGTTTGTCCAGCGGAGAAATCGGCGGCAGCAGAACGCTGTTCCGCCGCAGTATCCTGCCTGGCCCGGACGCCCGGGCGTGCCAAGCAATGATCGCTCAGAGTCCAAGTAGCAGCGACGCGTTATCGTTGGATTTGATTTGTTGCCGGGCAGTGAGTTACTTTCCCTGTAAAGTTTTAGATTCAATGTTCATCAACTGAAACCGGTTCTGCATGATCTTTCGATCACCGGAGCAAATCAGACAGCTGAAATCAAAAAGATCGCCCACGTGCGATTCGAGTACCACGGTGGCTTCTAGGACATCGCCCGGTCGGGCAAAACCCGTGTACTTGGCGCGCTTGATTCGAACCAGAACGCCCAACGCGTATTCGTTGTGAAACGGGTCGTGGGTATCGAAGTCCTGCATCGGGTTGAAGTTCCCGGCAATCAGAACACCCGCCGACTGGGTGGAAAATTCCTGCATCATCGCCCCGGGCATGATCGGGGCACCGGGAAAGTGGCCTTTGATGAAATACGAATCATCCCCAACGGTGTGGCGAGTGACGATCTTTTCGGCTTCGAACTGAACGACTTCGTCAACCAACAGGTAGGGGGCGCGATGGTGAAGGTAGTCTTCGATGCTCTCAAAGCGATGTTGAAAGTGTTTTTTGATGGATGACATGGCAGCCGGAGTGTTTTTAATGCGGGCGTACAGACGGGTTAAGACTTCTACCGCGAAAACTCATAACCATTTTCTTCGAGAACCCGAGTTGCGTCGAGAAAATTGGATTTTTTTACAAGGACGAAGTCAGTGCGGAAAGTGCTGACCACAAAAACTCCGATCTTGGCCTGTGCCAGAACTCCTGTCAGGCCCGCAATGATTCCAACTTGATCAAACTCAAACGGCCCCGCCAGCTTCAGGCAACTCCAGCCACCATCGGACTTGACGTGATCCGGAACTGTATCAGCAAGACAAACGATCGACAGTTCGTCCTCGGCTCGCGAAACGGAGGTAAAAGGCCCCGTGACCCATGCCGGAATCGCGGATTCAGGGGCAAGCTCGCAGATCGCAAATTCACCGGGGATTCGAATGATATTCAGCGGATTCATTTGGCCAGATTCGGTTTGTCATTTCGTGAGCAAAGTCCCAGCGTGGTAAAACGATGATGCACTGGAGTTTCGCCTTGGGGTATGCTGATTGTTTGCAGCAAGACCTGCAAAGAGGTTCTTCCCGGAATTTAATCCGGGTTAATGGTTGACCTTGAAGCCCGAGGAAGTCGTCGTGGGATTTGTCAGAATTCCTGATGGGATACAAAAAGAAATTTGGCGAATCAGACTACGTTCATTATCGACAACAATAGTCTACGCGATGTTCACCGACAACAAACCCGGACGGGCTTGCAAAGAGCGTATCTTCCTGACCGACTGACGATTTCTCCTCTGTATAATTGATGTACCTCTGTCCATGCCAAGCCACATCATGCACTTTCACAAACTTTTGATTTTGTTCATTGCGACGTTGTCAGCCACGGCTTCGGTCAGCGCCTACGGCGAAACGCACTCGACCGGACTGCCGAACTTTGTTGTCATTTTTATCGACGATATGGGCTACAACGACATCGAACCCTTCGGAGCCAAAGGAATCCACACACCGCACCTGAACCAAATGGCAGCCCAGGGCATGAAGTTCACCGACTTCCAGGTTTCATCGGCCGTTTGCAGCGCGTCACGGGCCTCGCTGCTTACCGGCTGCTACCATCGCCGGATCAACATCACCGGTGCCATCATGCCCAATCATAACCGTGGGCTTCATCCTGACGAAATCACCATTGCAGAGATGTGCAAAACCAAAGGCTACAAAACGGCGTGTTTTGGAAAGTGGCACCTGGGCCACCATCCGGATTTCATGCCTACCCGGCAGGGTTTTGACGAGTACTTTGGGTTGCCTTACTCCAACGACATGTGGCCCTACAATCCGGGTGCCGATGACCCCAATGTCAAAGCTCACAAACACAAGTTCCCGAAGCTGCCGCTGTATGAAAATGAAAAGATCGTCAACGACGACGTCAAGCCCGAAGACCAGGCTCAGCTAACGACGTGGTACACCGAAAAAGCAGTGGACTTTATAAAGCGGAACAAAGACGAGCCCTTTTTTCTGTATCTGCCGCACACAATGGTTCACGTGCCGATCTACGTGTCCGATAAATTCAAAGGCAAAAGCAAACGAGGGCTTTACGGCGACGTCGTGATGGAGCTCGACTGGTCCGTGGGACAGATCAACAAAGCACTTGCTGATTCAGGCATCGCGGACAACACCCTAGTGGTTTTTACCAGCGACAACGGGCCGTGGCTGAATTACGGCGACCACGCTGGACTTGCGACGCCACTGCGTGAAGGCAAGGGCACGACGTTCGAGGGCGGTTGCCGGGTGCCGACGCTGATGAAGTGGCCCAGCATGATCCCTGCGGGAAAAACCTGCGACCAATTGCTGTCCACGATCGATCTTTTTCCCACCATCGCCAATCGCATCGGCGCACCGTTGCCTGACCACAAGATCGATGGCGTCGATGTTCTCCCGGTACTGAAAGATCCCGAAAGCACCGTCGATCGCAAGTACTTTTTTCACTACTACTCCGGCGGCCAACTGCACGCGGTGCGAGACCAGCGGTGGAAGTTACATTTTGAGCACCAGTACCGAACGCTGGGCGATCGCGAAGCCGGCAAAGATGGCATCCCTGTAAAATACAGCCAGAAAAGCATCTCGCTTTCATTGTTTGATCTGGATAATGACATCGGCGAAACAACAGACGTCAAAGACAAGCATCCCGACGTCGTGGAGCGGCTCAAAAAAGCTGCTGACATTTGCCGCGGGGAATTGGGCGATACGCTGACTGAAACAGTCGGCGAAGCCCTCCGGCCAGCCGGAAAGCACGCGCCAGCCGACTGAGCGCGGACTACCGGCTGCAAGCCGGTAGGTTCAATAAATCGGGCTCGCGACTGAATTCGCCGCCCGATTTATGAATCGCGAAAACCACCTGCCGTAGGGCCGGTTCCTACCGGCCATCTTTGCATTGATAACTGTAGGAGACGACCACCCGTAGGGCCGGTTCCTACCGGCCATCTTTGCATTGATAACTGCAGGAGACGATCACCCGTAGGGCCGGTTCCTACCGGCCATCTTTGCTTTGATAACTGTAGGAGACGACCACCGACGCAGGACAGTAAAGCCAGTCGACTGAATCGCGAAAACCTGCCGTAGGGCCGGTTCCTACCGGCCCAGTCAAGGAACGTGCCGCCGTAGCCGGCTTTTGGGTAGCGATCCACGTAGTCGTGAAAGTATCGATACAACTCGCCGCCGTGAAGCAACCAGTCCGCCACCGCGACGCTCAGCACCGTGTCGTCAGTCACGCAGCAATGCTCTGCAAAAAAATCAAAGTCCGTCGATTTGGTTGGAAAGTGCTCGTAGTGCGAGCCAACAACATCCCCGACGATCGCGCCCTGCATGGCTTCCTCTGTGGTGGTAAGTTGAAATCGTTGAGCTTACCCGGATTCGTATCGAAACGCCGCGAGCGATGGTTTTTTCGGAAAATGATTGCCGCTGGAAGCCAGACCTACGTATCGTGATCAGTTAAATTCAATAAAGGAGAAAAAGTTCCACGCTTGGTGTAAGAAACAGCGCTTTTCGCCGTTGAGCCGTGTAAAAGGACAGGACATGGAACCATCATTTTCAACTCGGTACTCGCTGATCGGAAAGCTCGGCAACCCCCGCGACGCGGAATCGTGGTCTGAGTTTGCGTCGATCTACCAGCCGGTCATCTTTCGCATCTGCCGCAAAAAAGGCCTGCAACACGCCGACGCGACAGACGTCACCCAGGAAGTGCTGGCGCAGGTCGCCAGGTCAATCGACAAGTTCGACGCGGACCATCCCGGGGCGACGTTTCGCGGTTGGCTGTATCGTGTCACCCGCAATTCGGTGGTCGATTTCTTTCGCGATCAAAATCGCAAGCCCACCGTTTCGGCCGGGACCGATGTGTTTGCCAACGTGCAGCATCCGGACGCCGGCAGCGAGGAGTTTTACATGGAGTTTCAGCGGCAGATATTTCTGACGGTATCTCGCGAAGTCGCCGCCAGGGTCAACGCGACCACGTGGAAGGCTTTTTGGGAAACCGAAATGGAAAAACGATCGCCAGAGGAAGTCGCAGTAGAGCTTGGGATCACCGTCGGAGCACTCTACGTGGCCCGCTCGCGAGTTTTGGCGCGGCTCAAAAAGGCAGCCGCAGTCCGATTACAGGAAACAGGAATGGGAGCCCGACCATGAATCCCAACGAACACATTTCCGATCATGATATTCTTTCCATTGTTCAAGCGAATCCGGAAACGGACGTTGCGAGACACGTGGAAACGCACGTGTCGCACTGCCAGCGATGTCAAAGCAGAATGGTCGACATCGCGGCCGACCCGCAATGGCGAAACGAGTTCTCCGACAGCGTGACGTCGCTTGGGATCGATTCATCTATCGACACGACACACTTTCGGGACTTTACATCCGATCCACCGCCACAGGACAACGCCTGGGACTTGCATGCCATCGAAGGCATGCTTGGCGACACCCTCCAACCGCCGATCCATCCCGAAATGCTGGGGCGATTGGGCCGTTACGACGTCGCAAAAATCATTGGCTTTGGCGGGATGGGCGTGGTGCTGAGAGGCTTTGACCGGGAGCTTCATCGGCCCGTCGCGATCAAGATGATCCTGCCGCGACTGGCACAAAATGGGACCGCGAAACAGCGTTTTGCCCGCGAAGCCCGGGCCGCGGCGGCGGTGATCCATCCGAACGTGGTTTCGATTCACGATATCAGCGAAACCGATTCGGTGCCCTGGTTCGTGATGCCATTGATTGTCGGGCCGTCGCTCAAAGAAGTCGTTTCCAGCCGCGGACCACTGCCGACAAAAGAAGTCGTTCGCATCGGCGTTCAACTGGCTTCGGGGCTTGCTGCGGCCCACACTCAAGGCCTGGTTCACCGCGATATCAAGCCTGCCAATGTTCTTGTCGACAATCAGGTGAATCGAATCGTGATTACGGATTTTGGTTTGGCCAGGCGGGAGACCGAAGAAACGATGACCCAAACCGGGATGATCGCCGGGACGTTGAACTACATGTCGCCCGAACAGTCTCGCGGAGCGGACATCGATTGCCGCAGCGATCTGTTTAGCGTCGGCGGGTTGTTGTACTTTCTCGCGACCGGTGAAACGCCCTTTCAGGCAGACACGCCGATGGGCGTCATCCATCGGATCGGTCACCAAAACCACCCTCGCGTGCGGTCGATTAACCCCGACGTGACGCCGCAGCTTGAGCAGTTGATTGACTGTTTGCTGGAGAAGGCTCCCGATCACCGTCTGCAGTCGGCCGGTGAATTGGAAACGTACCTCGCCGAGTACCTGGCTCATCTGAATCAGCCGACCAAAGTCAGCCTTCCTCGATTGAGTTCCAGGCGGACATGGCGGATGGTTCCCACTGCGATGAAAACGCTGGCTGCGGCGGCGTGTCTGGTGGCTTTCGCGGTTCTGGTTTGGACCGCCGCAATCAAACTTGGACGAAATGTGCAATCAGAACCTGTTGTGGCGACGCGTGTGATGTCCTGGCCGGAAATTCAGCAAAAGTTTGGCATCGAAGAGGATGGCGTGTTCCGGCAAGAGCTTCGCACACTTGCCGGCGAGTTTGAGCGGGCGGATGAATTTGACCGACCGATCCGATTTAGGCAGCAGGATCCTTTTGTCCAGGAACTCAATCAGTTATCCAGCGCGATTGGTGCCTCCGCCGACCCGATGGCGACCCCACGTACAAACCGAACAAATACTTTTCCTACTTCTGGAGATCAAAAATGAAAACGATCGTTACTTCTTCTTTCGCGCTGTTGCTTGTGGGGCTTGTTTCCCAAGTCGATGGCCAAGATGCTCAGTCTCCGCCAACATCTTCTGCGACTACCAGATTCGTAGAAACCTGGTATCCGCAAACATCTCCTCCGCCTACCAGAACGGTTCGTGTTTCCAATCAACCGTCAGAGGTCGTTGTTGCGATAGATCAACTGAAAAAGGCAGAAACCGAAGGTGACCGGAAAGACGCCGAAGCGAATTTGAAAGACGCCCTTGGCAAAGAGTACGATCAGCGCTTGGACGCCTACGCGAAATACCTCGACGACCTTGAAGCCAAACTCGACGCGATGAAGTCAAAGCTTGAGAAACGCCGCGACGCGAAATCGGAGATGGTGCGTCTGCGAGTGGAAGTCATCAAAGCCGAATCGAACGATCTGGGTTGGCCGGACAGCAATTCGAATCCAGCTCTGTATTTAAGGGGCTCGAGGTCTTCTTCGCAATTTCCTACACGTTGGCGAGCCCCATTCGATGATCGGAAACAATCTGGTCTTACTACCCGATATGAAAAGGTGCAACGACCGACTCGGCCGCAGCTTTCGCAACCGCCTATCAGCGGTCAACGGTCAAACGCAGCAGAAAGAAATTAGTCCGCTTAACCTTGCGAGTCTTTCGCAGGGTTTTTGCGTGCGCTGCCGATTCGTTGTGGGCTAACGGAAGTGTAGGCGTAGCGTGGTAATGGATAAAAAGACCGCGAATCCATGGGGTAGTCTCGCAGGGGCGCAAAAAGGCGATGATTTGGCTACGTTTCTTTCACAAACAAGCTTGAGCAGCCCAATGGTAAGAATAGGCGTGCGAAGCATCAAACAACGTGAAAAACAGCCTGACTCTAGCGTTTTCGTGGTCGGACTTCTCGGCACTTTCGATACCAAAGATCCCCCAAACATGCACCGCAAACAAAGCTGTTAACACACGACTGAACCGAACTTACACCGATTACCTCAATTTTTCTCCTCAAAAACCCCGTAAACTTGCGCCTCAGCGAGTTTTCACCCAAGTCAGCAGCATACTTTGCCCACTATGCCATTATGTATCCGGCTATGAATCCGAAAGGGATGCCTCCAGAGAATTATCACAGGTTTTTGTCAGCCGACCTGTTGCGCAAACACGTAAAATACGCCGCATAGCAATTTATCGCATGCGAATTCGGACTTGCCAGTAGCTTGTCAGGTCGCTGACCCAGAGAGAGGGCATGATAATTCTTCGAGTTGATTGCGGGAAATGGGTCAGGAATCCGGGAATGCACAGCACGTCGTTTGTACGACGATCATGGATTTGATTTGGAGCCTGGGATGTTTATTGATTCGCTAGGACCGCGTGTTGTCGAGGTGTGGGCCGAGGGTTTCGGTCATCGAACCGTGTAGCAGACCGTTGGTGGCCAAGACCGACGTTTGGGTTAGCGGTAATTCTTTGCCGGCGCAGTCTGTTATTTTGCCGCCTGCTTCGCGAACGAAGATCGCGGCGGCGGCAAAGTCCCAAGGCGACAACGTGAACTCAAAGAAGCCACCGTACTGCCCTGCCCCGACGGCGCACAAATCCAAAGCCGCAGCACCGAAACGCCGGATCCCGTGGATGCCTTTGCCGAACAGGCTGTCGATCGCATCGAGGGTCGAACGCATCATTGCGCCGCGATCGTAGTAGAAGCCGGTGCAGATCATGGTCTGACTCAGGTTTTGATGAGCGTTGACATTGACTTGTTTGCCATTGCGAAACGCGCCGCCGCCAACTGAAGCGGTGTACAGGTCGCCGGACGCGGGGTTGATCACCGTGCCGCAAACCGGTTTTCCGTTTTGATAGTAGGCAACCGATACGGCGAACTGGGCAATGCCATGGGTAAAGTTGTTGGTGCCGTCGAGCGGGTCGATGATCCACAGGTTCGGCGCGTCGGTTCGGGCGACGTGGCCTTCCTCGCCAAGGAACGCATGATCAGGAAACTGTTGCCGGATCGCAGCGACAATGGCGGTTTCGGATTCTACATCGGCGGTAGTGACGAGGTTCGCGCCGCCGGCAGCGGTTGTCTTTTGCTGGATATCGGCGTCAGAAAGTTGCTCAAAGTATCGACGCGTGATGGTGGCTCCCACCAGGGCAGCTTCGGTCGCGACGTTGAGTGCTTTGGTTGAAATGTCCACTGCATTCATTTTGTCGATGGCAAGGGGCTACGTGATGTTCACCCCATTGCTGCCAGAAATGGTGTTGGGTTGGTGCCAATATTCCGAACAGGTCGCGTCGGCGCTACTTCTTTTTTGATTTGGCAAATCCGTCTTTGAGTGTGACGGTTCGATTAAAGACCAGTTTGTCGGCAGTGGAATCTTTGTCGACGCAAAAGTAGCCCGTTCGCTCAAACTGGAACCGATCGCCGGGGATCGCTTTGGCCAGTGAGGGTTCCAGTTTGCAGCCCGTTAGCGTCACCAGTGATTCCGGATTAAGACCGTCCTTCCAGTCTTTGCCTTCTTCGATGTCGTCGGGTTTTTCTTTGTTGAACAGCGGATTGTAAAGCCGCACTTCGGCATCGACTGCGTGTCGGGCGCTGACCCACGTGAGTGTTCCTTTTACCTTGCGACCGTCGGGGGCTTTCCCGCCAGAGGTTTCGGGATCGTAAGTGCAACGCAGTTCGACGACGTTGCCATCGTCGTCTTTTATGGCTTCGTTGCATTTGACAAAGAATGCATTTTTGAAGCGGACTTCTTTATCGACGGTCAAGCCAAAATATTTTTTCGAAGCCTCTTCCATGAAGTCTTTGCGTTCGATGTACAGTTCCCGGCCGAAGGGCATTTCGCGAATTCCGGCCGATTCATCTTCCGGGTTGTTGATCGCCTGCCGCATTTCTGTTTCGCCTTCGGGGTAGTTGGTGATGACGACTTTGAGTGGATCAAGGACTGCCATGGCGCGATTTGCGGTGCGGTTCAGGTGGTCGCGAATGCACAATTCAAGCAGTGCCAGTTCGGTCAGGCTGTTGAATTTCGTGATCCCGATCTTGTCACAGAAAGCCCGTAGGGCTTCGGGTGTGACGCCGCGCCGGCGCATGCCGCAGATGGTGGGCATTCGCGGATCGTCCCAGCCGTTGACCAGTTTTTCGTTGACCAATTCAAGCAACTTGCGTTTGCTCATCATCGTGTAAGTCAAATTCAGGCGGGCGAACTCGATCTGTTGCGGGTGATGGATGCCCAGCGATTCGATGTACCAGTCGTAGAGCGGTCGATGGTTTTCAAATTCGAGTGTGCAAACCGAATGCGTGACTCCTTCGAGTGAGTCGCTTTGTCCGTGAGCAAAGTCATACATCGGATAGATGCACCACTTGTCGCCGGTTCGGTGGTGGTGTTCGTGGCGGATGCGGTACATCGCCGGATCGCGCAAATTCATATTGGAGGAGTTCATGTCGATTTTGGCGCGAAGCGATTTTTCGCCGTCGGCAAATTCGCCGTTCTTCATGCGTTCGAACAGATCAAGGTTCTCTTCCACGCTGCGGTCGCGGTAAGGGCTGTGTTTACCTTCCTTGTTCCAGCCGCCGCGATACTCGCGAACTTCTTCGACAGTCTGGTCGCAAACGTAGGCCTTGCCTTCCTTGATCAACTGCACGGCCCATTCGTAGAGCTGGTCGAAGTAGTCGGACGCGAAGAGCTTTTTTTCCCATTCAAATCCCAGCCAGCGCACGTCTTCTTCGATGGCCTGGACGTATTCGGTGTCTTCCTTTTCCGGGTTGGTGTCATCGAAACGCAGGTTGCACTTGCCGCCGAACTGCTGAGCGATCCCAAAATTCAAGCAAATGGATTTCGCGTGGCCGATGTGCAGATAACCATTGGGCTCTGGTGGGAATCGCGTTTGGACTTGGCCGTTGTTTTTTCCGTTGGCGATGTCATCGGCGACGATTTGGCGGACAAAGTCAAGTTTTGTTTCGGGAGTTGCTTCAGACATTTGCGGGTCGCATGTAGGGAGTATTTCTGGGTTGGTTTATAGCGAAATGACCTGAATTCTGCGAGGCAGGTTCGGGGGGCGGCCAATGGCAGGGCATGAAAAAAGCCCGCAGTTGGCGGGCAGGTGTGGCTACACGGACGTTTGTCGAGCGACGCAGTCGAAGGTGGGCGGCGGAATCAGTCTTTGAATCGACGCCGAAAGTTTACTGCTGTCCGATGCAGTAAAGGAATCGGTTGCTGCGAATGATCAGCTGGTTTTGGCTAACTGCGGGCGAACCATTGAACTCGGAATCGTCGGCACTGATCTTGTTGTGGCTAACCAGCTCGTATTCAGGCTTTGTCTTGATTACGAACGTTCCAGACCGGCGGCTGACGGCATACATGTTGTCACCGGCTGCAATCATGGACGCGAAAAACTTGATGCCACGGCCGCCCCGGACTCCGGGGACTCGTTTTTTGTAAACCTGTTCGCCTGATTCTGCTTTGACGCAAAAGGCGATCCCGGATTCGTCAATCCAGTACAGGTGGCCGTCTTTGAGAATCGGTGTTGAGACATAGGACGTGTCGCGAGTGTTCCACAGTACATGGCTTTTGGTGACGTCGCCCATTCCGCCGACTCGCATCGCCATGCTGCCAACACTTCGGAACCCGCCGTAGATGTAGATGATGTCTTTGTCGACCAGCACTGAAGCATTGGATTCATTGTCGAACTTGTTGGTTGCGAACCATTTTTGCGTGCCATCGACCGGGTTCAGGCCAATGACGCGGTTGGGAACCGGCAGGACCAGTTCGACTTCGCCTTCCGCGTTGGTGACCAGAGTGGGGGTCGCGTAAGCGAGTTTCGATTTTGCGTCGAACTCCCAGTTGATTTCGCCATCGGATTTTGAGATCGAGAAGACTTTGCCGCACTCTTCGATCGCGTTCAGGATCAGGTTGTCACCGAAAAGAATCGGGCTGGAGGCGGATCCCCATCTTGTCTTGTTTGTCTTGTAGCTGATGTCTTTCTTCCAAAGTTCATTGCCGTCCAGGTCGTACGCAAACAGTCCCGGCTTGCCCAGGAAAACAAAAACGGACTTGCCGTCGCTTACCGGTGTGTTGGTCGCGTATCCGTGTTGGGTGATGAAGCTCTTGTAGGGGTCTTCGTCTTTGACTTCGGAGTTGTCGATGGACTTTTGCCAAATGATCTTGCCGTCGGTTCGATTGAAACAAAAAATGTGGCGGACAAGGTTTTCGATTTTGCCTTTGGGCTTGTCGCCGTATCCGGAGTAGCAAGTCAGAAAAACGCGGTCGCCGACAATGATCGGTGAGGAAGCGCCTGGTCCGGGAAGTTCCGTCTTCCACTGGATATTTGTTTCGTCGTCCCACTCCAGAGGAAGTTCAGCGGTCGTGGTGGTTGCCGTTCCACCGTTGCCAAGAAACTGATTCCAGTCTTGTGCGTGGGCGGCATCATGGTGGCAGCAGACCAGTAACAGGGCTGTCAGGACAGCCGTTGTGTTGCAGAGGAACGTTGATGTTGAGCGATTCATTTTTCAGTCCGGCGTGAAACGACAGCAGCGATTAAAATGTCTGAGTATACCGCTTTCCAATGCCAGGCAGGGACAAGGGCGGGCCAATTGTCTGTTGAACTTGAATTATTCACGACGACGGGCGTTGATTTGCGTTGAACCTCACTGACGCGAAGGTCAAAGCTGGATTGTGGCCCGGATTTCGGTTCACCTGGTTGATGAAGTCCGGGATAGAGACTGTTTTCCAACCGGTGCGATCTTCATTGGCTAAACTGAACGTTACGCCCACGCTTGGTGAAAAATCCGGGTTGAAATGCGAAAGAACGCCGAGGCCTTTGTTGTGGCTGCGGTTGTCGCGCGACAACGTGACGATTCAAAGCTTGGCCAGGGTGCTGTCGATTCGCTGGGTGACTTTTTCGCGGCCGAGGATTTCCAGCGTGTCGAACATGGCGAAGCCTGCGGCTTTACCGGTGGTGGCGATGCGGAGGGCATGAATGATGTCGCCGATGCCGATGCCTTCGGTTTCGCACCAGGATTTGATCGCGGTTTCGAGGGATGCGGCGTCGTAGTCTGGAGTGTCGGCAAGCAGGTCGCGGCATTTGCCCAGCAACTCCCCTGCCCTTTCGGGTTTCACCAGGCGTTTCTGCCAGGCTTTTTCGTTGTAGTTTAGTTCTGCGCCATCGGCCAGGAAGAAGTCTTCGAACTTGAGGATGTCACCGGCCATCACCAGGCGGTCTCCTGCGGCGGTGATGACTTTGTCCAGCAGGGTGACGTCGCACTCCGGTGGGTCGGGTAGAAAGCCAGCCTTTTGCAGGTAGGGGATGCAGAGTTTGTATTTGCGTTTTGCGGGAAGTTCGTTGAAGTAGCGTCCCTGGAACGCGGTGAGTTTTTGCGGGTCGAAACTTGCGGCACCTTTGACGATCCGTTCCAGCGAGAACTTTTCGATCATCTCATCGCGTGAGAATTCTTCGGTCGAATCGTCCAGCGACCAGCCCAGCAGCAGCAGGTAGTTCAGGATCGCGTCGGGCAGAAATCCGGCTTCGCGGTAGAACTCGACAAGGACGGGATTGAAGGTGTCGGGTTCGGTTTGAAGTCCAATCTGTTCTGCGATCTCGGCGCCCGACTGGTAGAGGCGTTTGAAGTCTTTGTTGTTGAGATACTTTGCAATGTCGCGTTTGGAGAGCTTTTTCTTGCTGCCCGGTTCGGCGACGAAGGGAATGTGAGCGTAGTTTGGCAGTTGATAGCCCAAGGACTGGGCGATGAATATCTGTCGCGGCGTGTTGGAAAGATGTTCCACGGCGCGGATCACGTGGGTGATTTGAAAGTCATGGTCGTCGACGACGTTGGCAAGGTGGTAGGTGCACGCGCCGTTTCCCCGCTGGATGACGTGGTCCGATTCGGTGGCCCATTCGATTGACATTTCGCCGCGAACGGCGTCGATGAATTCGCAGGTCCCACTGCGAGGCATTTTCAGGCGGACGACCGACGATCGCCCTTCGGCTTCGAATTCTGCGGCTTGCTGGTCGGTTTCGGCCAGCCATTTGCGGCTGTAAAAGAAAGGTTGTTTGGCTTTTTCGGCGGCTTCGCGTTCGGCCTGGAAATCCGATCCGGAATAGTCTTTGTAGGCGTGGCCGGAGGCCAGCAGCTGTTCAACCGCGGCGTTGTATTTGTCTTTTCGTTGCGATTGAAAGTAAGGCTCGTGTGGTCCGCCGACTTCGGGGCCTTCGTCCCAGTCCATGCCCAGCCAACGGAAGCCATCGAGGATGGGCTGGAGGGCTTCGGCCTGGTTGCGTTTCTCGTCGGTGTCGTCGATGCGAAGGATGAACTGACCGCCGGCCTGTTTGGCGAGGAGCCAGTTAAAGAGGGCCGTGCGGACGCCGCCGATATGGAGGTAGCCGGTTGGAGAAGGAGCGAAGCGGGTGCGAATGGTCATGAAATTGTTGTGACGATGGGTTGCAGATCAGTCCGAAGTTTTAAGATCAGACCGAAGTTTTAACTTGGTCGCGCGGTTCTGTGGAGCCCCGAAGTGGTCGGGGCCTTACCGCCAGCGGCTCACGTACCCGAAGCCTTTGGCCCGCGGCTGACTTGCGTGCGGCTGACTTGCGTGCAGTGGTTTGCGTACCTGAGGCATTACGGGCTGCGGGTTACTTGTCTGCGAACGTTGCTGCTTTGGTGGCAGGTGCGAATTGCTTTGTCGAAAGAGATCATTTTCGATTTGTAGTCCGGGTACTTGCGAAACCAGGCCATCACGATCAACTGCAGGTTCATCTCTTTGAGGTTCGTTGGCAGCACGGGATTCTGCTGTGAGATCGTATGAAGTCTTGCGGCGGCGGACTCAAATCGCGATTTGTCTGAAGGGGCAGCGGCAGAGTTAACGATCTGGCCCCCACGAAGAACCAGCCACAGTTTATGTTTGCCTTTGCCGGGCAGCGGAAGGACTCCGTTGAGCGTTTCGCGGGCGGTTTCCAGGTGAGCCAGTCGCCGGGCGAGCCAGCGGAGGTTGACGAAGTGATCCCGAAGCACCGCGGCGCGTTCGAAGCGTTGTGCTGTGGCGGCCTGTTTCATTGATTCCTGAAGCTGGTCGAGCACCCGTTTCGATTGCACGCCGCCGACAAGAAAGTCAGAGGCTTTGTGTGCGTTGGCTTCGTACTGCCGCCGGGTACAAAGCGACGCGCAGGGCCCGGGGCAACTGCCAAGCTCATAGCGGATACATCCGGCGGACTGCGGATTGTCAAAGAGCATCTGCTGGTCGGCAAAAGTGAACGTTGTTTTGTCCGGGCAATCGCGAAGAGCGAAAATCTGATTCATGCTTTCGACGGCCCGGCGCAGCCTTCCGGTGCCAGAGATCGGGCCGAAGATCATGTTGGCTTTAGAGGTCACGCGGCGCGTAATGAAAATGTTGGGCGCGGCACCACCCGAAAGACAGACGAATGCAGGTTGTCGGCGGACCGGTTGGCCCTGGGTGTTGAACTCCGGTCGCCAGCGATAGATCAATTCCTGTTCGCGGACCAGAGCCAGCAGTTCGTGCGAAAGGGGTTCCCAGACGATCCGTTGGCTATGTTGCCGGATGCGGATGACTTTCTTGTCGGCGGGCGTTTTGGCGAAATAGGAAAGCAGTCGTTTGCGAAGGCATTTGGATTTGCCCACGTAGCAAATCTGGTTGTTGTCATCGAGCCACGCGTAAACTCCGGGCGTGACGGGGCAGAGGTCGTGCAGCTTGCCGCGGGCTTGCATGCGTTCGGCGGGAACAGGCATACCGCCGGGTTTGTCGCGGGAGACTGCCGAAAGGATCGAAGGACCGAGGCCTTTGAAGTGCGGGATTTTCTGGACTTCGGTCGTGAGCACGCCTGGCGATCCTCCGTGGCCAGTATGAAAAAGCCTGTTGATTGTGCCAGTTTTGAGAGGCGATGCCAACCTGCTTGCGAAAAATGCTGCCACGTGGCTGAGGGTAATCCCCCACGAATTGCGGTACTTTAAAAAAATTTGCAAAAAACTAACGACAACTCGTTTGACCAGACGATGAAGATAGTGCTCGATGATCCTCGAGCGAGCCGCAAGGGCGGGACACGGACCGTCTCGCATCAGGATAAAGTCATGGCATGACGACGGAGCGACATGCCATGACTTTTTTTATGCGCCGATTTTCAGCCCGGATTATTCACGAGGCGTGGGCGTCAGAATCAGTTGAGACAGTGATCCGCGACTCTGATGCAATGAAACGATCGCTGTGGTTTTCATCTACCAGACGATTTACATTTCTTGTTGAAATTCAGCTTTTCCCTTGCTTCCGCTGGCCAGACGTAGAATCAACGCCCGTCGTCGTGAATAATCCGGGTTCAGGCCAGTTCGCGCACCCAAAGCGATGCCAATATTCACGAGCTGTCCCCGAACACGTTACAGTAGATTCGCTTCTCTTTGTTCAACCCTCTGTTCAAATCGAATCGTTCATTTGAGGTGACCCATGCGTTTTGCCGTGTTCTTTTGTCTGTCATTGCTTTGCTGTTTTCCGGTTGGCTGTGACAACCCGTCTGTTGCCGGCGGAAAATCAAATCCTGTTCAGGCTCCTGTGCCCACCGAAGTTACCGAAGACCAGCAGGAAGCGGGCGGGATTGGCAAAGCGGTTTCGGATATTGTGGACCAGGCGAAAGAGAGTGTGCCAACCATTGAAGGGGCTCGTAAGTGGCTTAACGATACCGGCGAAGCAACCGGCCAGACGGCGGAAGACACATTGAAGTGGGTCAATGACACATTCAGGTCGCTTAGCGATCAGGGGATGACTACCGCCACAGACGCTCAGCAGTGGGTTTCTGAAGACTGGCACGCGATGGGAGCCTGGGAATACAAGGTGCTTGTTACCGAAGATGGAGATTCCCGGATGGTCGAAGAAAAGCTGAACGATGCCGGCAAGTCCAGATGGGAGTGTTACCACGTTAGCGATCGTCCGGGTGTTTTGCGCTTTTATATGAAACGTCAGAAACGCAGCTACTTGAAGAACCTTCCATTGAAAGACGTGCTCAAGCTGATCCCTTTGCTCGACGGCGGAGATGAATCGCCGTAGTCGCTTCGCGTCGGTTAGCGAATCGGGCCGGCGGGTGAGGCGCGAGCTAAAGGATTTCGACAAGAATCACGATCGCCAACAGTGCTGAAAATGCGGTGCCGACAGTGAACATTGCCATTCGCGGCCACGATTCACGATAACCAAGCCAACGGATGTAGCTGTCGACTGCGGGGCCCGCGAGGTAAAGCACATTCGCGACCACGGCACAGGGAACGATGTAGAGCAGTTCCCACGGATTGCGCCAGGGCACGTTGAGCATGCACACCACCAGCGTGACCAAGCCAAGAATTGCGAGATAGAGCAGACGCAGTTTCTCCCAGGCGAGGAAGGTCCGTTTCGCGATTGCGATGACGGACCCACGATCGACGGGGCTAGGAGCAGTTGGCTCTGATGGTTGTAATTCGGCTACCGGAGAAGCCCATGGACTGGGTTCGTTGATTGACTTATCTCCAACTAAATTTGCGGACTTTTTCAGGATGAAGGACGCGAAGGTCCACGGGATATTTGAAGTCCAGCAGGTTCGCGGCGCTGAGGTTCGAGGACCTTTTGACTCGATCGTCAAGATCCTCAACCGACCAGGGAAGACCGAGGGAAACGGATTGGGTTCGTGACCAGATGACCGTACCGCGGTAGGTCAGTTTTGCGGTGCAGGTTTTTGGGGTCACGGTTACTTTACGCGTGCTCTCGGGATTTCCAAAGCGGCCGATGATGCGAAAGTTTTTGGTTTCTGGTGTGCCAACGGTGTAGGTCGCAGTGAGGACAAAGTCTCCTCCTGCTCCGATTTCGATGCCGGCGTCGCGCATTTCGTCGGAAAGCTTGTTTTGGAGTCGGCGATTCATGTTCTCGTTACCCAAGTCGAGGTCAAGTTCGACTTTGTCGCCTTCTCCGAAACTCACAATGTCCGCATCGGTGAGACTGTCGGCGTAATTTTGAATCGCGTCCACGTCAAGGCTTTCGTACTTGATGTTCACCGTCCGCGGAGACAGGTCATTGGCGCCTGATCCTACGCGTCGCCCACCGGGAGTACCCCCGCCGGAAAAGCCGCCGCGGCCCTCGCTTCGATCGGAGTTGACTTTCGCCACGATCCGGGACGAATTGGAAAAATGCTGCACGCCATGGCTGTGCCCTGTGATGCTTCCGATTTCCGCGTTCAGTTTCAGGTCAAAGATTCGGTTGCCAGATGTTTGCAACAGCGTACCGCTGAGCATCGGAAACGCATCGTCTTCGAAAAAGGCCCGACTGAAGTGGCTTGGCATCCGATGTTGTTTGATGACGTCACCGGATTTGACGTCGTAGATCGCAAGATGACGGCCGAAGAGGAACGTGGCTGTTTGGCCATCGGAGTTGATTTGGGCATAGGGACTACCGGCGTGCTTGCTGGTGTCAAATTGTAACCCTCCGCTGCACCTTTTCTGCTGCACGTCGATATAGTGCAATGACGAATTCCGTTCGCTGAAGTAAAACACCGCGTTTTGGTTATTGGCAATTTGCATGGTCGTACCATGTGTCATTTGGCTACCGGCCACGATGTGTGTGGGTTTGATTCGTTCGGTCAGGTCGAAGAAAACAAGATCGCCGTGGAAGTTCAGAATCGCGCCCTTTTCGTCGGTAAACATGTGGGCTTTGGGTGTGTGAAAGGTCTTGTACGGCACGACGGCGAGTTTTTCCAGTTTGCCATCGGTGAACTGCCAGTGTTCCAGTTGTTGTTTGTCAAACCCGTCTTCGGAGTAGACCAACAGCGTACGTCCTGACGGAGAGATCGTGAGTACTTCGGCATCGTCACCAACCTGTTGAGCGTTGTCGTTGACGAAGGCATCGCCAGTGTTGACGTCAACGACGGCAAGAACCGGTGCACCGTGGAACGGAGACGACGCCACAAAGGCAACCATTCCGGATTGTTCGGCGTAGGAGACCCGTGAAATTCTCGCATGATCTGCCAGGTTCAGGCCCACTGAGACGTCGAAGGAATTGTTCCGCAGCGTCAGAGGTTGAAGTTGCGACGAAGCCATCTCGGGTGATTTGGTGTTCAGCGGGATGGACTTCATTTTGGCAGCATCCTTGGATGCCACAGCGCTGGCCTCGTAGAAGTCAATCAGTTCCGCCCGGCGAGCGAACAGGACTTGCAGTGATTCGTCGAAATCACCGGGCCCGGGGTCGGCGGCAGTATCGCTGGCCTTAACGAGTTTGTCGCGGTTCTTTTTTACGTACTTCTGGTCCTTGTCACCGAGTTTCGAGAGAGGAACCTTTTTGATGTCGCCGTCGTTGGTTTTGAGAACCAGCGTTTCGTTGTCGGTGATGTCAACGAGTGCCGCTTTGATGGTGAATTTGCCGTTGCTGGAAGACCACGTGCGCGATTTCAGGGGACGCACCGGACGGTCGTATAGCCACCAGTTGCCATGAATGGGTCGGGCGGATTCCAGTTCTCCATCCTCGTCAACGCCCTGGACTTCGCCGCCAAAGTTCAAAGACGTGACGATGCCGAGTCCTTTTTTCCCATGCCGGTCGAAGAACACAATGTCGCCGATGAACATGTTGTTGTTGCCCCGAGCGATTCTGTCGTGGCGTTTTTGAATCTGCATGTAAAGGGAACGACGCTCGATCAGGGCAAGGACGGCTTCGGGGAAATCTTCCTCTTCTTCGGCCGCGAAAAGATCATCAGACTCGTCGCCTTTGATGAAGGTTTGGTCTTCGTCGCTAAGTTTGGCGATGGGGATTTTGATGGTTTTGCCGTTGGATTTTTTCTTCAGCCGGACGTCTGTCCCTTCGACGCGAACGAGGGCCGCTTCGATGGTCGATTTGCCGTCTTTGGATCGCCACATGCGGACTTCGGAGCCTTTCTCGGCTTTCCTTGCTGCGATGCTGTCGATAACTTCCCAGTTGGAGCTCTTTAAGGGAACGCGGTCGATTGTAAATTCCATTTCTCTGCCTCCGCCGCGGCGGACTCCTCTTTTTTCCCGCTGGCGTTCGACGGTGACAAGAACGCGATTGACCTCCATGACTAGGCCGTACACGACACCGTCAGCGGCAGAGTCATATTCGATGATGTCGCCCATGGCGGGTGCGCTGTCCTGTTGCGGCATCGCTGCCCAGGACCGGGAGCTGAAAACGAAAACGGCGGCCATCGCCAAGCTCAGGCAAGTCAAAAGTGAAGCGGATTTCAGTTTTGAGAAGGAAGTGGAAGTCAGCATGAGATTTTTTAATGGTGGAAGGTTACCGACAATTGCTTTTACAATAACGGAAATGGATGTCCTTTTCATCACTTTGACAGGATAATGGCGGGCATCGAATAACTGGAATCGTAGAATGTGCCAAAAAATCTGGTTTTGCTTTTGTATATCCCTGATTGGGGCCTGCTGGTTTGCCGGCAAAGGCCGGGCTGAGGAGATTCCTGTTGAATTGCCCGACGGCTTTGCCATTCGAAAGCTTGCCGGTGACGCCCTGGTGCCGGACGCTTCGTGCCTTGGGCTTGATCCTCAAGGGCACCCGATTGTTGCCGGTCCCGGGTATCTGAAACGCCTGCGACGGGCCGAGGGTGGCGACTCTTGGGTGGCCGAAGAGCTGGCGGCGTTTCAGGGTATCGCGCAGGGGATTTGTTTTGACAGTGGGCGGTTGTGGTTGACTGTCGATGGCGCGATCCTGCGTTCATTGCCGCGGATTGATCCGGGCAAGCCTTTTGAGTTCGAAAAAATCTGCCCCATCACTACGGGCAAAGAACATGGTGCCCACGCGGTGAGGCGCGGTCCCGATGGCTGGATGTATGTGCTTTGCGGGAACCATACCGACATCCGCAACGAGTTCCACCGTTTGAAGACGTCGCCCATCAAAAAGCCGCGCGCCGGATTCCTGATGCGATTTCGACCCGATGTGACGCCGGAGAACTTTGCTGCCGAGGTCGTCTGCCACGGTTTTCGCAACGCTTATGATTTCGATTTTGACAAACAGGGGCGGATCCATGTGTACGACAGCGATGGCGAGCGGGATGTTTCGCTTCCCTGGTACCGGCCGACGCGTTTGTTTCAGGTTCAACCGGGCGACGATGCAGGTTGGATGTCGGTAAGCTGGAAACGGCCGACAAGTTTCTTTGACATGCCAAAGTTGATCGGAGCTTTTGGTCGTGGCAGTCCCACCGGGGTCGAGCTCTACGACCACGGTGCCTTTGGTGGTGCTTGGCAGCAAGCCATGTTTGTTGGCGATTGGACGTTTGGCCGAATCGGTGTGGCCCGGTTCGATCGAAGCAGCGGTCGCTATGGCGACGTTGAAACTTTTGCGCAGCCTGTCGAGCATTTTGGATTCGCGATTACGGATTTGGAAGTAACTCCGCGGGGCACGTTGCTAGTGACGACAGGCGGACGGGGAACCGAAGGTGCTTTGTTCGAGATTTATCAGACCGATGCCAATATCCGCGACCGGATGCAGTCTGGTGACGATCCGGCGACTAGGTTGGCCCGGGAGTTGCGTTGTTCGTTGAAGTCTTACGACCGTCAGTTCGTGAACGAGTTGTTGGAAGCTGGCCAAGCGGCTGCCGATGCCGAGGTGGTCACCGAAGTCCTGATCGCGCTTGCGCGTCAGTCTGCTGATTCGGACCTGTTGGGAGCGGATGTATCCCGGCAGTTGTCCGGACTGCTGAACAAAAGTCTGCGGGCTTATGCTGGCGATCGTCAAGTCCTCAACGCGGCAAGGTTTCTGGTGCGGTCATTGTGTAGCGAAGACCTGACGATCGTTCGTGAGGATCTGGAGAGGCAATGTTTGGCTCGTGTTCTGCCTCCGGCCCGAACAGCGACAGGGCTTGAATCGCAGATTCGAAATATTGGTCAAGAGTTTGCGGTGGCTTCCAAGGCCGATGCTCGGCTGGATCTGCTGCGTCGTTTGCAGTTGGCCGTTGGTGGTTGTATCGATGGTGGATCGAGCGTGTTTGCATCCAGTACCGCCGCCAGCAACCTTGAACTGACCGAAGAAGGTGAAAAAGTCCTGGGCCAGATTCTTGTTCAGGCTCTCGATGACAGGCCGCTGTGGGAGCAGGCCGCCCGTGTTGCGGGTATGTATCGCTACCCGGGTAATGAAATTGCCAAAAAACTGGTGGAGAAACTTGAACTGATCGACGACCCGGTGCGAAAGATTCACTTGTTGATTGCGATCGCGAGGGTCTCTGGTCAACGTGATGAATCAATGAGAAAAGTTCTTGCCAGTAACTTGCTGAAACTGCGCGAGAGCATCCAGGCGAAAGGCCTTCCGATCGACCGGAACTGGAATCCACGCATGCGTGAGCTTGTGCGAAGCCTGTTCCGGGACCCGGAGTTGGTTGAAGAAGTCGTTGGCAGCGAATTTGGCAGGCCCAGTCAGGTTTGGATGTTCGATGCGTTGCCCAACGCGTTCCGCGAGCAGGCAGCAGCCAGCGTGATGGACCGGATGCTTGAAGATCGCAGTAGTGTCACGGCGGAACAGTTACGCTGCACGATCTATCATCGAAACTATCTGAATATCGTGAGGAGCTTTTCCGGTGATGTCCGGTTCACCGACATGGTGGTGTTGGCTGTGGGTGCGGTGCCGGTCGCGGGTGATCGCGATGTTCTTTGTCGTGGGCTACGGTCCCTGAATCCGAAAGTCGCCAAACAGTCAGCGATTGGGCTTCGAAAGCTGTCGTTGCAAACTCCAAAAGAATCGGAGTACGAATCGGTGATGTCGAAGCTTGAGATGGCCGGTTTTTCAGACGCAGAAGTATCAGTCAAAGATCAGCTTGTCCGCTTGCTTCGTCAGTGGACCGATCGCGAGCACGGATACCAGTTCAAAGCCTATGGCGACGACCCGGACGTGAAGTCGCAACAACGACGGGTAATCGCGAAATGGAGAGCGTGGTTGGCAAGCGAAGGGCTTGTGCAAAAGTCATCCCCGGCAAAGCCATCGGCGGTTCTGGACCGATTGGCAAAAGTAGATTTCTCCTCGGGCGATTCGGTGCGGGGCCAGGTGGTCTTTGAGGCCCGGCAATGCGCCAAGTGCCATTTGGCTGGCGGTCGCAACGCTGGCCCGCGATTGGAAGGGCTGGCGTCACGGTTTTCCAGAGAAGACGTTTTCAGGTCCATCGTCTACCCACATGCGAACGTGCCCGATCGTTACCGCGCGATCACGGTTCTGACTGACGAAGGCCAAACCTATCGCGGTTCGGTGGTTTACGAATCGACCGACGGCATCATGTTGGCCTTGTCCAGCGGCGAGATCGTACGGGTCGATGATGAGAATATCGAGGAGCGGGTTTCGTCAACGAAGTCGCTGATGCCCGAAGGTTTGTTGGACGGGATCAGCGATCAGGAAATTGCTGACTTGTGGAGTTTTCTGTCCAGGTGAACTGACGCGTTTGCAGTTTCGTTTTTGGCAGCATTGATGGCGCTAACCGTCTTCGCTGGAAATGTACTGACGATTCACTACGACGTAGCAGCCGATCAACAGCGTCGCCGCGGTCACGATGGCGACCGCTCCCACGTGCAACCATGCAGGATCCGGCGGACCGTAGATCATTTCGTATTCGATTTTGCTGTCCGGCAGGAACCAGCCCAGCCAAAGCTCACCCAGTCGTCGGAGGTGGTAGCTGACGGTCAGTCGATTGACGATCGCCGGGAGCGTGGAAAGAATGGTTTCCCAGCCAATCAAAAAACCTGCTCCAACAACCATCGCCCGTTTGATAAACAGGGTGCCGATCATCGACAGCACCGCGCTGTAGGCGATGCTGGCCATGAGAAAAATCAAACACAGTCGGCTCCATTTCCTCCAGGCCTCGGCGTCGGTCCCCAAAGATCCGTTGTAGTTGGCGATCAGTGTACACAGCGTCAGGCCAATAAACGCGATTGCAAACGAAACGATGACCGAAGTAAGGTACTTCCCTAGGAAGTTCGCAATTCTGCCGCCGGGACGCATCGCAATAAACGCCCAGGTCTTACCTTCCAATTCTCCCGCGACCACCGGCGTGGCCCAGAGTAACAATGAAAGCAAACAAACCAGAGCGACCAGAAAGATGATCGTGAACAGTACGTAGGCGAGAACGTTATCGGCGGCATTGCCGGGCGCCCGACTGGCACCGAATAGCAGCAGCCACAAAATTCCGGGAGGAACCAGCGACAGCAGCACCATCGAAACGATCCGCTGAATGTTGAAAGAGCGGTGCAGTTCGAACCGCACCGTCGCCAAGGCACCCATGATCCAGTTTTTCACAGGATGGCTCCTTTCTGAAGCTCGCCGCGGTGAATCTTCATCAGAGTCGCAAACAGGGATTGCAGCGATTCATCGGTGGAATTCAACTCGTTGATCGGAACGCCCTCTTTGGCTGCAATCTCAAGCAGCGCCCTGTAGACTTCGTTTGCCGAAAGCGTTTCGACTTCCATTTCGTCATCCGCAGTAAAGTTAATCGAACCCAGGGCGCAGCGCTGGGACAGCAGGCTGGCAAGTTTTGCCACCTGCGGACTTTTGATGACCAGCGTGTTGGGCGAATTGGCCAAAATGCGGCGGACTTCTTCGGGAGACCCCGACGCCATCAATCGTCCGCCATAGATCAGCAAAAATGATGGCTGAACCGCTTCGACTTCGTGGAGAATATGGCTGGCCAAGATCAGGCTTTTTCCATTGGCACCCCAGTCCTTGAGGAACTCGGTCATCTCGAAACGCCCGACCGGATCGAGCCCATTGAAAGGTTCGTCCAGGATCAGCAGTTGCGGATCGTGCGCGATCGCCTGGGCCAGTTTTGCCCGCTGCCGCATCCCGAGCGAGTACTCGGACATCGGCCGATTCACCACGTGGGTTAACTTGACCCGCTCGAGTGCCTCGCCGGCGCGTTTCTTTGCCGCCGCATAACCAAAGCCGTGCATCTGGACCATGTAAGTCACCCACTGCAAGCTCGTCACACGCGGATACGAAATCTCCAGTGCCGGACAGTGGCCGACTTGCCGCAGCAGTCCACTGCGTTTGAAGGGGTTTTTTCCAAACAGTTCCACCGAACCGAGCGTGGGGTTTAGCTGGCCCAGAATCAGGTTGATCAAAGTTGTCTTTCCGGATCCATTGGGCCCCAAAAGCCCATAGGTTCCCGGCTGAAGGTCCAGGCTGATTTCGTTAACGCCGATGACGGTCTTGTAGAGCTTGGTGACTTTGTCGAGCTTGATCATGCCGGTCTCCTATGCTCTCAGTGGGGCGGTAACGCGTCGAAACAGCACCAGCAGTCCGATGACGGTGATCGCAATCAGGATGGCCAGAGAAAAGTACGCATCGGAGAACGGTTTGAATCCAAAAATCCAGGATTGGACATCGCCCAGGGTGTTGTAGATTGAAATGTTGCTCCACCGTTGCACCACGTCGCTGTTGAGGACTTCGGCAGCATCGACGTTCGAACGAATTGCAGTTCCGATCAGAACGGTGAGCCATGTTCCGTGTCCCAAAATCCAGATCCCGAACCAGGCGAAACTTGCAAATCGGCTTTCGGTGGTCAGCGATGAAAGTGCCGTGGACAGGACCGCCGTGGGGATGATCAAAACCAGCGATGCGAGGATGATTCGCAGCGGGATGTCCAGCGTCGAAGCGATGACTTCGGTGTTGGGTGACATCATGATACCAAACAGGTACAGCGTCAGGGCAGGAAACGTCGACACTAGGAAGATGTAAAATGCGGGCACCGCAAGCTTGCCCACGATGTATTCCAGTTTGCCAATGGGGCGAGAAAAGTACAGCAGGTAGGCTCTGGAGCGAAGGTCATGAGAGATCAAGCCCGGCGAGATGGTCCCGATCAAAATCAGAATCAGGAACGCTTGCGAGTAGCGAAAGAAAGTCATCAGCAGCCATGCCCACAGTCGATTGCGGGCTTCACTGGTGTCTTCGGCGTCGCGTATCGAATTCGAAAGTGCCCTGACGCCGGGAATGTTCCGGAACATGTCGTCCAGATTTTCGGCAGCGGCCCGCTGGTTGGTTCTTTTGCCAAGTTCCTTTTTGAGCGACTCGACGTCGATGCCTCTGCTGGCTCCGAAAGTTTCCAGCAACGTCAACGAAAACTTGCCCGTCTTTTTGATTTCCTGTCTAAGCTGGTCACGTTGCTTCAGCGACATCTGCACGCCGGTTTCTTTTTCAACCGCGTCGATCAGCTGGTCCGCAGAAACGGCTTGCTGGACCGGTTGCTCGAAAGATTGACCGATCAGAAAAAACGCCACGCCCCAGTAGAGCACCGGAATCCAGGCAACAACGAGGATCCGCCGCATCCAGCGATTCTTGCCCGCCAGTGCGATTCCCGAGTTGGCGATCATGGACAGACGCGACCACATCGATTTAAGCTTCCCGTTCCACGGCCGATAGCCAAGATCATGAATCGGCAACGTTGGCCTCCTGAACGGTTTGCATAAAGATCTCTTCAAGGCTGTTTTTTGCAGGCACGACACTGTGAATCAGAACGCCGGCGGCATCGGCCGATTGCCAAATCAGCTGCGTCAGGTCGCTGTCGGATGGATTACTGACTTTTAGTTCAATATCCCTTTCGCCATCGGTGACTTCTAGACGACTGCCGGCAAGCCGCGATTTGAACGTTTTTGGGTCGCCTTCAAAGCGAACCGTGACCGTTGGTTTGGACGTTTGGTTGAGCGTTTCGAGGCGATCGTTAAGCCGCAGTCGGCCTTTGGCCAAAATGACCACGTGGTCGCAGATCGCCTGGACGTCGGGAAGAATGTGGGTCGAAAGCACGACCGATTTGCCACTTTGCTCGCTCAGAATCCTGATACGCTTGAGGAGAGCTTCTCTTTCTTCCGGATCCAACCCGGAGGTCGGTTCGTCCAGAATCAGGAACTCCGGGTCGTGTACGATGGCCGCCGCGAATTTGACTTTCTGGCGCATCCCTGTCGAATACGTTTCGATCTCGCGGTAGCGCTCCTGCTTCATGCCACAAAAGTCCAGAATCTCGTGACCGCGGCGGAGCGCTTCGATCGGCGGAAGCCCCGAAAGCCCGCCGGCAAACTGGACCACTTCGATGCCCGTCATTCCCGGAATGTAGCAATCGTCTTCGGGCATGTAGCCGATCTTGCTGCGGATCCGGCGTCCGTCGCTGTACAACGCGTGTCCCAAAACGGTGCCGCTTCCCGAAGACACCCGAATCAAACCCAGAATAATTTTGATCAACGTGGACTTGCCGGCACCGTTGGGGCCCAATAGACCCGTGATGCCTGGTTGGATTTCAAGGTCAACGCCCGAGAGGGCTGTCGCACTGCGATACTTTTTGACGATGCTCGATAGCTGTATCAGTGCGCTCATGCAGTTTCCTGTCCTGGTTGTCTCTGCGGTGGTCAGCGATGCTGCCGTAATCAGCTATGTAAAAAACGGCGAACGATCCAAAGGTCGCGTCGGTGCCAATTGATCCGATTCCGGACGGACTTACCAGCCCATTACCATGTTGGATTCGATGACCTTACGCGATTTTTCAAGATCGTCACCGGTTTCTTGCATGTAAAGCCGAATCGCGTGAACTTTGTCGCCGGCGGCTTTGGAAAGACATTCCCGCGCGACGCGGCAGGGATCCAGGCGAGTCTTGATCCCGAGCACGCCTTTGGAGATCACCCAGCTATCGCGTGGACGTTTCATCAAACGAAGAATCGCTTCGCCCGGATAGCAATCCTCGGAAACGGCCTTCGCGGCCTCTTCGTCGTCAGCCCAAGTGATGATGATGTGAGCTTCGGTTTCGATCTCGTAAAGCGGCATGGAAAATCTCCGAAAGTTCAAAACGGTAACAGAGGTTTCTTATTGTTGCAGATTCAAACGGTATTTACCGAATTTTAGTGGATAGCTGAAAAATCGAAATGGGATTCGCCAGAAATGATGAACCGCAGCATCACAGCATCAGCGACGCCGCTCAGAGGAGGGTGCTGATCGTGCCGGAAAAGAAACGACGCTGCTCTGAATCCGTGTCAAGCAACAAATGGCCCTGCTTGTTAACGCCAGCAATTTTTCCTTTGAACTGGTGGCCATCGGGTGTCTCAAAGCAAACGGTTAATCCCCTGAAGGCCAGTCGTTGGTTACAGCTTGCGTGCAAGTCTCGCGTGCTGTTGCCGCAAATCAGATCGAACAGCGAATCGACAATTGCAGCGAGCAGTTGCTGTAAATCGACAGCGCGGCCGGTGGATTCGCGGACACTGGCCGGAGGAAAAGGCGCATCCGGCGTGGGCTGTTGGTTTGGTGTTTGGCTTTTCAGTTCTGCCGCAGTGGTGGACTGGTTGACGTTGATTCCAATCCCGACAAGAACCCATGTTTGCGACGCGTTGATCTTTTCGACAAGGATACCGCCTACCTTGTGCGCTCCAAAAACCAAATCATTGGGCCATTTGACTTCGAAACCATCGAAGCCCAAATCGGCCAGCGTTTCCACCACCGCCACCGCTGCTACCAGCGGAAGCAGAGAGCGTGCCGATGCGTTGACAGACTGCTCGCCAACGCACCAGGTGAAGGTAAGGCTGTCGGGGGTGGATTGCCAAAGGTTACTCCGTTGCCCACGGCCTGCGGTCTGATGGTCACAGTGAACCAGCAACGGTCCCTGCAGGCTTTCAACCGTGCGTACCGTATCCGCCGCCACGTCGCTGGTGGAAGTCATCGCTGCGCGATGAATCGTCGTCCCGACGGACCGACGGTGGTTGTGATGGGCGCGTTCTGAATTCACAATTCACGAAGGTTCCGGATGCTGGTTCGTTAATTAACCCGCAAAGGATACCAACGATCGGCTAACGTAACGAGCGAGTGCTGCCCGGTGAATAACTGCCGGCACCGCTGAGGATCTTTGCGGGAACGTCGACGTCGCTTTCGTGGCTGATCGTGGCCAGTCGTCCTTCCGGTGCTGTGGCTGGAATCGCGACAGCAGCATCCCGAACGGGGTTGAACGATGGGGCCGTGATATTGCTGGCGACGCGTGTGTTCTGTGGCGCTGCCGCGGGTGCACTTCCGGGATTGAACTGATTGGTGGCCGGTGGCGTGAATGGCTTCACGTTGGCGATCCGAGTCTGTCCGAAAGAGGATGATGGTGCGGCTGCAGGTTGGCTGGCAACGAAGCTGTTGCCAGTCGGTTGGGCTGGAGGCGCTGCCGAAGGCGGTGGCACGGATGCCGCGATGTTGTTGGCCGTAGGTGCCGGGGCAAGCGGCTTGCTGATCGACGCGGCACCCTCAGGAAAACCGAAACCACCGGCGGCCGGTTTGCTGGCAGAACCAGAGCTCTTTTGATTGGCTGCAAAGTCTGTTGCAGGTCGATTCTGATTGGAGAACGGATTGGCTTTGGCACCGAAGTCTTTGGTCGCGTTGGCAAGTTTGTCTTTGAGTGAACCGCCGAAGGACTTGGTCGAATCCACGGATTGACTGGCCTTTTGGTTGATCCCCGCGAGGGCGTTGGAAAAGCGGTCGCGAGCCCCTTGTAACGAATCGGCCACCGGGGACTTGAAGTCGGGTGCGGTGGAAGTCGCGTTGTTGATCGAGCTGCGGACTTTGGCCAGGTCGGCTTCGAGGCCACCTTTCGTTTGGCTACCTTTTGTTTGGCTACCTTTTGTTTGGCTTCCGAATGAGCCACCGGTGGGCCCGGGTTTGATCAGTCGGCCATCGGTGCCGTATTTGACGGCGGCGACGTCATTCCCGACCGCAATAAAGTCTCTTGATTTTTTGCTGACGTTCGACAGGGCCGAGTTGAAGTCGTTGCGTGCCTGGTTCAAGCCACCCTGGGCATCGGAGTTCAGGTCGATCATCTTTGAGCCCGAACCGGAGCTGGCTTGCTTGGTGCCTGAACCGGAGCTGGCTGGTTTGGTGCCTGAACCGGAGCTGGCCAGTTTGGTGCCCGAACCCTCAGTGGAAGGTCGTGTCGAACTGCCTACCGAACCGTCGCCGTAAGGCGGGCGGATTGGACTGGCGTCGGCCAGGCCGCTAGCTGCCTGGTTGGCACGGTCAAGTTTTGCATCGATTTCTGCTCTGACGCGGTCCGTGTTGTTGTTGGCAAGTATGGCCTTGTTTTCGCCGAATCCACTGGTCGGTGCGGGATCGAATTGCCGCGCCGGCGGTGGTGGAAGTTTGGCGTCGGAGTCCTTTCGCCAGAATGCAAGGTCGCCCGGTTTCGGCAGCGCCGGTAGTTTTTGCCGCATCGCCTGACAGCCAGTGGTCAAAACAAGCGAAACTAGGACCAATAAGGCCACGTTACGCGAAGTAAGTTGGAAGTTCAGAGCCGAAGTTCGTTGCATCATTGCATCCCGAGTTACGGAATCCCAAAAGCGCGGTCGCCTGGAACAGCGTGCCCGCAAAGTTTTCCTTTTGCGATTTATCGGTAAAAAGGATCAAGTCGCTGATCCAAATCGCAGAAAATCCCGGGGATGTTAGGGGGCGCCTTCTTCAGCGTCAACGTTTTTAGTGATAGCAGTCAGTGCTGGCAGAGAAGCACACCGCTTGCATGCCTCAAGGCAGTCGGGTTACTTACCCATTTTTCCAATCGCGTCGGCAATGATTCGCTGGTGATCGAAAGCCAACGCTGGCAAGTCATCAATGGAAAACCATTTTGCGTCTGCGGCATCGTCGGCGGCAATGGGCACTGAATCCCCTGGGGCAATCGCCAAAAAAGCCACCGTCACGACCCGGCCGCGCGGATCGCGGTTCACTCCTGAATAGGCTCCGAGCTGAACGACCTGCTGCACCACCAGGCCGGTTTCTTCTTCAAGCTCGCGAATCGCACACTGCTCCGCGGACTCATCCATCTCCATGAATCCGCCGGGCAATGCCCAAGAGCCCGCAAAAGGATCGCGCAATCGTTGAATCAGCAAAACGTTGTTTGTTTCTTGGTCAACGACCACGACGTCAGCGCTCACTGCCGGTCGTGGATACTCATAGCTGTGAACCATTGGGTCAGGCCTGTTGTGAATTGGTTGGACCCGCAATGACCGGCGGCACCGGGCAATCGAGTGACTCGGACATCGCGCGAAAGATCTCCGCTTCGCCAACGGTGATCTTTCCGTCGCTGGTCATCGCGGCGGCCATCGCAGTCAGGATCCGTTTCTTGATCACCGGAGCGGCCTGGTTGACTTTTTCGATGTCGCGTTGAAGCTGTTTTGCGTTCAGCGGTTCCGCTAGGGCGCTTGTGTCGTCGGCCCAGGCGGGTTTGCCCAGCGAAACCATCGCGACTTTCCAGGCAGCGCCGAACTCGCTTTGGTGCTCATGGCCCAAGCGAACAAGGATCGACAGCAGTCGGCAGATTTCGGTCTGCAGCGGATTGATCGCCCGGTAGCGAACTCTTGGCGGTTGGACTTTGCCGAATCGTCTGTCCAGGTGAACCATCGTGTGCTGGCGAAGAAAGAACTCGAACACGTCGATGCGATTGTCGGCCTCCACCAGTCGATCCACGCTATCGCGAAACGATTCGTGTTGTTGCGGCGACATGCCGGTTAGCGTTCCCTGAATGATTTCAAACAAAGGCAAGCGGAATCGAGCTTCGAGGGCGTCGATCGGCTTCATCAGTGCAATCGTGCGGTCGATCGTGGCTTGGCCTTCGTTGGTCGCCAGAGCATGCAGTTGGGCGCGGCGAATTTCGGTTTCGTGATTTAGCAACGAAACGAAAACAATGCAGCGGGCATCGAACACGTCGTGCGAAGCTTCCACCAGCACTTCGGGAATCCGATCCACCACGAGCTCGGAATACTCGACGTCGTTTTCGTCCGGGTTTCCAATTCCGGCGATCAGAATCAGCGGGTCGATCGGAAAGCTCCCTTCCATGAGACCGCCGGGGCTTTGTCCGCCAAATCCGCCCATGCCACCGACGCCACCAAGGCGGCGCTGGTGTTCCTGTTCGCGCTGTTTTCGTCGCTGATCGGCTTCGGCAAGTCTCTGCTCCCACGAAACGCGGCGGCGGGCGTAAGCGACGAAGTCCCCATCGAAGCGAGGGTCGACTTTTTGGATTCGTTTTATCAGGGGTGGATGCGTCGCAAACAAGTTTGATGCGCCGCCAAACATCGACCCGAAGAACATGTGGCTGGCTTCTTCGGCGGCGGGCTGATGGATTTGTGACGAGTGGGCACCGATCATCTTTAGCGCCCCGGCGATTCCTTCGGGATTGCGTGTGAACTGAACCGCAGACGCATCAGCCAGGAATTCACGCTGACGCGACACCGAAGCCTTGATCCATCTGGCAAAAAAGATCCCAATGCCGCCAACGGCAATCAATCCGACTCCCATCAGCAGCATCGCCATCGCGCCTTTCCCACCCCCGTTGTCGCGATTGGAGTGATGATGCCGCGACGAGCCCCCGATGCTGCGAAGAAGAAAATAACCCAACAGGGCGATCAGCTGAATCCCGTGCAGGATGCCAATCATGCGGATGCTCATCCGCATGTCACCGTTGAGAATGTGGCTGAACTCATGGGCCACCACGCCTTGAAGTTCATCTCGATTAAGCGTTTCGATCGTGCCGCGATTGAGCCCGATTACGGCGTCGTCGATCGTGTATCCTGCCGCAAAGGCGTTGATGCCTTGTTCGTCGTCGAGAATGTAAACCGGCGGTACCGGTGTGCCGGCGGCCAACGCCATTTCTTCGACGACGTTGAGGATTCGCCGCTCTTCCACGGTCCGGGAGTTGGGCTGGAGTTTCCTGCCGCCCAGCAGAGACGCCACGCTTTCGCCTCCGCCACGCAGCGCCGCGACTTTAAAGGCACTGCCGCCGCCAATCAGCATACTGGTTCCCGCAGCCACGTAACCGAGCACGTCAAAACGAAATGCCGACGCAAAATTTTCCGGCGTAAAACCCTTGCCGCCAAAGTGAGCCAACCCAAAGAATGCAAAAATACACAACGCGTAGATCGCGGCGGTCAGCGCCACCAGCGCCAGCAGGTACAGAACGATCAATCGCCTGGTGTTTTTACGTGCAAGTTCCTGGCTGGCGAAAAAGTCCATTCCCTGGCCTCGATGACACGTTCAACTACGATTTCAGACTAGAACGCAACCGAAGGAACTTTTCTTTCTTCCGGATCATCAACACGCAGCAGTTCGGCGTCTTTGAATCCGAACAGCCCGGCCAGAATGACCGTCGGAAAGACTTCCCTGGCGGTGTTGTAACTGGTGACCGCGTCGTTGTATCCCTGGCGGGAATAGGCGACTTTGTTTTCGGTCGATGTCAGCTCTTCCTGAAGCGACAACATGTTCTGGTTGGCTTTGAGGTCCGGGTACTGTTCGGCGATCATCATCAATCGTCCCAGTGCCCCATTGAGTCCGCTTTCGGCCGACATCATGTTCCGCATCGACGCCGCGTCGCCCGGATTGGCAGCGGCAGATTTTTGCGCCGACATCGCCTGGTTGCGGGCTTCGATGACGGCAGTCAAAGTTTCCTTTTCGTGCTCCATGTAGCCTTTGGCTGTTTCGACCAGGTTCGGGATCAGGTCGTGCCGCCGTTTGAGCTGGACGTCGATCTGAGAGTATGCGTTTTCGTAGCGGTTACGAAGCTTGATCAGACTGTTGTAGGTTCCCGTGAACAGAAACACAGCCAGCAGCGCAGCAACGCCGATCACAATCAGCACGATAATCCAAATTGGCATGTCGAACCCCGGAAAAAGAAAAAAGGACGGGCGAGGTGCCCGTCCCGAATGAACTACGCTTTGGCCGCTGCGAATCGCTCAGCGACGGCAGCCCAGTTGATCACATTAAAGAACGCCTGGACATAGTCCGGTCGGCGGTTCTGGTAGTTAAGATAGTACGCGTGTTCCCAAACGTCCAAACCCAGAATCGGCGTGTGCCCGTGCATCAGCGGGTTGTCCTGGTTGGGTGTGCTTTCGACGTGTAGCTTGCCACCGTCACAGCACAGCCACGCCCAGCCACTGCCGAAGCGTGTCCCCGCCGCGGCCGCGAATTCTTCTTTGAACTTGTCAAAGCTTCCAAATGCCGCGTTGATCGCATCGCCAAGCTCGCCATCGGGAGCACCGCCGCCATCGGGGCTGATTACGGACCAGAAAAGCGAGTGGTTTGCGTGGCCGCCGCCGTTATTCTGAACTGCGGTGCGTTTGTCTTCCGGGACCGCCGCAAGGTTCGAGATGACTTCCTCGATTGGCTTGTCGGCCAGATCGGTCCCGTCCAGGGCTGCGTTGACTTTCGTTACATATCCGTTGTGATGCTTTGAGTGATGGATTTCCATCGTGCGGGCATCAATGTGCGGTTCGAGCGCGCCATAGTCGTACCCGAGTTCGGGCAAAGCGTAAGGCATGGGATTTCCTTTGAAGAAGGTTCTGTTCGGATGCTGCCAGATGCAGCCACTGTTATCACAGCGTCAAACAGGATATCCCATGGCGGGAACGCGGGCAACAAGCCAGACGGTTTGCTTTGCCGATTGCGGGGTTAACGGCCCGGCGTCGGCTGGCCGGCAGATTCGAGCTTCACCTGGGAGCCCTCATCGCTGATCATCATGTAGCGGCGAATTTCGCTTAGGAGCTTGGGTGCCAACGACGTGTCGTTGGTCGAAAACCACTTGCGGCGGGCTTCGCAGATTTCAATTCGGATGAAACTTCGGAGTCGTCCGTTCTCTTCGGGTGACGGTCGCTCGCAGAATTCAAAGGAAACCCGGAATCGTCCGCGTCGCGCGTAGTTGGCAGGATCTTCGATTTCAATTTCGATCGACGCAAAGTCAGATTCGACCTGACGGATGTCCGCATCGTGCTCGAAGATGAACCCGCGAAGTTTTTCGACCAGTACCGTGACTGGTGTTTGTGTTACGTATTCTTCGCTAACGAGAGCTTTGCGGCTTTTGACTCGCCACTCAACGCCGCTGACCGATGTCGCATCGACGGATTTGAGTTTGTTGCCTTTCGAGTCAGAGGCAGCCACGACCCGGTTGCGGCCAAGCTCCTTGGCTTTGAGAAGAGCCGAATCAGCCCGCACAAAAAAGTCTGTCGCAGTGTCGTGTGGGCGAAGATCCGAGACGCCGAAACTGGCTGTGATGCATTTGCCATTGAGCATCGTTTGCGGACGCGACTCAAGCGAAGCCCGAATTTCTTCAGCCCGGCCAATCGCAGAATTGATGTCGCAGTCGGCACAGAGGACGACAAATTCTTCCCCGCCGTAGCGGCAGACAAGGTCTTCGGAGCGGACGATCTCTTTCAGTTGGCCAGCGAATGCAATCAGGGCCTGGTCGCCAACGTGATGGTTGAAGTTGTCGTTGATGGACTTGAAGTAATCAATGTCGCAGATGATTAGGCAGGTGCTGTATTCGCCAGAAAGCCGGCTGGTGCGAATCGATTCGGCAAGGACTCTCTCGAACTCCCCCCGGTTGGCGACTTGTGTCAACGGATCGAGAACCGAGATTTCGTACAGATCCCGTAGCTGTTTCTGAAGGTCAAGCTGAATCGATGTGTCGTGCAGCAGAATCACGCAACCCTGGACGACGTTGTTTTCGTCGATCACCGGGGTGGCGGTAAGTTCGACTTTTACGTCGCGGCCGCTGCGGCCAACGATGCGAAAGTCTCCTCTGCGAATTTTTCCGGTTTGCATGCAGGCGGCGACCGGACAATGCTCGTCTGCAACGGGATCGCCGTGAACACTGTGCAGATTCAAAACGCAGGGACGAATCGCATAACCGACCGTTTCACTTTCCGGAACGCTGGTGATCAGTTCGGTGGAGTTGCTCCAGGTGCGAATGACATAGTCGCGATCAACAAACACAACTCCCTCACGCAAACAGGAGAAAAGTGTGTTCAGATAGGGAAGCCAGTCGTAGGGCCGATGGGCCGGCTGCGGGGAAGCAACCTCGGAGTTCTGCTGCGCGTCTGGATTTGGTTGCGTGTTGTCCATGTCTCTTTTAGCTGATTCAGGGTTTATCCCATGTCGAAAATTAGGTTGCCGCTTGTCCCTTTGTGGGCCTGCCGATTGTTTTTACTGCAAAGTCGCGGCTTGCAGGCTGCTATCGGATGCAGTCGTGAGCAACATGCCGGTTGGCGCGATTGAGCCGAAAATGCCATCGCTTGGGTTTTCGGGGTGGGGAATCGGGGTAGGAATCGGGGCAGGCGATTCGATTCGCTATCACAAACGCAGGCGGTTTTTCTCGGGGGATCCTCGCGGCAGGTCTTCAGTCCGGGAAACGTTTAATCTTTCAGTGAAATCAGGTCGAAAAAACAGAATAGCTGCTACCGGCTCAGCATCGACGGTGGTTTGCTTCACGTCTTTCCCGCAAAAAGGCCATGGTCACTCGCAGAACCGATGCGCGGCGACGTCGCGTGCTTAGCGAAGAATTTGTTCCCACCGAACAATTGGGCGGTGATTGCGATGCTGCGCGGCCGATGGATCCCTATTCTTACGGAGCCAATCGCAGGAACCAGCCCAAGACTACCGATTTGATTCCCAAGCGGGTTCGGGCTGTTGGTGCTTTTCTGTTCGCTGTTTTGACTTGCGTTGGCATCATCAACGTTTTGGCCATCTACGCGGAACCGATTGGCAAAGTCATCGGCGCAGAAGGCGCGAAAGCTCTTGCGCTTTCTGGCAGCGGCACGATCGCCAACTGGTTCTGCTGCGGTTGCCTGTTCCTGGCTTCTGCGATCTGTTTGCAGTTGTTCAAGCTTCGCCAACACAAACGGGACGACTACGGCGGGATGTACCGTGTCTGGATTCTGATGTCGTTTCTGTTCCTGCTGGCGAGCCTGGACTGTGCGGTTGATTTGCGCACCATGGCGGCTCGAACGTTTGAGCATTTCACGCATCGCTCGCTGCTCGGGACGCCGTGGTTGTGGATGACGATCGAGATGATCGTGTTGGGCCTTGTGGTGCTGCGGATGCTCTTCGAGATGCGAATCTCGAGAGTGGCGCTGGCCAGTGTGACTCTGGTCTGGCTGGCTTTGGTCACGCAGATTGTGCTCGAGAACGTGGGGCTTCCAAAGCGTCTGGAATTCGTCGACACAAATCTGGCATACGGAAACGCGATCCTTGTCGGCTGCGGCGGGATTCTGGTTTCCCTTACACTGTATGCGAGGTTTGTCTACCTGCACGCACATGGATTTATCGCCGTCAAAACTGCCGCTGCGGCGATCTCGGAAGAAGCAGCAGCCGATTCTGACTCTAGGTCGACGGTTGCCGAATCCGGATTGCTCAAGCCCAAAAAGTCAGCCAAAAAAACCAAATCAAAAAAGAAAACCCGTGAGGTTGCCAGCCAGCAAGCCACCGCAGAAGTTCCACAACCCGCAGCCACAACGACTGCTTCATCCAAAAAGTCAGCACCGAAGAAGACAACCGGGGCTTCCTCAACCTCTTCCAAATCCAGCTCGTCGGCCGCTTCAGCCACCACGCAGACATCGGCAAAAAAGAAGACCGATTCCAAAAAGACAGCTCCTGCACCTGCCAACGCCACGTCGGAATCAAGTTCCAGGTCAGTTGAATCAGCCGAACCCATTGCGACGACCGAGTCGGTTGATGATTCCGGTGCGATTCTGAAGATGAGCAAGTCCGAACGTCGCCGCCAGCGCAAACTCGCCAAACGCGCTGCCAGAAAAGCAGCTTAGTTCTGGTGTTGCGTCACTGAGCGGTGTGGCACGTATGATCATTCGGTTTGAATCGAATCTGCCGTTGTTGGCGGGTGGGAAATGTCTTCGCGCCTTTCGGTCACCGGGCCGGTTTGGCTTGCGATGGTTGTCGATTATGTTGAAACGAAGGTTCTACATTTCTGCAAAGCTGCTCGATTTGATGGGCAATTCGCTGGACCTGTTCAGGGGTGAACACAACTCGACTGTTAACGAAGAATGTTTCTGACCGCGTTGGATTGAAGACAAGCACATCTCCTTTGCCAATACGCTTTTCAATGTAGTAGCCGGGCAACGCGAGCATCGAGTTTACGCTAACGTGCATGCCGGTTGACTTCGTCAAGTGTTGGCTTAGCCACCGGGAATTCGTTTTAAGTTGATCCAAAGGAATAAGCCAGTTCCAGTTGGAGAAACGAACAATGTTCTTTGTGAAATCAACGGTAGCCTTGTGCGATCCGGATTCATTCGTTTTTGAAAGGGCCTTTGTCTCGACAGAGAAGACGCCGCTTCTGCCAACCACAATGTGGTCAATGTTTCCGTATTCAAATGGGATGTCGTGAAACACACGACAACCGACAAGCATCAACTGATTTAGTTCTTCACCAGTTGCAATTTCGCCTTCCATGCCAAGCGTTTTGCGTCGGATTTTTTCCTTGATGGCGTATATGCGTCTCAGCAACCAGGCAGTTACGGTCATTGTGCAAGTGATGAATGCACCCCAATACCAAGTCGTTTTCTGCAGATCGAGAACAAGGATTTGAAGCAGAGTGAATGAGAGCAAAATAAACGGCATCGCGAAGACCAGAGCAAGGAATGCACCTTGGTCAACAGCCAGTTCATCAATTTCTTTACGTAGCGTATCGCCAGGCGCTCGGAGCATGCTCTTCGTCAACGGAGTGCGTCTGTTTCGTTTACGAATAAGACGCTGCCGGTAGGTGTTCGCCAATTCCGTCATTCCGATGACGAGAAGCATGACGGCGAACGGGATGGTCAGCGCAATGGCGGATTCGAACATGTAAACTGCCAGTTCCTGTACGAGCCGGAATTATTCACGACCACAGGCGTCGGTTCGCATTGAATGAAAAGCATCAATATAGATCAATTGATTTTGATTGAAATTGCAGGATGTCGTCCAAAAAAATGTCTCTTACGAGCGTCGGGCTTGTGGTTGACTTTGTGGCAGTGCTGGGGCAAGTCAGCTCTCGTGGTCCCGGAACATCTTTCATCGCGATGAAAGTTTGGCTTGATCGGGAATTATTTGCGACGACGGGCGTTAATTTGCTTTGGACTAGGCAGAAATGAACGTCAACGCTGGATCACCTCAGAGATTTTGGTCCAGCTTGTTGGTGAAGTCCAAAGCATGGACCTTGTTCGGACTGATACGACGTTCATTGGCTCATTGGCTCATTGGCTGAACCGAACGTCGCGCCCACGCCTCTTGAGCCCGGATTATTCACGAGGCGTGGGCGTTAGAATCAGTTGAGACAGTGATCCGCGACTCTGATGCGATGAAACGATCGCTGTGGTTTTCATCTACCGGATGATTCACATTTCTTGTTGAAATTCAGCTTTTCCCTTGCTCCTGTTGGCAGGGTGTAATCTCGCTGAGGCGCAAGTTTACGGGGGGTTTTGAGGGGGAAAATTGAGGTATTCGGTTTAAGTTCGGTTCAGTCGTGGGTTAACAGCTTTGTTTTCAGTGCATGCTTGGACGATCTTTGGTATCGAAAATGCCGAGAAGTACCACCGCGGAAACGCTAGCGTCAGGCTGTTTTTCACGTCGTTTGGTGTTTCGCACGCCTATCCTTACCATTGGGCTGCTCAAGCTTGTTTCCTGAAAAAAACGTAGTCAAATCATCGCCTTTTTGCGCCCCAGCGAGACTACACCCTGTTGGCAGACGTAGAATCAACGCCCGTCGTCGTGAATAATCCGGGTTGAGTAGTCCGTGTTGATGACTTTCCAGCGACCAGAACTGGTGTGCTGTGAGGCCTTGGTTTGGCCCGGATTCGCTACTACGATTTGGGAATACCATTGTTGGTTTTGAGCAAAGCTAAAAGGCATCTTTCATGTATCGATTCGCAATCGTTTTTCTGTTGGTGTGTCTGCACAGCTCACTTTCGCCACCACGCTCACTATCGCAGACCGCACAGCCGGAACCCTCAAAGCCGGTCGCGGAACTGGAACGCTTTCTGAAGGACCACTCTCTGGAGCAGGTCGCAGATCAGGCTTTCGCCAAAGCGGCGCTTTCCAGTGGCCAGGCCAAAAAAGCGGCGGCGATGATGACTGCCGCACGCATGAAGCAATTGAAGCAGCTTCGCCAACAGGAATGGAAAGACAAAGTCATTACCCGTGGCGAACATTCCATGAAATTCGAGTTCCGTGTCTTTGGCGAGAAACCAAAACTTGGCAGAAGCCTGTTTATTTCGATGCACGGTGGCGGTAGTGCACCGACCAGAGTTAACGATCGACAATGGAACAACCAGATTCGGCTCTACGAACCAGGCGAAGGCGTCTACCTCGCTCCGCGGGCTCCGACCGATACGTGGAATCTTTGGCATGAGAACCATATCGATCCAATGTTTGCCCGCATCATCGAAAACGCCATCCTGTTCGAAGACGTCAACCCTGACAGAATTTACCTGATGGGCTATTCAGCCGGCGGCGATGGGGCGTATCAACTTGCTCCGCGGATGGCGGACCAACTCGCTGCAGTCGCCATGATGGCGGGGCATCCGAACGACGCCAAACCTTTTGGTTTGCGGAACATTGGGTTTACGATCCACATGGGTGGCAAAGACGCCGCCTACGATCGCAACAAAATCGCTCAACAGTGGAAAGACTGGCTGGCCGATCTCAAGAAGCAAGACCCCGACGGTTATGCGCATGAGGTTGTCATTCACCAGCAGCACGGGCACTGGATGCAGCGCGACGACGCGGTGGCTGTGGACTGGATGAGCAACTTCACTCGCGATCCATTGCCTGCAAAAGTGGTTTGGTATCAATCGGGGGTAACGCACAGTCGGTTCTACTGGCTGGCTGTCGACGAAAAGAATCGCAAAGGCGGAACGCATGTCGTCGCGACTCGTGACGGTCAGAATTTTTCGTTTGAAAAAGCGGAAGGACTCGACTCGATCACCATTCGGCTCAACGATGACATGGCCAATCTCGATCAACCGATCAAGGTTTCCTTTGGAGAGCTAGTAATCGAAACGAAAGTCACTCGAACGATCGAGACGATGGCCAAATGCCTGATCGAGCGAGCCGATCCTGCGGCGATCTTTTCAGCCGAACTCAAATTTGATCTTCGGTAGCGTTGTCTGCTTGCGACCACTACAAAAAGGGACCGGAAGCCAACTTCTTGTTCAGTTGGACCCTCGGATTATTCACGACGACGGGCGTTGATTCTACGTCTGGCCAGCGGAAGCAAGGGAAAAGCTGAATTTCAATAAGAAATGTAAATCGTCTGGTAGATGAAAACCACAGCGATCGTTTCATTGCATCAGAGTCGCGGATCACTGTCTCAACTGATTCTGACGCCCACGCCTCGTGAATAATCCGGGATCAGAGTCGCGGATCACTTAAGTAACTGACTCTAACGCCCACGCCTCGTGAATAATCCGGGTGGACATTTGGGTTATCGCCCTTCAATCGTCGCTGACTGAAGAAAAGTGTTGACGTGCAAAAACTTATTGATAGACTTCGCGGCCTCAACCACGGTTTTGATCGAAACGTACACTCCTTTCCTTTTTCCCACCCATTGGAAACCACTTATGAACAAATCTGTTTTCTCGAAATTTGGCTTTTGGATTTGCCTTGTTCTTTTAACGATGCTGTGTTGCGAGCAAGCTTTGGTTGCACAGACACGGCAAAGACTGCGCGTTCCTGAGGACTACCCTACCCCGGAAGCCGCATTGGAGGCCGCTGATCCCGGTGGCATTATCATCCTGGATACCCGCGACTGGTTCGTAAACCTGAATATCACTAAACCGATTACGATTCGCGGACGACGTAACGATCGCCCTCGCTTGCTGCCGGCAGACGAAACTCTGCCGACTATCCAAGTCAGATCTGCATCGGTAAACATCCGTAACCTCAGGTTTACTGAAGGGATTGTTGGAGTTGAGGCACTTTCCGAGGCGGTTGGGTTGACTGTTTCGAACTGTGAGTTTATCGACGTTTTTGGTGATGGAATTCGCTGTATCGGAAGTCGCGACGTGTCAATTCTGAACACAGATACTGGCTCGGATCTCACAAGTGGTGGTAATTTCGGCAACGGATTCGTATTCGAAGGAGTTGATGGATTTCTCGTGGATGGAGCTACGGCATCCGGTAACAGCGGTTCAGGCTTTGATCTTAACGGAAGTAACGGGCTCGTGATTAACTGTGATGCGGGTCAAAACATCTTCGCCGGGTACGATATTGAAGGAACCGACATCGCTGTCGTAGATTGCAATGCGGGATTAAATCGCACTGGATTTTTGTTTTCCAACTGTCGACGCCTGGCTGTTGAGGGCAACAATATGGCATCGAACCTAGGGCTGGGGCTATTGGTTACTGGAGTTCGGCGCGCTTCGTTTGCGAACAACAGTATCGCTGCGAATCGTGCTGCGGAAGAACTTGGCGCGATCTTCACCAACACCAGAAACACGTCGTTTGTTGGGAACGAGATCTCGTTTGACAACGTGTTCTATGCCCCAGATACCCGTAGAAATTTCATTAGCGGAAACATGGTGCAGTCTGCAGAAATTATCGACGACGGAGTCAATAACTTCATTGAAGAATAGTAGCTCTTCGGCTCTCTGACCCCGGATTATTCACGACGACGGGCGTTGATTCTACGTTTGGCCAACGGGAGTAAGGAAAAGCTGAATTTCATCGAAAAATGTGAATCATCCGGTAAATGAAAACCACAGCGATCGTTTCATCGCATCAGCGTCGCGGATCACTGTCGCAACTGATTCTGACGCCCACGCCTCGTGAATAATCTGGGCTGAAGTAGCAACGGGCAGGTAGTACTGCCGTTTGTTTTCTTTTCGCCTTGCGAAGAAACACAAGCCCTCCCTAGTTCATTCGGTAACGAATGGCAGGGAGGGTTTTTTGATGGGTCGCTTCCGCTGCATCAGAAGGATTTTTGCGTTATTCAGCTACAGGAATTTCCACGTTTTGCAAATCCAATGGAACAGTCAGCACCTCCAGATCTTTCACCACCTCAATCCTGAACATCAGCCTTTCCGGGATGGGATTTTCTTCTTCGAACTGGAAACCGTAACTGAACATGTCTCCACCGCCTCCGGAACTGGTTCCGACCAAACCTGCCGGTTTATTGCCTGCCGGGTTCAACAGGTCAACGCTAATCACAGATTCGAGGTTGCCTTCCAGGACGAGGCTCACTGATCCATCGGAGAGTTCCGGTCTCGCCTTAACGCCAAGCGATTTCAATTTTTTGTTTTTGAGATTTCGGTCAATCTTTTTGCGGACACCACTGATCTCAATCGTCTCCCGTTGACCACCGGTTTTGATTTTAAGTTCACCTTTAACAGCGTTGAATTTTGCAGGCACGTTTTTCGGGTGCTTAAACTTCAACGTTACACGGACTCCGTCGTTGGGGTGTTTATTGAAGAAATCATTGTCACTTCTTGTTACCTTTATGAAATCTTTGAAAACATCCTCAAACGCAAAATTGTCTTTTTTGGTTTTGATCGAACCTTTGTCAGTTTCACATTCCTTCAACTTCAACATCCCAACGCTCAATGCCGTTGCAGCCGATTCACCCTTTACCTCGATCACCAACTCCAGATCTCGCGGTTCCTCTTTCCCGTTTTCATCCCAGGATTGATCCTGAGACCACTGCGCCACCCCGGAAACGTCAAGGTTCGAGCTACCAGGTTTCGTAGAGCTACCAGGTTTTGTGGAGCTGCCGTCCCCGGAAAGTGTGTTCAGAAAGTCCTGATCGACTTTGCTGAACCGGCTCAAGGGTACTTTAATGATCCGACCGTTATCGGCCCTTTCCAGTTTCACATTGCCATCAATCTGTTCAACAAACGTTGCTTCAATTTTGAATTTGCCGTTATCACTGGTCCACGTGCGTTCCTGTGCAAAAGCCGTCGCGGCGATAGTCAGCAGAAAGCAGATTGCTGGAATTATCAAATCAAGTCGAAAACGCATGCGATGAACCCTGAAGTCAATGTAAGTCCGGCAAACTTTAAGCGGGCAACACACCACGTCAATTGATTCCGGATTTGTAGAAATTTGCTTTGAAGAGTCTATTCGCCCGGCAGTCCGCAATATTGCCTGGATTCTCAAATATTTTTACTGTAGTGGAGGCTGGATTGCCGGCGCGATTTTCGGAAATTTGGAGGATTCCGGGCAGCCCGTCCGGCACCTAGCCCCTCCCGGTGGTGGCCAACCCCCCGTTTCTTCGGCAATCGCTCACGGCACAGAATCTCGACATATCCGCAGCAGAATTGAATAAAATGAGTCAGGACAATTCGGACACTTCTCTTAAAATTCGGTACAACAATAATGGCTGATCCACAACTCTGTCTTCACCACGAATTATTGTTGCTGGTATTAGACGATTCCAAAGGGCACTTCGCTGGCAACATGTTCCAATACGGTGTTGCCGGTGCGATACTCAGCGAATTGTTGCTGCAGGGCTTGATTAAAGTCTCTCCCGAAGATGGCCAAACGGTTAGCGTCACCAATACGAGCAGCAGCGGTGACCCGATTCTTGATGAAGCCATGCAAAAGATCAACGAATCGAAGACACCCAGAGATTTGAAACACTGGGTTTTTCAAATTGCCCAGATCCCAAAACTGTGTCATCGCGTGGCAATGCAGCTTTGCGAAATCGGAATTTTGAGTTTCGATGAATCAAAAGTATTGTGGCTGTTCACACGGCGGCGATACCCGGAACTCAACGGCAGCTATGAAGACGCGATCCGCAGCAGGATGGCAGAGGTCATGTTTACAACCGACGCGAAATCAGACCAACGGACATCGGTTTTGATTGCGTTTGCAAAATCGTCCGGCGCGCTTTCGGCCAACTTCGCCAGCGTCGAACTCAAGCAACATGATGCAAGGATCAAAGAAATTTGTGAAGGCAAACAGTTGGCTGCAGGCGCGACAGTCGAAGCCGTGGCAGCCGTCCAAGCCGCCATTGCCGCCGCCACCATCGCGACGACCATCGCCGTCACAGCGGCAACAAGCTGACGATTTCCGCGTGGTTCAGTTCCGTGAATGACAACTTCGATCTACCGAGCAATTCCGGGTGTAGTCTCGCTGGGGCGCAAAAAGGCGATGATTTGACTACGTTTTTTTCAGGAAACAAGCTTGAGCAGCCCAATGGTAAGAATAGGCGTGCGAAACACCAAATAACGTGAAAAACAGCCTGACGTATGCGTTTCCGTGGTGGTACTTCTCGGCACTTTCGATACCAAAGATCGCCCAAGCATGCACCGCAAACAAAGCTGTTAACTCACGTCTGAACCGAACTTACACCGATTGCCTCAATTTTCCTCCTCAAAAACCCCGTAAACTTGCGCCTCAGCGAGTTTTTACCCATGCAGTCGGTAGGTTATTCGTGTCGATTCGTGAAATTCGTGGCAGCTTTTCGATTGAAAAGGGGACTTAGCTTCGGCCGATCCACTTCATTTGCGGGGTTCAAAGCTGGACCTGGTATCTTTCTCAATCGTATTGCGTCGCTGTCCCCGTTTCTTGGTTGTTGCCGGCGACCCGTTCCCATTTCTCTTTTCCGTCTCGGAATTTGACAGCCACGAATCGCACGAATTTTCACGAATGCAGGGCCAG
>CALFWR010000017.1 GCA_937928555.1 uncultured Pirellulaceae bacterium
CTCAATATCGTGGGAGAATCAAACGTACGTCTGACGTTTGATGGACTTACGCACGAGACGGCTATACTGATAGCTTCAGACCTCGGAGGAGACAGCATGCTAGTGGCCTGGCATGATTTACAACCACTTGAAATTATATCACCGAACTTTCCCGCTAGAATTTCTGCTGCAGTTGGAAACGAGTTAGTCATGAACATTATGAAGGAGTTTCCTAATGTTTTCAGGGATAAATTGGGCGATTTACCAATGAATGTTCCCAAAATGAGGATAGTTCTATCCGAGAATGCTGTCCCGTTCAGAGTTTCTACAGCCAGGCAGGTGCCGCTTAGATTTCAAGGGCCGGCAAACAAGACGGTAGATGACTTGGTTAAGTCCAAGGTCATCATCAGAGAGGACGATCCCCAGGACTGGTGTGCTCTGGGATTTTTCGTGCCAAAGGCTGATGGAATCAATGTCAGAATGGTCACGGACTATTCTAAGATTAATAAATTCGTCAAGCGGCCAGTTCATCCGTTTCCTTCAGTGGCAGATATCGTCAGATCTATTCCTGCTGGAACGAAATTCTTTGCCAAAATGGATGCCATACACGGCTATTTTCAATTGGCATTGGATGAAGAATCGTCGAAGTTGACAACTTTCCTTCTTCCATCAGGAAGATACAGATACCTGCGTGCTCCTATGGGTCTGAGTTTGTCATCAGACGAATGGTGCCGCCATTCTGATTGAGCTATTCATGGTCTGCCATTCACCAAGAAGATTGTCGATGACATCTTAGTGTGGGGAAGTAGCCTGCCTGAGCTCTACGAGAGAATTCGTGTCATTGCTGCCAGGTGCAGCGAGCTGAACATTGCCCTGTCCAAGAAGAAATTTGTGATTGGAAACGAAATTTCTTTTGCTGGGTTGTTATTGACCGAGAAAGGGGTGAAACCTGATCCCGCCCGAATTTCGGCTCTTTCAGAGTTTCCAAGGCCAAAAGATGTGACCGGCGAAATGGTTTGGGCCAAGCCAAAGCCAGCTCGCAAAGTCGTCAAAATTCGTGCCCTCAAAGGCTTGAAGGACATGGTTGTTTGATTTGACGATCCAAACACACAAGAGAGCCGCGTTCCGACGCGGCTTTTTTTATGCGCGGAGCTTGGAGTTGCTTGCACTTTTTCAGGCGATGAACTGCAAGGGCGAATATTGAGTCGGACGGGTTACTTCGCGGAACTTACGCCGCTTTTCGCGTTGCGGGTTCGAGCTTGAGCCGTTCGATTGCTTTGCGAAGCACTTTGTCTTCCCATTGCATCAGGTCGGTGGCTTCGACTTCCAGGACTGCGGGTTGGTCTTCGACTTTGGCGTTCTCGGGTAGTGGAGCGTCGGAGGTTGCGGTGAGAATCTTCATGATGAAGGGACGCTGTTGTTCGGGAATCAGGGTGCGGATGTCCATCACGTCGCGCCGTTGAAAGTTTCGCATCACGTCCAGTTCCGAAAGGACCAGGCGGTTATCCGGATCGGGACGCACGCCCCAATCGCCGCTTGATTCGATTTCGGGATCGTAGCGATCGATGGGTTTCCCGCTGGGGCGGCGGTAGCCCGCAATGGTGAGCTTGAGGGCGCTTCGTTTGGGTCGGACAGGAATGACGTCCTGCACGGTTCCCTTTCCCCAGGATTTCTCCCCGATCAACACCGCTCGCTTGTGGTCCTGCAGGCATCCCGCCACAATTTCGCTGGCACTTGCCGAGTAACGATTTACCAACACGACGACCTTGGTGGTGGGATCCAGAGCAATCTGCTGGGAGGACGTGAAGGTTTCATTTTTGAATTGGCTGCGGCCTTCGGTGCTGACGATGGTCTTGTCGGGCCCCAGAAACAGATCGCAGACGCGGATCGCACTGGTCAGCAAACCGCCGGAGTTGTGTCGCAGGTCAATGATGACGCTGTCCACTTTGCCGTCGATCGATTTGAGAGCTTCGAAAAGTTCCTCGTCGGTTTGCTCGGCAAAGCTGATAAGCCTGACGTAGCCGATCCGGGGGTGGTCTTCTAGGCGAAAAACCCAGTTGGAATCTTTATCGCGAAAGTCACCGTGAACACTGGCGACGGGAATCGCTCGCCGCGTGAGCGTTTTGGACATCGATTCGCCATCGCGTTCGATCCCCAGTTTGATCGGTTGTCCGGCTTCGCCCTTGAGCTTTTTGACGGCCTCGGACCGTCCGACGTCGCGTGTTGATTCGCCATCAATGTCAACGATCAGGTCACCGCTAACCAAGCCGGCCTCCGCTGCGGGCGTTCCGGGTACCGCCGCCAGAATGACCAGCGAGCTTTTGTCGGGAACGGAATCGACGTAGACTCCAAGCCCGCCAAATTGCCCCCGCAGGGATTCGTCGAATTTCTTGAAGCTGTCCCCGGCGATATACCGCGAGTAATCGTCCAGTTCCTTGAGCATGCCGTTCATCGCCGACTCGAACAGCGTTTCGCTTTCGACTTTTTTCAGCGATCGCGCCGCCACAATGTTCATCGATTCGGCAAACAGATTCGCGTAACGATTCCGCGACGATGCTTTGTAGCAAAGGAGACAAACGCCGACGGCGATGGCAATGATGAGAATGTTTCTGGGTGGCATGATTTGGCTCGGCAGCGTTTAGCTTGGCAATCGAAGCGCATCACAAAGGAAACGCACGTAGGGCATCGCGACACGTATTCGCTCGGTCGTCAGTTCAACAATGTCAGCGGTGGCAAGGTCCTGGGGGGACATGGAGGTAATGGCAATGTGGTCTTTGCGCTTCAGGTCGTCAATCAGCTTGTGGTCTTTAGTGTAACCACGGGGAGGACGTTTCAGGCTGTCACCTGCCAGTTCGTATCGCGACGTAAACTTTTTGCTTCTCGAGACCCGTTTCCATTTCGCCGCATCATCATCGATGCCAGCCCGGATCTGATTGAGCGGGCCGCTTGCCGGGCACCATACTCCGGCTCCCAAAAACGTCTCTTTGGCGGAGTAATGAAAGTAAAACCCCGGGGCGTGAACATCCTTGCCCATTTCGTGACGGAACTGGATGCCGAGATTTGTCTTATACGGCTGTTTGTTTTTCGAAAACCTTGTGTCGCGATAAATTCTCATTAGCGAACCGCGGCTTCGTTTGGCGATCGCCATGAAGCAGGGCGAGACTTTTCTCAATTTGGGCTGCATGGCTTCGATGAATTCCAGCGACGGCGCGACGACGTAGTCCAAGTAGGACTGCTTGTTTTCGTTAAACCAGTCCCGGTTGTTGTTTTTTCCAAGCTTTCGGTAGAACGAAAAGAACTCTTTCGGGAACCCCTTAAAATCATTCGTCATGCTTTGCCCGAGGTTTGATTGCTTTGACCGCTTTTTCGCTTTTTCCGACCACAAGAAATGGCCGTACTTTTTCAACCATTGGCAATCCGATGCCTTGGACTCGCGATAAATCTTCGACTGTTTGGAAGGGGCCATTTTTTTCCCGATCCCTGATGATCGCATCAGTTGTCTTTTTGCCAAACCCGGGGATGGCATTCAAGTGGGCAGACGAAGCCGTGTTCAAGTCAACACGCCAAGAGGTTGGATGCTTTGGCATCCGGTCCATGTCGACCAACTTGCCGGTTCCCCGACTGGAAAAGAACCACCAACCGCACCCCGCAACAATAAGCCCCCAAACAATCATCAGAGCCACCTGCTCCTGCCTGCCGATGGCGTTGCTCGATGGGTCAGGCCGCTCAGGTTGCTGATCGTCAGTAGGGGCAGATTTGCGGGCAGAATTCATTTCCGGATTTTATTCCGGCCTCCCATCGCCTGAAAGTCAGCCATTTCCGGCAATCGGCTGTGGAAAAATCGATCTTTGGCCGATAATTTGCGAAGAATGTATTGAGAAATCGAGGTCGGATACCTAGAATTTCGCCTCCAATTGACTCGGAAAACCAATCTCATGACTATCGACAAAAGTCTTAAAATCAAAGCGGGCTCCGTCAAGAACCGCAACGTGATGACGCGTCCAGAACGCCTGAAAAAACTGATCGAAAGTGGACGCTGGAATGAAGGCGATCCCGTCTATGGAATGCCCAAGGTTCGCGTCCAGAAGATTTCTTTGAAAAAGAAGAAGAAGGTCAAGAAAAAGGACGACGAGTAGAGGACTACCTGTCTGGTTCCGTCTACTCAATTCGGTCACGGCGCGGTCAATCCGCGCTTTTTTTATGCCAAATTCTCTCTTGAGCCCGGATTATTCACGAGGCGTGGGCGTCAGAATCAGTTCCGACAGTGATCCGCGTCTCTGATGCGATGAAACGATCGCTGTCGTTTTCATCTATCGGATGATTCGCGATTCTTGTTGAAATTCAGCTTTTCCCTTGCTCCGGTTGGCCAGACGTAGAATCAACGCCCGTCGTCGTGAATAATCCGGGCTGAAAATCGGCTCTTTAGCCCAGATTATTCACGAGCAATGGGCGTGGCTTTCGGTTCAGTCAATGAATACCGTATCAGCATGAACAATCTCCCATCGCCGTGAATCATTTCGGCTTAGCCGGGCGCACAGCATGGACAGCCACACGTAAATCTACTATCGAGCACGTCCGCGATTTGCTGGCTGTTCAGCTGGTCACCGGCATCCAACAGATTTACCGGATCTTCAACGTGACGCAGCCCCAAGTTGTGCGCGATTTCATGAGCCGCAACACGAGCCGCAACCGAGCGGCCATTCTCCGAATTGGGCAAGTTATCACCGGTATGCATCGCAATTCCGTTCCCACCAACAAAGGCCAGTCCGTTTGCCGTAGAAGTCCCCTGAACTCCGAATGCAGGAACGCGATCTACAAAATAGAAGTCCAAAACGTTGCTATCGACGTTGCCCACGCCAGCGGCATCCCCTTGGTTAATAATCGCCTCCAGATCGCTACTGGTTCGCGTTCCGTCTCCGTTGCCAAAGTTGATGAATGTGCTGTTGATCTCGTTTGGGTCAAGCCACTCAACATCCACGCCGGCTTGCAAGTAGATTTCGTCGATCCGCCGTTTGATGTCAAACTCCTGTTCGGCATTTCCAAAGAAAGTCGCAGTTGAACTTCCGTCATCATTTGACGCGATAATCGGTTGAATAAAAACGCGTTCGGTGACTTGAGCCTCCGCCGTCCGCGTCCTGTCACCAAAAGCAAACGTTTCAGCGCCCGACACAAGATCCAGGCCTTCAGCCCCAGTCGTATCACGGACAACCAGAACGTCCGCCTGCTGCGTCACAACAAAGTTACTGTCGTTGCCAAGAAAAACAGCCGTGTCGCCGCCTTGCTCGCTTAGCTGAAGAATATCATCCCCTGCTCCGCCAGTTGCCCGGTCTCCAAAATCGGCAACGATCGTGTCCCGGCCTGCATCGCCAAACACAATGTCACCACCAAGCCCACCTTCGATGTAGTCGTCGCCGTCATCTCCTACGATGCGGTCGGCATTGTCGCCGCCAAAGAGTTCATCATTTCCTTCGTTCCCGCGAACCGTGTCGTTTCCTGCGTCACCAAAGAGCTCGTCGTTACCCTGATTGCCGAAAACCCGGTCATTTCCGGAACCACCGCGAGCGATGTCAGCACCTGATCCACCAAAGATCGTGTCCGCACCGTCATCGCCAAGAATCGTATCGTCTCCGATGTCACCAAGAAGTCGATCGTTGCCCGCGCCGCCACGCAATGTGTCAGCCCCGTCGTTGCCCCGAACAACATCGTTGCCTCCGCTACCGTTGATCGTGTCGCCGTCACCCTGGCCAAATAACCGGTCCGCTCCGTCGCCACCAATGATACTGTCGACACCAAAGAATCCGAACACGGTGTCGTCGCCGCTTCCACCGTTGAGCGTGTCGTTGCCGTTGCCGCCAAGGATCCGGTCGTTGCCACCCTCGCCAAACAACCGATCATTGCCGTCAGCGCCGACAATGAAATCGTCACCGCCACCAGCAAACACCTCGTCGATCCCCCGGCCGCCAATGAGCGTGTCCGCTTGTGCACCACCGGTCAGAATGTCGTTTCCATCGTTGCCCAAAAGCCGTGCGACGCCGACCGAGCTTAGCGTGTCGTCGCCATTTTGCCCGGCCGCCACGGTTTCGATCAGCGTCGTATTTTCAAACGTATCATTGCCATCGTTGCCAAAAAAGCGAACTAACGAAACCGCGTCAAAATTAAATGTGTGGTTGGAATCACCCGAAACGACCAGTTGATCTCCCGCCCTCGAAACCACTACCGTGTTAGCCCCGGTATCACCGGTCAAAATCAACTCGCTGCCATTGAGGTTTGCTGACACCGCAAGTAATCGGCGGGCTTCAAGCGTTTGGTATCCAGGTTGTTTTTTTCTTTTTCGCTCTGCCATGTCAAATACCTCTTAAATCTACCGCGTCATAGGATCGCTCGTTCACCGCCTCTGACGCCATCTAAAATCTATGCCACGAACCGGTCTCGTGCCGCCCCAAAATCCAAAGCCTGACAGTTGTGTCGAAAAATCAACATTCATCCGCCCTCAAATCCGGGACACCTCGCAGACTTTCACAGTTCACTTCCTCGCAGTACGTTAGCTGATGCACGTTTCGGTCATCCCCACCATCAGGGCCTGCAACGCTCGCCAAATACCGGACTCCAAATTATTTTTGTGCTTTCGGGAAAGCCTGAAAACGACTGTTTCCTATGGCTGCTGCACGAGGTGCCGTGGGAACTCCGTGACTCGCTCACAAGCAACCTGCTCCATCACTTGCAGGATCTGCTTTTTGAGCATTTCGAAAACATGATGCCCGCCGTACTCTCCAAGCGCCGACACACCGTACATCGGCGTGCGACCAAGGAAAGTAAAATCAGCTCCGCAAGCGAGAGTCGCAGCGACATCGGCACCGTTGCGGATACCACTGTCCATCATGATCGTCAGTTTGCCTTTGAATTCGCGAACCAGTTCCCGCATTGGAACGATTGTCGACTGACCACGATCAAGCTGCCGTCCGCCATGGTTCGACGCAATGATTCCATCGGCACCCAACTCAAGACAGACCGCTGCGTCTTCTGGATTGACGATTCCTTTGACAACAAGCTTGCCCTTCCAGCGATCGCGCAGTTCCTGAATCCGCCTGCGCGTCAAACGACCGGAAAACGTTTTGTTCATGAACAATCCCAGATGTCGCATGTTCAAACCCGGCGGGGTATAGAGTTTGAGCGTCTTGAATTCAGGCTTGCCGGCGATAAGCTGACGAAGTACCCATCGCGGACAGCCGCACATCTGCAAAATATTGCGAATCGTCATCTGCGGGGGAATCGAAAGCCCATTGCGAATCTCTTTGGGGCGATAGCCAAATGTTGGAGTGTCCGCCAGGATCACCAGCGTCCTGCATCCCGAACCCCACGCCCGATCAAGCAGTTTGTCTCTCAAGTCTTCTTCGGCGGGATGGTAAAGCTGAAACCAGAAATCGCCGCCAGTGATTTCCGCGATCGTTTCAATGTCCGCTGTTCCAACAGTCGAAAGCACAAAAGGCAACTTGTGATCGCGGCATGCTCTGGCCAGGTACTCGCAGGACTTTGGCCAAATCAAACCCTGCAGCCCAATGGGCGCCATCCCGATAGGCGCATCGTAAACGTTCCCAAAAAGCTCCGTCGTCAGATCGGCACCGGGGTACTCGCCAAGGTACCATGGCTTGAGCTGAACTTCGCGAATGTCGGCGGTGTTTCGCTGCAGGTTGACGTTCGAAAAACAACCGTTGTGAAGGTAGTCAAACGCGAATCCGGGCACACGTTTTTTGGCACGTGCGATCAGGTGATCGACAGAAGGATATTCGGAATTGAAGTGAGAAGAAGACATGGCCGCCGCAGCGAGAAATGAACGAAAAGGCCGTTTACCCAAAGTATAACCCCGGCCGCAACGATTCAGCCGTCAACAGCAGCAACGAACTTGTCCCAATCGCTGCTCAAGCCCCGCTACTTCGCATCGGGCCGCTCCAACTTCACATCACTCTGTTTACGGTACTTTGCCGCTGTCGTTTGAAAAAGCAATTTTGTCTGGTCCAAACGAATCTTTTCCACAACATCGTCGAACGTTTTTTCGCCGCGTTGGATGTCTTTGCACCGCACTATGTGCAAGCCAAACTGCGACACGAAGGGTTTGGAAAAATCACCCTTTTCAAGCCCAAACGCGACGTCGGTAAACTGTCGTGACATCGGTCCATCAAAACCAATCCACGCGAGGTCGCCGTCGTTTTTCGCCGAAGCCGCCTGTGAGTTATCAGCCACCGCTTTGGTCCAGCTTAGCTTGCCGTCGACCAAATCCTTACGAACCTTCGAAGCCAACGCAAGCGTCTTTTCATCGCTGCTCTTCCAGAGAATTTGTGCGACGCGCCGGCGGGTGCCGTCGTACTGTTGGCGGTTGGTTTCAAACGCCGCCCGCAAGGAACTTTCGGTGATCTGGCTGCGGACGAACTTTCGCCACGAATTTTGCCACTGAATTTCGCGTTGGAATTCGGACTCGCTGATACCCGCCTTTGCCAACGAGTCTTCCAGGGTTTCTTCGATTTCCTTCAAGCGGTTCCTGAACGATTCCAACTGAAGCCCAATCTCGCCGGGCCCGGTCTTGAAGTCACCGCTTTGCAGATGCTGGAGCACAATTTCACGGTCGATACATTGCTGCAACGCTGCATCAATCTGCTTCGAATTAAACTCCGGTGCCTCCCCCAACTGCCGCAATTCGCGCGCTATCGGAAGCTGCCGGGTCGACTCGCCAAGCAACCTGATTACCTGACCTCGGCTGATCGAAACGTCTCCAACGTACGCCAACACTTCGCCGACATCGTCAGTTTGCTGCGCATAAACTGGCATCGCCAACAGCAACGAAAGAGCAATAGCAAATCCAATCACGGCAACGCAATCTGTTTGATTTCAAATTTGGCCGGAACCTCCACGATGGCACCCGGACTTTCGTACAACAAACCCTTTTTCGAAGGGTCTTCGGCAAAGAAATACTGCAACACGAGCCCCTTGCCGTCATAGTCACCCCCTTGGCGACCAATCGAACTTTCCTTCTGCCCCACATCGTCGACGATGTAAATTGGGTTGTCGTAAAGGTACTCCAGGTGCGATTCCAATTCCTCGTTCTCATCTTCCATCGAAACGCGAATGTTGACACCAAACAGGTCTTCGTTCTGTTCGATTCCCAAATAGGAAACCACCAGGCCGGCCTTGGCGACCGAAGGCTCACCTTCAATTTCACCCAGATCATCGAAGCGGAACTTTTCACGGCGGCCAGGCAACATACACTCAAGCTCCGCGGCGATAGAGCCAATGGCACGCACGTCCCGGCCAAGCCGCGGCAACGTCAATGACATCTCCACGTAATTGGAGCCCGGAGAGATGATCGCCGAAAGGACGCCGGTCTTGTCAGGCAACTCAATGGGTTTACCGTTTTCATCAGTAATTTTTACGGTATCTCTCTTCAACTCGATCGAGATCGGTTCCAGCCTGGGTTCCCACGAAATGATGAAGTCCACTTGCGTGTAATCCAGTTCCGGGTTGGAGAAATTCTTTGCCGAAGAAATACTCGTCACCGTCACCGAGAAAATTCCTGATTCACCGTGCGGTAGTCTTTTGTCGCTCGCCTGATCGATGTCCTCGGGTCCCATGCGAATCCCAGCGACCGTCAACTGACCGGGTTCGCCGCCGTAAGTCGTCAGTTGCAGGTTAGCTTTGTCGCAAATTTGATTGGCGGATTCCCAGAACGAACTCTCCTTGAGGTCCAGCGTGACTTTCTTTGCCAAAAGTCCTTCGTCCGTCCCTTCAGCAACACCAATGCGGTTGCCAGACTGGACTTCAATTTCCATAAACGCTTCCTTGACCGTCATCTCCCCGGAGAGCGTAATTTTAGTCGGCGAAACAACCGCTTTGACGGCGAGGCTTTCGAGGGCCTTGCGAATTTTCTTGAGCCGCGTGTTTCGGTCGGTCGTGTAGTTCTTGGACGGACCTTCGAGGTAGTCCAGCACTCCGACCCCCAACCCGATGATCTTCTTTTCCGCCTCATCACGCTCGGGAATGCTCGCCGAATCCAACTGCAACTGGAGCTTTTCCAGTTCCTCGGCGTACTCAACCTCTTCGGTCTGACCCGGCAACGTCTGCGGAAACACAAACAGCAGGCTCGCAAATGTCAGCAACGCAAAAAATCTAAACATCATTCTGCTCCTCCATCTGTCCACATTGTATTCCATTGGAGCTTGTCAGGCCAATTCGAATAGACGCCGAAAGTAGCCGAAGTGCGACATCCACCATCAGCTGAACGCCTTTGAAGAAAGTCTGTTCACGGTCCAGGACTGTCTTCTTAAGGATTTGTCACGAACCAAGTTCCCTCCTATTACTGCGTGCATAAAGGAGCAAACCCGCCGCGTTAGGAAGGAATTTAACCAGTGCAATGGCCTGCCTCGCTGACGCCTCGCGTCACCAAATGTGGATTTTGTCCACCGCAATGCCAATATTCGCCCTTTGGCTATGTTCGCCCTTTGGCAATGTTCGCCCTTTGGCAATGTCAGCCGCGTAACCCTTCCCGGCGGTCAGCCGCCGACACTCCCGGATGGAGGGGGATCGAAAAAATCACAGCTCGAGAAAGTCAAGCTACGAACAACAAACAGCCGAACAACGAACTGCCCCGGCACTGCTAAATGGTCTCTTTCACATCGTTGGACACGAACGTACCAACCTTGTCGCCGTTGACGGCTCTGATGATGTTACCGTCCTTACGAAAGTTAAACACCATCAGCGGCATGCTGTGCTCCATGCAGTGTGACAGTGCTGTCGAATCCATCACTCGCAGATTCTTTTCCACCGCAGTCTGGAAGCTCAATTCGGAATAAAGCACCGCATGAGGATTCTTTTCCGGATCCTCGCTGTAAATGCCATCCACGCGTGTGGCCTTCATCAGAATATCGCAGGCCAACTCCATGCTGCGAAGCGCCGCTGCGGTGTCGGTGGTCACAAAAGGTCCACCGGTCCCCGCCGCCAGAATCACAACACGACCTTTTTCAAGATGCCGTGTCGCGCGACGACGAAGATACGGCTCGCAAATGCCATCCATCTTGATGGCACTCATCAAGCGCGTTTCACAGCCCTGCGACTCGAACGCATCCTGCAACGCCAGCCCGTTGATACACGTGGCCAGCATGCCCATATAATGCGCAGTCGCCTCCTGGATGACTTCATTGTTGGCCTTGAATCGACTTCCACGCAAAATGTTGCCGCCGCCGATGACCACCGCAATCTGACAGCCCAGCTTTTGGGCTTCGATTACCTGCCCGGAAATGTGGGCGACTTCTTCCATGCTGATCCCGCGCTCGCCGGACCGGGAAAAGCTCTCACCGGAAAGCTTGAGAAGGATACGTTTGTATTTTGGTTGGGACATCGATTTAGCCAAAGAAGTTCGCTGGATTGACGGCGGCATTGTAGCGAAAACCACGGACACGATAAGTCCCGGATCCTGTCACTTGTTTATGACATTCGTCTGCGACGCTGCCGCACGTCACTACCTGTTGCCACGCGTTAGAATCACCGATCCGACCACCACGCCAACACACCCGACGCCGACAAGAATCGAACAGGGCATCAGCATTTCCGAAAACGAAAACCCGCGCCAAACAGCTCCCTCAATCGCAAGGATCGACCACTTAATCGGACTGATTACGCTGAACTGCTGGATGAAGCCCGGCATAAACATCACCGGGATCATGCCACCGCCAAGCATCGCCATGATCATGTTCGCGATCCAGCCAATTCCGCTGACCGACTGTTCGGTCTTCCCCACAACACTCAGCGTCATCATGATGCCAACAAAACAAAACGCGATACACAGCGAGGCCACGATCAAGTGAATGTAGTTTCCCGGCCGCATCCCAAGTATCACACCCAAACCGGTCATCGCAGCGATCACCATCAGCACCGCAAGAAAACACGCCATCGCTTTGCCGGAAAGAATCTGAAACATCGAAAGCGGCGAAGCCTGCAACCGGGTCATCGTGCCGTTGTTCTTTTCCCGGACCATCGAAAGTGAAAACCCGGCCACGCAGCCAAGGATGCCCCAGGTCATCGCCTGGGGAAAACTGATGTCCCACTTGGATCGCAATTTTTGCAGTTGCCCATCTTTGCTTTTCGGATCAACCTTCCTAGTGATATCAATTTCCTGAATGTTGGCAAATTTGAAAACGCCGCCAAGAGAAACCCGTTTCGAATCGGCGCCGATTTGACTTTCCTGCAAGTTTTCTACCGCACTCATCATCGAATCAACGCTACCGAGAAATCCCAACAGCAGTGTGCGATTTACCGGATCAAGCCCTTCATCGGCGCTGGCCTGGTCACGGGCGCGATTGATCGCGGGCTTGAAGCTGGACGGATTCGCAAAACGACTGCCCGCCATCTCGCCTACCGACTGCATAATGTAGCCCTGAATCATGGCCGATTCGGCGCCGCGCGACGGGTCCAGGCCGACTTTTATCTCCGGCGGAGTTCCCCAGAACACACCGACGTTTTCGCCGAAACCCTTTTCCAGTTGAATCATTCCAACAGCGGATCCCTTGCGGATTTTCTCTTGGGCCGTTTCCGTCTGTGCCTCAAAGAGTTCAATATTTTCGTTGGCCCTCAGCGAGTCAATTAACTTCTGCGACATCCCGGAACGATCATTGTCCACGATGGCAACTTTCATTTTCGACGACCCGTTGGAAGAACTCACGTTGCCCATCATCAAACCGAAAAACAATCCCATCAGGATCGGAAATCCGATAACGAAAAACGCCCCCAGCTTGTCTCGAAAAAGAATCTTCAGGTCCTTGGTCGCCAAAGCGAATATCTGATTCATGTTAGTCTCGTAAACTTCGTCCGGTCAATTCAAGAAAAACAGACTCAAGGTCCGACTTTGTCACCTGCATCGTTTCGAATCGAACGCCCTTGTCACGCAGCGCCGTCATGTCGTCCAGCGGGCGATCGGACTCAAAGCGAATCGAGCCCCCTTCCAATTGGCAAGGCAACAGTCGCGGATCGGTTTGTGGATCGACCTTGGCAGACACCACCGATTTGCCGCCGTACTTTGAAATTAACCCATCGACGGAATCCAAAGCAAGGATCTTTCCTTTGTCCATGATGCCCACCCGGTCACATAAACGCTGGGCTTCTTCCATATAGTGCGTCGTGTACAGGATGCTCATCCCTTTCGCCTGAAGCTCCTCAATCCTCTCGAAAATATGATTCCGCGACTGCGGATCGACACCCACGGTGGGCTCATCCAGCAACAGGATCTCTGGCTCGTGAATCAGCGCCACCGCAATGTTCAGCCGCCGCTTCATCCCACCGGAAAACGTATCGACGCGAGCGTTTTGCCGGTCCTCCAGTTTGGAAAACTCCAACGCCCATTCCGTCCGCTCTCTGAGTTGTTTACCCGAGATTCCATAAAGCTTTGCAAAGAACTGAAGGTTTTCTTTGGCCGTGAGTTCTTCGTAAAGCGAAAGAGATTGCGGCGCGACGCCAATCAGCCGCCGCAAGCCCGAGTCGTCTGGCGAGCCCGTCCCTTGATCGCCCGAACCGATTTCGACGCTGCCGCTGTCTGGCGAAAGCAAACCGACCAGCATCGAAATCGTGGTGGTTTTGCCAGCACCGTTGGGCCCAAGCAGCCCAAACGTTTCGCCTTTGGCGATGCCCAGCGAGACGCCGTCGACAGCAGTTAGCTTTCCATACTTCTTGACAAGGTCTTTGGCGAGCAACATTGGCGGATGGAAGTCGTAAAAGTGAACACAGGAGAGCGACATTCAGTGATTCGAGCCCACTGCGGCTTTCTTGCGTTGAAAAAGCCAACGACAATGAATGAAGTGAGATTCGCAAGAATTCACTCTGCCTCCCATCAACCCGGATTATTCGCGAGGCGTGGGCGTCAGAATCAGTTGCGACAGTGATCCGCGACTCTGATGCGATGAAACGATCGCTGTGGTTTTCATCTACTGGATGATTTACATTTCTTGTTGAAATTCAGTTTTTCCCTTGCTGATGTTGGCCAGACGTAGGATCAACGCCCGTCGTCGTGAATAATCCGGGATCAACTCCCATCAGGAATTCTGGCAAATCCCACTACTGGTTTGTTACG
>CALFWR010000018.1 GCA_937928555.1 uncultured Pirellulaceae bacterium
CCGGGTCCCTCTGCGGAGGTCTTGTTTCCCTATCGGTAACCCCGTTACCGACCTGCGGCCTGACGTCCGACTGGGCTCAACTGACCCCGGATTATTCACGAGGCGTGGGCGTCAGAATCAGTTTCGACAGTGATCCGCGACGCTGGTGCGATGAAACGATCGCTGTGGCTTTCATCTACCAGATGATTCACATTTCTTGTTGAAATTCAGCGTTTCCCTTGCTTCTGCTGGCCAGACGTAGAATCAACGCCCGTCGTCGTGAATAATCCGGTATCCAAACTGGGAAGCCCTGGTAAAGTTTGCCGGTTATTACAGTTGCTCTGGCAGTGGGTCCGGATTTTCCAGTTTCAACGACAATCAGGCTCCGAATGTATCACTTCTGTTGACGATGACGCTTGTGCGTAATGTTTGGAGGACAGTTTATCGTCTCCAAAGAAATCAAATCGCATAGAGATGCGATCCAGAAGGAGCCCTGAAAATGAAACGGATTTGGAAGAAGTCCCTGGCGATGAGCCGATTTTGCAAGACATCGCTTGCACTGATCGCAGCGATTGCCACTGGTGGAGTTGCACACGGCCAGTCGGATTGGAGCCAGCCATCTGAGATTGGCTCGTATCAGTCCATCCTCTCTCAAGCCGGCTACGGATCAGGAACCACCGGCGCACCGCTGCCGCCACAAACTGGTTACGGCTCGGCAACGACTGGTGCACCGCTGCCACAGGCAGGTTTCGGATCGGGTACAACAGCTGCCCCAATGCCGGGGCAAACCGGTTACGGTTCGGGAACCACAGGTGCACCTCTGCCCCAAGCCGGCTACGGATCAGGCACCACCGGCGCACTGCCGCAGCAACCGATGCTACAGCAGGCGTCTCCGCCACCACCAACAGGGTTCAACGGCGCCTTGCCATCAGCACCGATGGCCACTGGATCGGGGTGTGTCGGTTGTGCAACGGGCGCGCAGCCGAACTTCGGTGCCGCACCAGTCGCCACATCCGGAGCGATACCATTTTCCGGTGGGCACATTGGCAGCGGACCCATTTCGGCGGGCGGACAATCGATCTACAGCGGCGTGGTCGGCGGCGTATCGCCTGTGCTTTCAGCTCCTGTCTACTCATCACCGGTCGTTGCCAACACCAATGTGTTTCGTAGCCGTCCGAAAAACAATTACACCCTTGGCCTGTTTGGACTTGCCTGGGAACGCGACTATGAAGATTCCAGACGGCTCGCGACCAACAACAGAGGCGACGCATTGCGTACCACAGACGCAGACCATGGGACTCTTGACGGCTACGGAATCAACCTTGGCGTGCGAAAGCACAACGGTTCGGGTTTCGAAGCCATCTACTGGGCATTCAACACCGGGTCTACGAAAGGCCTGACCAACCAACCAACGACCGACATCAGAGGATTTCAGGATCTTCTTCACGCCCCGACGGGTGTCGATGTGGCCACCATTTACACCGACTCGCTTTCCCAGACGGTGGTTCGCGATACCGACATCAACAACTTGGAACTGAATTTGCTTCGCAATGGCGGACAGTTCTGTACCAAACGGGGCCGCACCGGGTTTTATGAACTCTTTGGTGGCGTCCGCTGGTTCCAGTTCGACGAGCAGCTTCAGTACCTTTCGGAATCCGACACCGCGGCCTTCCCTCAGTACCCTGAAGACTTTGCCTACACCCTGGCAGCAGAGAACACCCTGGTCGGTCTTCAAGCTGGTGGTCGCAGCGAGATCTGCCTGACCAATCGCGTTCGTTTGTTCGGATCGGTCAAAGGCGGCGTCTTCAACAATGATATTGAAACCCATCAGGACCTGGTTGATTCGTTCAACGATCCGGTTCAGATCAACGGCGGTCCTGCACTGGGACGTGCATTTGACGTTGGCGACAGCAAGGACGACATCGCATTTCTTGGCGAAGTTGATTTGGGGGTGCTGTTGCACGTCTCAAACAGAACCCGCTTCAGAATCGGCTACCGAGCCTTGGGTGTCGCCGGAGTTGCCCTTGCGGATGACCAGATCCCGCACGACTTCCTCGATGCCGAAGCACTTGGCAACGCAAACTCCAACGGTAGCCTGCTTCTTGGCGGTGCCTACTACGGAATCGAGACGAGCTTCTAGAGTCAGGACATCCTGACCCCGGATTATTCACGAGGCGTGGGCATCAGAATCAGTTGAGACAGTGGTCCGCGCCTCTGATGCGATCAAACGATTGCTGTGGTTTTCAGCTACTGGATGATTTACTGAAAAAAACGCCGCGTCAATTGACGCGGCGTTTTTTATTTTTAAATCGGTAACACGAAAGCTATTTCAGAGGAGCAATCGTGCAAATCATTTTCCGCGACTGCTGGGAAGGGTTGCTTTCAATTTTGCCATGCTCCTGGAGCTTGGCAATGATCCCTTCCATGACTTTGCGACCTTCTTCGATGTGAGCCATCTCGCGGCCGCGAAACAAAACGGTGACCTGTACTTTGTCGTTGTGTTCGAGAAAGCCAATGGCTTTTTTGACTTTGAAGTCGATATCGTGCTTACCCGTTTTGGGACGAACACGAATCTCTTTCAGTTTGGTTTGGTGTGACTTATTCCGCGACGACTTTTTGCTTTTGTCGTACTTGAACTTTCCAAAGTCCATAATCCGACACACCGGAGGCTTGGCCTCAGGAGCGACTTCAACCAGATCAAGTCTCTGGTCTCTGGCTTTCTTAAGTGCTTCTTCTGTGGGAATAACTCCTAACTGGGTTCCGTCCTGGTCGATGACCCGGATCGGGGTAATTCGGATCTGATCATTGACCCGGTTCTGCTGCTTTTTGGCGATTTCTGGTTCCTCATAACTGGATTTGAAGGCTCCCCACAAACACGTGGACAGCGGGCGAATTAACGTATTATTAGTGTACCCGATCATCTCTACAAGGCAAAACAAGCCACCGTTTGATCGGGACAAACGCTGCGGATTGTCGAGTTATCAGGCCTGTTCTTCGTATTCTCGCACCACCTTGCTGGCGACTTCATCGGTCATCATCGAGATGGCTTTGGCGACCGGGATGGCTCCCAAGTCCCCTTTGTAGCGATCGCGAATTGAAACCGTTCCCTGTTCTGCGTCTCTTGGACCGATAATAAACAGGTAAGGCAACAACTCGTGTCGACCGTCACGAATCTTGGATCCCAGCTTTTCTGAACGATAATCGCCCGTGATTCGCAAACCGGCAGAAATCATCTGCTCTTGGACTTCGCGGGCGTAAGGCTCGGCTTTGTTGCTGACGGTGAGAATTCGAGCCTGCTCGGGAGCCAACCACAACGGGAACGTTCCGGCAAAGTGCTCAATCAGCACGCCGATAAATCTTTCCATCGATCCAAACGGAGCCCGGTGAATCATCACAGGCCGATGCTGCTGGTTGTCGGCACCGGTGTAGTTCAAGTCAAAGCGGATCGGCAAGTTGTAGTCCACCTGGACAGTTCCAAGCTGCCAGTGGCGACCGATGCAGTCTTTAACCACAAAGTCAATCTTGGGTCCATAAAAGGCGGCTTCACCCGGTTCCTCCTTGATGGGCCTGCCAAGCGAATTGGCGGCCTGGCGGCAGGCGGCTTCTGCGAGATCCCAGTTTTTCGGATCGCCGACGTACTTGGTGGAATCCGGATCTCGCAAACCAACGCGCACCGAGTAGTCCGACATGCCCATGGTTTCAAAAACGATCTTTACCAGATCCAGACAGCCCGCGACTTCGTCGGCCAACTGCTCCTGAGTCACAAACAGGTGCGCGTCATCCTGAGTGAAACCACGCACGCGAGTCAGCCCACCGATCTCGCCGGATTGCTCGTAGCGGTACACGGTTCCAAACTCGGCCAGACGAATCGGCAGATCGCGATAACTGCGCTGCTGCGAATCGTAGATCTTCACATGATGCGGGCAGTTCATCGGCTTGAGCAAGTAGCCTTCGATTTCGCCGCTTTCCATTTTGTTGGAAAGCTCACCGCAAGTGCAGCCTTCACTGGCCAGCTTTGCCATGTGCTCGCGATCGAGCAGGGCAGGGTACTGGCTTTCCTGGTAATAGGGAAAGTGACCGCTTGTTTTGTAAAGGTCCAGTTTGCCGATGTGCGGCGTAAAGACCTGATCGTAACCCTGGCGTCGCAAGTGAGACGAAATGAAATCCTGCAACTGTTGACGGACAAAGGCACCTTTGGGCGTCCAGAGGATCAACCCCTGGCCAACCATTTCATCGATGTGAAACAGCCCCAGCTTGCGACCGAGCACACGGTGGTCGCGTTTTTTGGCTTCTTCGAGTGCGGTCAGATGTTCGTCCAGCTCCTTTTGCTTGAAGAAGGCAGTCGCATAAAGCCGCTGAAGTTGCTCACGACTCTGGTCGCCTTTCCAGTAAGCCCCAGCGATCGACATGATCTTGAAGGCGCCAATCGATTTTGGAGTCGGCACGTGTGGACCCCGGCACAGATCCAGAAATTCGCCTTGCTGGTAAAAGCTGAGCGTTTCATCTTCGGCCAGGCCCTGAGTGACATGTTCGACTTTAAATTCCTGTTTCATGTCCTGACAAATTTTGACGGCCGATTCGCGGTCACGAACGATTCGCTCAAAGGGCTCATCAAGTTCAATGATGTTCTGCATCTCGGCTTCGATTGCCGGAAAATCCTCTTCCGACAGCGGCGGGTCGCACATGATGTCGTAGTAAAATCCGTTGTCGATCGCCGGACCAAAAGCCAACTGCACGTTGTCGCGGATCCGCATCACCGCGCGAGCCATCACGTGAGCACAACTGTGACGCAGTGTCGGCAGGGCTTGTTCACTTGTTTTGGTGACGATTTTGAGATCGACTTCACCGGCGGGGATTTCGTAATCCAATTTCACCGGTTGATCATTAACTTCGGCCCAGAGTGCGGCTTTGGCGAGCCGGCTGCCGATGCTTTTGGCGACGTCTTTGACTGTCACCTGTTTGTCGAATTCTTTTACGCTGCCGTCGGGTAACCGGACGCTTGTCATGAGTTGGGGTCTTTCAGTTGAGTTTTGGCCGCAGGCACAAATTGCGTTTCCAAGCCGCTGAGTATAGGGACTCTGACAATCTGTCGGAACATCGGTTCGCGAGCCTGTAATTGCGGCTTTGTCGGTGGATAACGGCACAGAATCCCGTATTTCCCTGTAATCTCGTGAATAATGGCTGCGGTTGACCACTAAACGTGTTTGGCTAGGGTATATCAACCTGTCGCCTGATTGGCCAAAAGACTGCGTTTCTGACTGACGATTGAGTATCTATGCGTGGAATTTTTTTTACAACGACTATCGCGCCGCTGACGTGGATTGCGTTTGTCGGTGCCGCCTGCGGACAGACCACAGAATTCGAAAACGCCCCGGCCAGCACCCGGGGTTTTCTAGAAGATAATTGCTACGACTGCCACACCGGAGACTCAGCCGACGCCGGCCTGGACTTGGAGCAGCTCTCCGATGAACTGACCCGGGCCAACGCCCACAAGTGGGCCCGGATTTTCGATCGCGTCCGTGATGGCGAGATGCCACCGCCAAATGAGGCAGACCTCGACACCGACGATCAACAGGCCTTTTTGGAACAAACCGGCAACTGGATTGGCAGCGTTCAGGACAAGCAAGCCAAAAGGTTTGGTCGTGTTGGAGCCCGCAGGCTGACGAATCTTCAACTCGAACGAACGCTTCATGATTTGCTGGGCATCAACATTCCGCTGGCCAGCCAAATGCCCGAAGAGCCCCGCACCGGCGGATTCACCACGGTGGCATCCGGCCAGTCGATGTCGCACTTTCAGCTCAACACCCATGTCAACGTCGTCGATCGGGCTCTGGACAACGCTTTCAAACGCGCCTTCACCTCCAGCAATCCGGGACGCAAAAGGCTCTCGGCAAAGAAGCTCGCGCGGGAAAAGAAAAAGGGTTACAGCCGCCAACCGGAACTTGTCAACAAGCTGGCGGTTACCTGGAATTCGCGATTAGTGTTTCACGGACGCCTTCCTGAAACCTCCGCGCCGATCGATGGTTGGTATCGATTCACCATCAATGCCAAAGCCCTCAAGATCCCGGAAGGTCGAAACGGAGTCTGGTGTACTATCCGCTCGGGCAAATGCATCGCCAGTGCGCCTCTGATGACATGGATTGGAAGCTTCGAAGCTCAAAAGGGGTTCAAGGAAATCACTGTCGACGCGTGGCTAACCGAAGGCGACATGCTGGAGATTCGGCCCGGCGACGCCACTTTGAAACGGGTCTTCTACAAAAAAGGCACCGCCCCTGCAGGCGTTGGGGCAGCAGCCAATGTTCCTGGCGTGGCGATCAAATCCATCAGCATGCAGCGAATTGAACCCGGCTTGGACAACGACGCCGTTCGCGACCTCTTGTTCGCCAAAGAAAAGGTTCGTTTTGGGAGCAGCTCCAGTGGTAAAGTCAAACCCGATGATCCCTACAAGAGCCTGAAAAGCCTTCTCTACCGTTTCGCCAAAAAAGCATTCCGCCGGCCGATCGAAAAAGAAGCCATCCTTCCCTACCTGAAGATCGCCGGACAGCGCTACGAGGATACCGGGAATTTTGTCAGCGCTCTTCGCGTTGGCTACCGCGCGATCCTGTGCTCGCCGCGCTTCATGTACTTCTATGAAACGCCCGGGCAACTGGATGACTTTGCGATCGCGTCGCGAATGAGCTACCTGTTGTGGAATCGCGGATTGGACGGTGAGCTATGGGGCCTGGCGGCAAAAGGCAAACTTTCTGACCCCACCGTCATCAAAAAACAGGTTCAGCGGATGCTCGAGGATCCGCGTGGCAGACAGTTCGTGGTCGATTTTGCCGACCAGTGGCTGGACATGAACCAGATCGATTTCACCGATCCGGACAAACGGCTTTATCCGGGTTTCGACCGGATCGTCGAAAAATCCATGCTGGACGAAACGCACTCCTTCCTGCAACACATGATCGACAAAGACATCAGCGTGTCGCACCTGATCGATTCGGACTATACGTTTCTCAACAGCCGTCTGGCACACTACTACGGCATCTCCAGCGTCCAAGGCGACCAACTCCAAAAGGTTCGCCTTTCACCGGGCTCGCAACGTGGCGGTCTGCTGACACACGGTTCGGTTCTGAAGGTCACCTCCAACGGCAACAACACTTCACCGGTTATTCGCGGCGTCTGGATTTCCGAGAAACTCCTTGGCGAGCACATCCCGCCACCGCCCGAAAACGTGCCTGCCATTGAACCCGACGTTCGCGGTGCCAAATCAATCCGCGAGCAGTTGGCCAAACACAAATCCAACGAAGACTGCGCTTCGTGTCACCGAAAAATTGACCCGCCGGGATTCGCCCTTGAGAACTTTGATCCATCGGGACGCTGGCGAGATCACTACGGAAAGAAAAACAAAAAGAACAGCAAAAAGCGCGTCATCAACGCAGGCTTTGAAATGTCTGATGGCGAAAAGTTCGACGACCTGTCGCAGTTCAAAAAACTGGTTCTCAGAGACCAAAGTAAACTCGCTCGCAGCTTTGCGGAAAAGCTGATCGTCTACGGGACCGGAGGCACGATTCAGTTCTCCGACCGCGACGATATCCAGGCCTGTGTCGAAAAAGCCGCCAGGCGGGGCTACGGACTCAAGACACTGATCAAGGAAGTAGTCGCCAGCAAGTTGTTTCAAACCAAGTAGGGATCCCCGGATGAACAAAAAAGTAAGCTTCAGCTTTCAAAAGCAACTTCAGCGCCGCACGATTCTTCGCGGGGCCGGCGTCGCGATGGCCCTGCCATTGCTGGGCGCGATGCGATCGGCCCATGCCGCGACTTCCACCGCGGCCCCCAAGCGTTTTGTCGCCATGACTTTGGGGCTTGGAATACACGGCCCCAATCTCAACCCCACCGACGCGGGCAAAAACTACAAAACCAGCCGGTACCTGAAACCGATCGACGACCTGCGTGACAAGTTCACCATCATCTCCGGTTCGTCCCATCCGGGGGTCAAAGGCGGCCACCGCGCCGAAGCCTGCATCCTGACCGCCAACCCTGTCGGCAGCAGCGGACGCGGCAGCAACTCCATCTCGATCGACCAGCATCTGGCAAAGCACCTCGGTGGCGAAACGCGATTCCCTTCAATGGTGCTCAGCAGCAAGGGCTCCAACAGTCCTTCTTACACCGAAAACGGAGCCATGATCCCTGCCGAGGATTCGCCTTCGCAACTGTTCCGCCAGATGTTCGTCAACAAGTCCAAAAGCCAGCGCGCCCGCGACGCCAAACTCGTCCACGAAGGCCGCAGCATCATGGACTTGGTTCAGGAAGACGCCAAACGGCTTCAACGCGAACTCGGCCAGACCGACCGGCAACGACTCGACTCCTACTTCACCAGCGTTCGCGATTTGGAAAAACGGATGGCCGTCTCCCAGGAGTGGGCTGGAAAACCCAAACCCAAAATCGGTGCCAAAAAACCGGTCGACATCGCCAACAGAAATGACTTTGTCGGCCGCCAACGTTTGATGTCGGACATGATTCGCCTAGCGCTACAAACCGATTCGACCCGCTTCATCTCCTACAACCTTGGCACCTCCGGCGGCGTGCTGCCGATTCAGGGCGTCAAAGAAGCCTACCACTCGCTCAGCCACCATGGTCGCGACGAAAACAAGCTCGAACAACTCGCTCTGATTGAGCAGTCGATCATCACTTCGTGGGGCAACTTCCTGCGTGACCTGGACAAAATCGACGAAGGCGGCGAAAGCCTGCTTGATCACACGGCGGTTCTGCTGACCAGCAACCTAGGCAACGCCTCCAATCACAGCAACAAGAACATGCCTGTTCTGCTTGCCGGCGGCGGCTTCAATCACGGACAGCACCTGGCCTTTGACCAAAAACAAAACTACGCCCTGCCGAAACTCTTCGTCAGCCTGATGCAGAACATGGGCATGGAGACTGATCAGTTCGCAGGAACCGCCGGAACCATGCAGGGCCTCATGTAGGGCCGGTTCCCACCGGCCGGGCTGCGTAGGGCCGGTTCCCACCGGCCGGGTTCAATGCCCTCTCCAAAATCAAACTTTCAACCTTTACACGTGTCCCAACAATCAAACCCCGCCGCAAAAACAACGAGAGGAAGAAGCGACGGCCGGTAGGAACCGGCCCTACAAAACCACGCATCCCAACCCGAATTCGCACAGGTTCTCGATTCAGTAGACACGTAGGGCCGGTTCCCACCGGCCGGGTTCAATGCCCTCTCCTGATTACCCCACCTTCAACCCCGACATTTAATTTCCTCCCTCAACCCGCAAGGACGACCGGCAGGAACCGGCCTCAACGATGCCAAATTGGAGACGCGCACATGTTCCCGGAGGCACATTCTTTTTTACCGTTGTGGCGGACCAACGGCGGCCCATCTTTTCATCAGAGACCGCCAGGACGATACTTGGCAACGTAATCCGTGAAAGCCAATCAACTCATCCATTTAAGATTCTCGCAATCGTGCTGCTGCCCGACCATCTTCATGCAATCTGGGAATTGCCGCGCGGCGATACGAATTACTCTGCTCGATGGCAGTGGATAAAAACGCAGTTCACTCAGCGATGGCTCGCCAACGGAGGGATCGAAACCACAATCACAGCCGGCCGAAAATCGGAAGGTCGTCGCGGCGTTTGGCAACCAAAGTTCTGGGAGCACACGATCGAAGACGACGATGAATTCGATGCACTTTTTGACTACATCCACTTCAATCCGGTTAAACACGGTTGGTGCGATTGCCCCAAAGATTGGGCCCCATCGAGCTTTCATCGCTGGGTCCGAGCGGGCGTTTACCCCGAAGACTGGGCCTGCGGTTCACGCCCCAAACCCGACTTCTCACAGGTCCTCGATTCAGTAGGCGAGTAGGGCCGGTTCCCACCGGCCGGGTTCAATCTCGCCTCCCGAAAAAATCAACGTCCAACCGCTCACGTGCCCAGCTCTTAAAACCTCTACCCAAAAACAACGAAAAAGCGAAACAACGGCCGGTAGGAACCGGCCCTACGAAACCACGCATTGGGCCCGCAGTTCACGCCCCAAACCCGACTTCTCACAAATCCTCGATTCAGTAGGCGAGTAGGGCCGGTTCCCACCGGCCGGGTTCCATGTCGCTTTCCGAAAAAATCAACGTCCAACCGCTCACGTGCCCAGCTCTTAAACCCCCTACCCAAAAACAACGAAAAAGCGAAACAACGGCCGGTAGGAACCGGCCCTACTAAATCATGTTGTACGGATCCACATCCACGATCCACTGCACATCATCGATTTCCTTGATCGACTTTCTCGCGCGGGTCACCACCTGCTGAATCGCACGGTCCTCCACCGCGCCCAGCAACATGTGGTAGCGATAGTTGCCACGTAGCTTTTCCAGCGGCGCCACCGAAGGCCCCAGCAAACTTAACTGCAAACCAAGCTCATCGGTCGCGGCAAGCAAACACTCGGCGATGTGGTCCGCCATCTGCTCGGCTTTCGCTTGGACCACGCTGCGAACCACAATCCGCGCCTGCTGCCCAAACGGCGGATAGTGAAACTCCGCCCGACCGGGAAGCTCACCCTCCGCGAAGGCCACGTAATCATGCCGCGTCGCGCACACGATCGCCGGATTGTCCGGACTGAAAGTCTGCACCAGAACACGCCCCCCACGCTCGCCGCGCCCCGTGCGACCTGCCACCTGAGTCACCAAGCCAAACGTTCGTTCGGCACTCCGGAAATCCGGCAAATGCAAACTCGTGTCCGCATTCACCACCCCGACCAGCGTCACGTTCGGAAAGTCCAACCCCTTGGCAATCATCTGCGTCCCCAGCAGGATCTTTGTTTCGCCCTCGCGGAATTGAGACAAAGCCTTCTCATGGCTGCCCGGCTTCCGCATCGTGTCGGTATCCATCCGCATGATCGGTACCTGGGGAAACAGCTTGGCGACTTCCACCTCCAAACGCTGCGTACCAAGCCCCGAAAACCGCACCGCTGTATTGCCGCAGTCGCTGCACTTGCGAATCTCCGGAACCTCGTAGTTGCAATAATGACAAACCGCTTTGTTGCCCGCTGCGTGATGCGTCAGCGGAATCGAACAGTCCGGACAGTATTCGACTTTGCCACAAGCCGGACACTGGATCCGCGTCGAAAAGCCACGCCGGTTCAGCAACAGGATGACTTGCCCACCGTCCGCCAGCGCTGCATTCATTTCGCTGCGAAGCTTCTGGCTGATCGGGCTGAATCGTTTCTTGCCGCCAAAGTCATCACGCAAATCGATCGTCGCCACGTCCGGCAAAGGCAAATCCAGTACACGCTTTTTCAGCGAAAGCAAATCATATTGGCCGTTGTGGGCCCGATGCCAGGATTCCAGCGACGGCGTGGCACTTCCCAACAGCAAGGGAACTTTCTCGCTGCCGGCTCGCCACTGCGCCACTTCCCGAGCATGATACCGCGGCGTGTTGTCCTGCTTGAAAGAACCATCGTGCTCTTCATCCAGGACGATCAATCCCAGCCTTGGCGTCGGCGCGAACACCGCACTTCGAGCCCCAATCACGACCTGAACATTGCCCTGGGCAATCTGTTTCCAGTGCCACGCCCGCTGCGCGCTGGTCAAGTGCGAATGCAGCACCGCGACCCGGTCGAACCGAGCCCGAAACCGGCGACGGGTTTGCGGAGTAAGGCTGATTTCGGGAACCAGGACGATCGCCTGGCGGCCGTATTCCACCACCTGCTGAATCGCGCGGATGTAAACCTCCGTCTTGCCGCTACCGGTCACACCGCGAACCAGAAACGTCCTGTGCTCTTCGGCGTCGACTGATTTCGAAATCGCGTCGAGCGCCGTTTGTTGTTCCGCGTTGAGCTGCAGATCCGACATTCGCTTTTCGGACGGAATCTCGTGAGTCTTCTGCTGCACGCGGCGGGTCGCTGAAAGGATGTGACCCTTGCGGCGCAGCAGCGAAATTGGGCCTTGGGTACAGCCCACCGTTTCGGCAAGCTCTCCGGGCGTCCAATCCTGATTCGGACCCAACATCGTTTCGAGAATTCGCCGCTGAAGCTTTGTCAGCTTGACCGCATCAAGATCCTTCGCGACTTCCGGTTCCACCGAAAGGAACAACATCTCCCGCGTCCCAGAATTGTCCCTGGCCCCAACAGGCACCACCGTCTCGATCACCGTACCCAGCGGACTGAGGTAGTACTCGCTGATCTGATGCGCCAACTTCAGCAAGCTTTCATTCAACAGCGGCGTCGCATCGACAACGCGACTGATCGGCTTGAGCCGTTTCGGATTGACGGTCTTTGCCGCTTCGTGGCCTGGACCAATCACATCAATGCAGTAGCCGGTCATGTTGCGGTTGCCACGCCCCAGCGGCACCGTCACGCGAACGCCTTTTTTGACGTGGGCTTCCAGGTCCGCAGGAATCGAGTAGTCGTAGGGCCCAAACGGAGGATCAGCGAACGCAATCCGCGCCGCAAGGAAGTCATCGAGGTCATCGAGATTCCACGGCTGGGGTTCGGTTTCGAAAAGTGAGTTTTGCTGATCAGTCATTGCCATCAATTTAGCAGATTGAGCCAGCAATATTCACAGCCACAGACTCGATCGGTGTTGAACCATGTGTCAGCGCCAAATTTATTATGAGAAGTTAAATGCCATTCGGGCCTGAGAGACATTCACGCTGCTCGAGCAGCCGATTATGAATCAGCAACGTCATCTGCGGATCACTTCCAAATAAAATCGTGATTTCACCGGGTAGCGTTGCTTGCGCCGCCATCGAATCCGCTCGGAACCTAAACACACGGTGAACAGCGGTCAGCCCTGGCGTTCACCGTGCGATTACATTTACTTCGAAACTGAAGAATTTTTCAACTGGTGGTATCGCAAAGCAATCCAAACCAAAATTGATCCTTTGAAGAAGGTCACACGAACCATCCGGGAACGAATCGAGCTACCGTACGTTTGACGGAATCTCAAACGGCGTGGCCGAAGGCAGCAAGATTCAGTCAATCAAGCGACGAATCGGAGGCTATCGGAACAGGCAAAACTACAAAACTGCCGTCTTCTTCTACTGCGGTGGACTCGAGATGGACTGAAAAAAAGAAGGATCATTCAACACGATAGGAGTGCCGATCACTACTGAACAGCTTTACCAACGCGAGCCTAATATAGGTCCTTCTCGGATTCTTGTGGGTAGCAAAGGCCTGAATTTCCCCGGCAATACTCAAGGAACTTCAGCCCGGATTATTCACGAGGTCGATTTTAGCTTATCACATTGGAACTTTCATTGAATCTCGAGTCGCCTCGCATGAATTTTGAGTTACATGCGCGTACCGGCCCCCTCCCCAAATTCCAAAGTTTTCGATTCCCCAAACGACGCCGACATCCTAGCGTCAGCAACGCAGCACCTCCTGATGGTG
>CALFWR010000019.1 GCA_937928555.1 uncultured Pirellulaceae bacterium
ACTCGTTTGCTGATTTCCTGAGTTTAATGGAACTGGATATTGAGCGTGAATTGGTGCTTGGAGACGTTGAGAGCTTCAGAGACGCAAAACAACACCTGCAAAACATACTCGGCGTCGCTCCCGAAGAAAAAACTTCGAATATTGGCGTGCCGTACTCGAAATACCAAATTGGTGATGACTGGAAAGATTGCTTGTGGATATCATCGAATCGAGTCGCTGCCGGTTACTCCGGTAAATCCTCCGATTCGTTCGAATTCAGCGGTGCTGCAACACTTTTTCCCGAACTGAATGGCGACGCCGTGATTTTCGAATGCCCCGTGGAACGTCTCGAGTCATACCGTGAATTATTACAAACCAACCAAATGAAACTGTTCACGATTGAGGAAGCCGCAACCGCGGGATAACAATTGAGTGTTTGACTTCGCCGGTTCATGTTTTTGGGATTGGATCGGTGGATGAGTTGGTGTGACGGTGCGGTTTGAATTGCTTTGGGTGCCCGCCGGAAAAACAAAGTAGCCTGACCCCCTTGTTTTTCCCTGGTTTGGACTTCGTCAACGAGGTGAACCGAAATCTGGGCGACAATCCAGCTTGGACCTTCGTGTCAGTGAGGTTCAACGCAAATCAACGCCCGTCGTCGTGAATAATTCCGGTTTGCCTGTGGCATCGCCTTGGTTCGGTGAAAGAGTTCCTTGCTGATCCATCGCTGGTTGAGCCGGAGGTGGCCTATTCGGCGTTTTGCATGGTGATGGTGTTGCTGGTTGTTGAATTCACCATTTCGCCGCGTTAGGTACGCGCTACCAACAAGGTCGAGTTTGCAAAGGCGGCATTGTTAGCCAGCGCGACGCATGCAGCAGTTTTTGTATTTTTTGCCGCTGCCGCAGGTGCAAGGATCGTTGCGGCCAACTTTGGTTTCGCGGTTGCGAATCGTTTCGGTTTTCTGGTTTCCACCGCCGGCGCGATCGGCGGCGTCCATGTTCTCCTGCATCGAATCGTCGGCGTAGCCGTCGGTTTGCTGTGTTTTGGTTTCGACAAGCTTTGCCGATGTGGTTGAAAGCGTGTGGCTGACGAAGTCCGCGTTAAGGTGTTCGACACGGAATACCAGGTCGGTGACGCGTTCGCCGATGGAACTCCAGAGTCCTTCGAACATCCGCATGCCTTCGCGTTTGTATTCGACTTTGGGGTCAAGTTGGGCCATGCCGCGGTTACGGACGGCGCTGCGAAGGTAGTCCATTGCCAGCAGGTGGTCTTTCCATGCATTGTCGACGACTTCCAGAAGAACCATTCGCTCCATGCGGCGGAATTCGGGGTGGAAGTGGTCTTCGACGATGGACTCGAGTTTGTCTTCGAGGTCTTCTTTTTCGAGTCGGTCAACGGCTTCGATTTCGAGGTCGTAGTCGAGGGTGTCTTTGAACCATGTTGCCAGAGAGGTGGCAGCGCCGTTGGCGTTTCTGAGGGGAAGTTCGCCGCTGTCGGCGAGTTTGGTGAGTTTCTCCTGCAGGGTGGCGATGGTCGCCTGGGCCTGCTGCTGGTGGGTGCGGCTTTTGGTGACTAGCAGATCGGCAATTTCGGCTCGCTGTTGGTTTTTGATTTCGTCGAAGCTAACGTCCGATTCGAATCGCTTGCTGGCCCACTGGACGAGTTGTTCGCGGTCGAGATTGGATTGGGCACCGCCGGTGTCGCGCGTGGAGAACTGGTAGAAGCCAGCCATGACGGGATATTCGGCTTCTTTGGCGTCGTAGATTTCAACGGCTTTGTCGGCAGCGGATTCGGTGACTTCGTCGGCCGTTTTTTCGACCAGTGAATCGGGATCAAGTTCCACGCCGAATTTGGCTTTGAGCCATGTTGCTGCGGTGCGAACGCCATACTTGGGGTCAAGCATTTGTTCGGCGCCTTCGATTTCGATTTGCTCGATGGCTTTGCGAGCTTTCATGATCAGGAATTCGTCAACGCGTTCGCGGCCGGCTTTCCTGAGTTCATGGTCGTTGACCTTGAGGCCCCAGCGGGACTGTCCAAAGGCGGCAAGGGCGCCCCAATTCCATTCCGATTCATCTTCGGAGAGCGGAAGATCGTCTTCGACCTGGCTGACGATGAGCGTTTCGGCGATCCGAAGGGCTTCTTCGATCGCGATTTTTTCTGCTTCTTCGGGCGAGCATTTGCGGAACAGCTTGTGGTCGAGGTGGTCGACCGAGAGTTGGTTCGCGGCGAATTTGGCGAAAGATTCCTGTCCGAAAGAATCGTCCAGGCAGTTGGCAAGATTGGATTCGATCTGGTCGCGGATCATGTCGAGCACAATGTCGCGGCAGGAGGCTCCGTCGAGGATGCGTTGGCGGAAGCTGTAGACGCGCTTCCTCTGCTCGTCCATGACTTCGTCGTACTCGAGTAGGCTTTTGCGGATCTCAAAGTTAAACTCTTCGCGTTTCTTTTGAGCGGCGTCGATTCGTCGCGAGACCATTTTGCTTTCGATGGGCACATCGTCCTTGAAGCCACCCATTTCGAGGACGCGTTTGACGAAGGGACCGGCGAAGATTCGCATCAGGTCATCGTCAAGCGAAAGGAAGAAGCGGCTGCTTCCCGGGTCACCCTGGCGACCACAGCGGCCCCGGAGTTGAAGGTCAATGCGGCGCGCGTCGTGACGTTCGGTGCCGATGACGTGAAGGCCCCCGTTTGCTTTGACTTCTTCGCCGAGGGCTTTCATGCTGTGCTGGGCTTCGATTTCGTTGACGAGCGTTTCCCATTCTTCGGGGGGCACGTCGAGGCGCGTGGCGTAGGTATCCTGGAGTCTTGCCCAGGCCATGGTTTCGGGATTACCACCAAGGATAATGTCGGTACCACGACCGGCCATGTTGGTGGCGATGGTGACGGCCCCGGGTCGGCCGGCCTGGGAAACGATGTCGGCTTCGCGTTTGTGGTTTTTGGCGTTGAGGACTTCGTGTTTGATGCCGCGTTTGGTGAGCAGTGAGGAGAGGAGTTCACTTTTCTCGATCGTCGTGGTGCCGACCAGGATCGGGCGACCGGATTGCTGAACGTTGACGACTTTGTTTGGAGAGAACGTGTGCGTCGTTCCATCCATTTTGTCTTTGAGGACGACTTCGCCGTTGTTGGAAACCAGTTTGCCGGCATAGACTTCGCCGTTCTTGAGGGCGACCATGTCGTGCATGTGGTAGTTTTCGACTTCTTCTGCGATCGCACGCCACTTGTGTTTTTCGCCGCTGTAGATGACGTCGGGGTAGGCGATCCGTTCGAGGATTTTGTTGGTGGGAATGGCGACGACGTCGAGTTCGTAGATCTTGTAGAACTCTTCGGCTTCGGTCATCGCGGTACCGGTCATGCCGCAGATTTTGCTGTAGAGCTTGAAGTAGTTCTGCAGCGTGATGGTGGCAAGGGTTTGGGTTTCTTCTTTGATTTTGACGCCTTCTTTGGCTTCGACCGCCTGATGCAGGCCATCACTCCATTGGCGTCCTTCCATCAGGCGGCCGGTGAATTCATCAACGATGATGATCTGGCCGTCTTTAACGACGTAGTTGACGTCTTTGGTGTAAAGCGTGTGGGCGCGGAGTGCGTTGTCGATCAGGTGCGGCCACTCCATGTTGCCGGGCGTGTAAAAGCTCTCGACGCCGGCGAGTTTTTCGGCGTGGCGAACGCCTTCGTCTGTAAGTGTAGCGGTGTGGTCTTTTTCGTTCACCTGGTAGTGAAGGTCACGCTTGAGAGCCAGGGCGATGCGGTTGACTTCGGCGTAGCGGCCGGGGTTGGAGTGGGCTGGGCCGGAGATGATCAGCGGCGTGCGGGCTTCGTCGATGAGGATGTTGTCGACTTCGTCGATGATGGCAAAAGCAAGTTCGCCCTGAGACTGCTGCATCCGCGGATCAAAGCGATCGTCCTGACGGGCGGCGGGGCGCATGTTGTCGCGCAGGTAGTCAAAGCCAAACTCGTTGTTGGTACCGTAAGTGATGTCGCAGTTGTAGGATTTCTGGCGATCACGGACCGGCATGTTGGACTGGATGTTGCCGACGGTCAAACCAAGGCCCATGTAGAGGGGGGCCATCCATTCCATATCGCGGCGAGCGAGGTAATCGTTGACGGTGATGACGTGGACGCCGCGCTGTTCGAGAGCGTTAAGGTAAGCCGGAAGAGTGGCGACGAGCGTCTTGCCTTCACCGGTTACCATTTCGGCAACCGCGCCACTGTGTAGAACCATGCCGCCGATCAACTGAACGTCGTAGTGACGCATGTTGAGGAAACGCTTTCCGCCTTCGCGGCAGACGGCGAAGGCTTCGGTGAGGATGTCGTCGGTGGTCTCACCATCGTCGAGTCGCTGGCGGAAGAGTCGCGTCTGGTCGCGGAGTTCTTCTTCGCTCATCTTTTCGTATTTGCCTTCTAGGGCGTTGATGGCTTCGACGCGCGTCTGGAACTTTTTCACCTGACGGGCGTTGGAAGAGCCGAAAAGATTGGTGATGGTCCGTTCGACGCCGCGAGCGACTCCAGAAAAGAAGGCTGTTGTGTTGTCCCAGAGAAGTTCCAGCTTTTCCATGTTCTTTGTTCCGGGTGCGATCAAAAGCGTGCGTTCCGCTTGAGATGCGATTGTATAAAGTGAGTTTGTGAAGGAAACTTTTTGAGCCCGGCCATTGCGTTGAGCAACAAAGTAAGGCAAAGGCAAACGATGATGGCAAATTATGCCAGCAAGATGCCTTTTCGTCGGCCAGGGTGGCACTTAAATGCCTGCAACAAAGGACACTTTTGGCATCTTTTGGCAGCATCGAAAGGGTATCTTGCTGGGTTAAACGGGTCAATGTTGAATGAACCGCCGTTAGGGTGAGAAGTCCATCAACCGGAATTATTCACGACGACGGGCGTTGATTCTACGTCTGGCCAACAGGAGCAAGGGAAAAGCTGAATTTTAACAAGAAATGTGAATCATCCGGTAGATGAGAACCACAGCGATCGTTTGATCGCATCAGAGTCGCGGATCACTGTCTCAACTGATTCTGACGCCCACGCCTCGTGAATAATCCGGGATCAATTGTTTGTCCCGGGCGAACAAACAGGGCAAGAACCGTGCCGCAGACGAGCAGGGGCAGTCGCTTTTGTGAGATTGGAAAAGTATTCTGGTGGCGATTTGTGGATTGAAGAATGTGAGTTCGGGAAACGCGAGTGGGAAAACGGCCGGTCACAACGGATATAAAAGGCAAGCTTATTTTGCTTGGGACGGGGACTTCGGTGGGAGTGCCGGCGATTGGGTGTGGCTGCGAGACGTGCCAGAGCGACCACCCGCGCAACAAGAGAACACGGTGTAGCGCGATTTTTGGGTTGCCGGAAGGGAATTTGCTGGTCGATACGTCACCGGATCTCCATCAGCAGTTGATTCGGCAACAGATCGGAATCGTTCATTCGGTGATCTACACGCATGAGCACAGTGATCATGTGATGGGGTTTGATGATTTGAGGCTGTTTCAATTCTATTTGGGGCATCCGGTTCCTGTTTTCTGCAACGAAGTAGTTGAAGGTCGGTTGCGAAAGGCGTTCGACTATGCGTTCTCTGATCAGGAGACAACGCATCCGGGAGCCAGGCCGTCGGTGGACTTGCATCGAATTGGAAGTGAGCCGCTGGAGATTTTGGGCGCGACCGTGATTCCAATTCCCATGAAGCATGGACCGCATTTTGACGTGCTGGGTTTTCGAATCGGAGAGGTGGCTTACTGCACCGATGTGAATTTCATTCCCGATTCGAGTATCGAACTGCTGGCCGGGGTGAAGCGATTGGTGTTGGGAGCGCTTCGGGCCGATCCGCATCCGACTCATTTTTGCTTTGAGGAGGCGATTGAGGTGGTGCGAAAGATTGGGGCGGAAAAGGCTTGGTTCACGCATTGCTCGTGTAGCGTGAATTATCCGCGGGAGAATCCGCTGTTGCCCGAAGGGATTGAGTTGGCGTTTGACGGGTTGGAGATTGGGATTTAGGAATGCGGAATGCGGAATGCGGATTTTGAACAGCTTCAATTTATCGCTGCGAGTTCGTTGCTGAAGCGATGTCGCGGAAGACTTTTCGCCAGAGCTTTTGGCCAAAGCGCCAAAGCGTAGTCGCTGGGTGCTTTTCTCTGTTTGCTATTCTCTGTTTGCTATTCTCTATTCGCTGACTTGAGCGGCCGGTTGAAGCTGCAGATCGACGGCGGGAGGTGCTGCGACGGCGCTGCCGGCGGCGAGACCGGTGAGGCGAGGGTCGTGGGCGCCAGTGAAGATTCCCGTTGCCGGGTCAAAGGAAATGATCTGCGTGAAACCGACGTTGTTGGAATCAGCTATCTGAAGGGTGTGACCGTAGCCCATTAGTGTGGAGCGATCGCGGTCGCTCATGGTCGATTCAACCCGGATTCGGTTGGGCGACCACTGGTGATGAAATCTCGGTTCGGCGATGGCCTCGGGAGCGGTCATGCCAAAATCGATGACATTCACCAACGCGTTGACAACTTGAGTGATGATCTTGGGGCCGCCGGCAGCGCCCAGGGTCATGACGGGTTTGCCGTCTTTGAGCAAAATCGTCGGACTCATGCTCGAGAGTGGTCGTTTTCCTGCGGCGATTGCGTTCTGGTCGGCACCGATCAAATCAAAGGCGTTGGGGATGCCGGGGGCGATGGCAAAGTCGTCCATTTCGTTGTTGAGGAAGACTCCCGTGCCCGGAACGATGACTTTGGAGCCAAACGATGTGTTGATCGTGGATGTGATCGCGACCCAGTTGCCTTCGCTGTCTGCGGCGGCGATGTGGGTTGTGTGTCGATCCTGAAAAATGTCTTGCGGGTTCGGCGGTTGGCCGTGTGAATGGACTTTCTTTTGACGAAAGGGATCAATGCATTGAGCCAGAGAGCAGGCGTAGTCTTTGCGAATAAGCCCCTTGGGGACCGCCGCGTACTTGGGGTCGCCCGGCCAGAACGCGCGATCGGCAAAAGCCAGTTTCATGGCTTCTGCGATCACGTGCATGCATTGTATTCGGTCCGTTCGGCGAATCGCTGCCAGGTCGAAGTGTTCGAGAATGTTTAGAATCTGGGCGACGTGAATCCCCCCGGAGCTTGGCGGCGGAAAGCCAACGATCTCGTAGCCTCGGTAGGGAGTGCGGATCGGTTCACGATGGACCGTCTGGTAGTTAGCAAAGTCCTGCTGGCTCAGGTCTCCGCCGTTTGCCTGCATCCATGTGGCGACTTGTTGAGCGAACGGTCCGGTGTAAAACCAAGCAATGCCGTTTTTGGAAATCTCGCGGTAGGTGTTGGCGAGGTTTTTCTGGATGAGCAGGTCGCCGGGTGCCAGCGGCTGCCCGTCGCTTTTGAGAAGCAAGCTTGCGGTCGCTGGATAGGCCACGATTTGCTCAAGTTCGGATTTGATGCGCTTGTGATAGAGCGGCGTTATCGCAAAGCCCTGTTGGGCGATTTCGGCGGCCGGTTCAATCAACTGCGAAAGCGTGCGGCGGCCGTGTCCATCAAGGGCTTTTTGAAACGCCATCAGGGCACCGGGGATCGCCACTGCGCGGGGGCCGTTGCGAGATTTGGAAGGCTGCAGTTTTCCATTGATATCGCGGTAGTAGTCGCGATGAGTGCTCGCGGGTGCCGTTTCGCGCCCGTCGATCGCGGTGATCGTTCCGTCAGCGGAGTGGATCAGGATAAAGCACCCGCCTCCGATACCCGAGTTGTATCCGTCGACAACGCCCAGCGTGAGGGCTGCTGCGACGGCTGCGTCGACGGCGTTGCCTCCATTGTCGAGCGCGGCAATGCCAGCGAGGGTGGCTTGTGGAGCAACCGTGGCCACCATGTTGTTGGGGTTGGTGGAATACCAAGCTCGAGTCTGGGCGGTACCTGTGTTGACCGCTAACGCCAAGACTGCCAATAGCGCAGTTGCGAATGCGAGTTTTACGGTTTGGCAATTCATTTGATCCCCATCTCTAACCCGGGTTATTCACGAAGCGTGGGCGTAACTTTCAGTTCAGCCAATGAACGCCGTATCAGTTCGAAAACACTTTGTTTAGGACTTCACCAACAAGTCGAATCGAAACTTCTGAGGTGATTCGGCTTTGATGTTCACTTCTGCGTGGTGCAAGGCCAATCAACGCCCGTCGTCGTGAATAATTCCGGCTTGTTCATGATTCGATCCATTGATCATGATTCGATCCATTATAGCCAAGTCTGTCCAGCCCGTGTGCCGCATTGAAAGTTCTTGTCGCGTCGATGTCAAATTTGCAGCACTGGAAATGAGCCCTTCGTTACAATCTCGCTCATCGTGGCCGTCGTTGATTGCCGCCGCGTTCAGGATCCATTTTGATGGTTATGGGCGAACCTGATTCTGAATATTGCATCCAGCAGGGAGCAAAGAAGAACAACCAGGGCAAAATAGCAGAGAAAAAATGAAGGATTCCCAAAACAAGACACCATCTGAATCGTTGGTCGTGACCGGCGAAGCGACCGCAATTCTGCCTACCGGCGGCAAGACAAAGCCTGTGACGGTGATTGGAAACGAGGCCATTCGCGGCACCTTTGATGACAACTGTTTGCAACAGGCAATCAATTCACGAATGGCGCCCGGCGTTACCGAAGTGGTGCTTAATCCGGACGCGCATTTGGGATACGGTGCGCCGATCGGGTGCGTGATGGTGTCACCGACTCACATTTACCCTGGCCCGGTGGGTGTTGATATCAAGTGCAGCATGAGTTTGCTACAGTTGGATGTTGACGCCGAAGCGATCGGGGACCGCCGGGTGCGGCGTGAGTTGATCAACGCCATCTGCAAGCGAACTCCAACGGGTGCCGGCAAGGGACAGCGAAACGTCAAGACCGGACGGCGATTCAGCAAACAACTGGGCAAGCAGGTTGTCACCGAAGGTGCGTCTGCGGAGGTTCTGCATCAGCTGGGCATTCCCGGTGAGTGGGCTGATCGATGCGAGGACGCATTTCATGTGGGGCATGACGACACACGTGACGCGCTGCGTGGACGTTTGGAAAAGCTGTTGGATATGCGGCTGTTCAAGAACTTTTCGGACAAGGTCTCGCAGTTGGGTTCGTACGGCGGAGGCAACCATTTTGGCGAATGCGAAATCGTGGAAGTGGCGGACAACGAGCGTGCCCGATCGGTAGCGCAAACGTTTGGCTTGCAGGACCAAAAGGTCGCGTTTCTGTCTCACTGTGGATCGCGTGGCATGGGGCATAACCTCGCGATGGGTCAGTTTCGGGCGCTTCAGGGAAAGTTCGATCGGTGGAGCATCCCCTATCCGGGCAGGGACCGCGAGTTGGTTTACGCTCCGCTGGGTACCGACGAAGCCAATGACTACCTAGACGACATGGCGATGGGAGCGAACTTTGCGACCGTCAACCACATGTTGATTAACGCGTTGGTGCTCGAAGCGTTTCAGGAAGTCGTTCCCGGAACGACCGGTTCGCTGGTGTACTTTATCAGTCACAACATTGCCCGCAAAGAGATCGTGGATAACACGTCCTGTTGGGTGCATCGAAAAGGTGCGACGCGGGCATTTCCCGGGGGTCACTTTTCGTTGCAGGACACGCCGTTTGCTGAAACCGGACATCCGATTCTGCTACCGGGAAATCCGCGAGACGGAAGCAGCGTGATGGTGGCCGATGAGGGCGCAGAGAAAAGCTGTTTCAGTGTGAACCACGGTGCGGGTCGGGCGCTGGGACGGCGTGCGGCAAGCCGGGCGCTGGATCAGGCGACGATCGATCGGGAGTTTGATGAGATGGACATTTTGACCAACTGCCGAAACTATCCACGCGACGAGGCCCCGGCGGCGTACAAGAATTTCAGCGATGTGCTCGATTCGGTGCGTCAGGCTGGATTGGCGACAGAAGTTGCCCGCTTGAAGGCCCGGTTTGTGATCAAGGACGGTGGCAAGGCGGACGATTGAGTCGTCACGAAACTTAGCGCGCAAAAAACGACGGCCGCAAGGCCGTCGTTGGTTTTTGTTTGTCCGCTGATGCGGGTTAGCTCTTCTTGGAAAGCAAATCCATGTAGTCCGAAGTGATTTGAAGGACTTCGTCGAGGTAGAAATCGCGTTTGATTTCGCGGTTGTTCGACGCCTGGTCTTCCATCGTCTTTTCGTCTTCTTTTTCGGCGCTCAGTTCGCGGCTGCGTTTGAGGAACTTTTCCAGATTCAGCGTTACGGTTTTGAGTTCCTTCTGGCGAACGTATTCGTTAACCTGACGAATTCGTCTGGAGAATTTATCCGATTGCTGAACACGGCTGGCGGATTGTTGTGCCAACGTTGATTTGATGTCTGTGTCGGTCAGTTCGTAGCTGTAGTAGTCAGCCGCAGAAATTTTGTCGAACTCGACCGGATAGTCGAGGTCGGATTCGCCCACGGGCATTTTGTCGGTGACCGATGGAAGAACCAGATCTGAGAGCACGCCGCGTTTCTGTGTGCTGTCGCCGTTGGGGCGATAGAACTGCGATTTGGTGATCTTCAGGGCACCCCAAGTCGGATTGTTGCGAATGCGGAAAAACGTTTCGCCCAGGTCCAGCAGCGTCTGCACGGTGCCTTTGCCGTGGGTGGTTGTATCACCAACGATGATCGCGCGGTTGTAGTCCTTTAGAGCGCCGGCAAGAATTTCGCTGGCACTCGCACTAAATTTGCTGGTCAAGACCACAAGGGGTTTTTCCCATGCCAGTCCGCCATTGCGATCGTCGAGTTTAACGACCTGGTTGAAGGAGTCCTTGATCTGAACCACGGTGCCTTTGTCAATGAACAAACCGGTGCAGTCGACTGCTTCCTGAAGGCTACCGCCGCCATTTCGACGCAGGTCCAGGACAACGGCATCGACCGATTGCTGATTGAAGCGATCAAGAATTTTTTTAACATCCGTTGTGGTGCTGCGGCCGCCTGCTGCCCCGCTCATATCGGCATAGAAGCTGGGCAATTCGATGATCCCGATTTTTCGTGGAGATCCATCGGCGTTGACCCCCTGTTCGAACACTTTGCCTTGTGCGGCGCTGTCTTCGAGGTTGATTTTTTCGCGAGTGATTTCAACGGTGCGAATGTCGGTTTCGTTTTCGGATTGAATCTGAAGACGAACGACGGTGCCGGCTTTTCCGCGAATCATGGAAACAACTTCGTCGAGTTTCATGAAGTTGATGTCGCGAAAGTCAGTGCCGTGCAGGGTGCCAAGTTTATGGTCGACCCGATTTCCGGATTCATCGCCCTGCCCTACAGCCATAATTGTGTCTTCGACTTTGATGCCGCCCTGGGTGTCGCAGGCACCGCCAGGCACAACGCTTTTGATCACGGTGTAGCCATCGTCGTTGGCCATGAGGGTGGCTCCGATGCCTTCGAGTTCAAGGGTCATCGTGATCATGAAATTCTCAAATGTCTTTTTTGACATGTACGAAGTGTGAGGATCGTACGAAGTCGTGATCGCGGTGATGAACATCTCGATGACTTCTTCGGTGTCGGTTTGATGCCAGCGACGCGCGAACGAGCCGTAGCGTTTGCGAAGTTTGACCTTTGGCGATTCTTCCTTTTTCATTGGCTTGGATGGCTTTGCGTCCGCGTCGGCTGATTCTTCTTTGTCTTTTTCAGCGTCGAGGATCTTGTCGGCTTCGAGGACAAGCAGGTTGTACTTGACCCGCTTTCGCCATCGCTCAACCGCTTCGTTTTCGGAGGCGGCGTAGTCGAGGTTGTCCGGGTCGGTGACCATGTCCTCGTCGATTGCGAAGTCCTGTTCGCTGTCAACCATTTTGATGGCCAACGCGGATCGTTGATCGACCCGTTCAAGGAACCTTTTGTAGATGTCCAAGGCAAGCGAATAGTCTCCTGCCTCGAACGTGTTGGCGATGTCGAGTTTCCGTTTTCCGAACGTATCGATATCGGATTTCATGAAGTACGACTTGCTGGGGTCGAGCATCTTCATGTACATGTCGAAGCCACGCCGCGAGATTTCCTCGTTCATGGGTCTGCGCGAAAGATGAAGCTCGTTCATCATCATGAAGACCATCTTGCCAACCCGTTTCTGGTTGGCAGTGGGAGCAACCAGCATGTCGTCCGCCCGGGACGTCGCCGAAAATGATCCGAAGAGAATTGCAGTAGTGAAGAACGCAACGAGGAGGTTGCGGCAAGAGGAATTCATAATCAGATCCTGCGATGTGTATTACGGTGTGTCAGTTGTCTTTTGTACGGTGTGTCCGTTACGGGTGTTCTGCCTACAGGGCAAAGTGAATAAACCGCATCCGGCGTCAAAAGTTCTCATTCCCGGCGTTGAGCCGGTGGTCTGGCCGTCGAGATGAAAAGGTTGAAAAACAAGGAATATTGAAAAAAGACAGGTGGCGGTGAATGTCGCCGGTTTTTCGCTATAATCACCCGTTAGGCCTACTGGGCGATCGTAAGGATTCGCCCAGCAAGCCGCAATAGTGATCAAGTTTTCTCTGAAAAGGACTGTTTGGTCGTCGATAATTCAGCTCAAAAACGTATGCCATCCCCCAATTCGCTTGATCCACCAAAACCCCAGTGGACACAGATTTCGTTATCCACACTGTCTAATTGCCAATAATTGAAGTGCCAGCTTTTTTGATGATGAATTCGGGTGCCGATTCAGGGGCCCGTTTCGAATTGAGTGATCAGGAAGATAATTTTTTGGGCCGCGATTGGGAATGTCGCGTGGTGCTCAACGATCCACAATGCTCGCGTCGGCATGCGAGGGTGTATGCCGAAGAGGAGGCGTGGTGGATCGAAGACAACTCCAGCAGCAATGGAACGTTCGTCAACGGACAAACCATCAGGCAGGCTCGTCTGGTTGATGGAAACCTTGTTCGAGTCGGCGGCAGTCTGTTTACATTCCGGGAATCGGACAAAGGGCTGCCGGTTGTTCCAGAGGTTCGCGTCGGTGAGAACGCCACCGGATCCCAGACGGTGATCCGTGATCAGAATTTTGATCCGAGCCAGACCGGGCAGTACACGCTGGATTTCCTCAAGGGCCACGATTGGGGGCAGGACTTTTTCTTCCTGTTCCAGATGAGCGTCAAATTGTTGGGCATCGAAGATCCTGACGACGTCATCCAGAATTGCATGAAACGCTTGAGTGAGAGAACCGGCGCATCGGCGGCGGGTTTTCTCTGGCTATCGGACGAAGGTGAGCTCAACCCCAAGGTGGTCTTTCCGAAAGAACGAGCCAATCAGTTGACGATTGATCCGGAGCTGACCAAAAGGGTCGTGGCTCAGGGGCATGCGATTCGATTCGAGTACGACACCAAAGGCAAGAAAGATTTTACAGATTCGATTTGTGTTCCGTTGAATTCTGACGGAGTGGTCAAAGGCGCAATTCACCTTTACCGCGCGGGCAATCCATTCAGCGATTCGCATTTCAATTTGGCGATCGCGACGGCCAACATCATGGTCCGTTCGCTTGACCGAGCCAGTCGGCACACGGCTTTGGCGGCGGAGCACTCGCGGTTGGTGGAAAAATCGGCGGCCTTTGATGAGCTGTTGGGTGAAAGCCCCAAAATGTTGGAACTGAAATCAAAAATCGGCCGCGTGGCAAAAGCATCCGGTTGTGTTCTGGTGCGGGGGGAAAGTGGATCAGGTAAAGAGCTTGTCGCCCGGGCGATTCACAAAGCCAGCCCGAGATCCGATCAGCCGATGCTGAGCGTCAACTGCGCGGCGATTCCCCGCGACCTGATGGAAAGCCAATTGTTCGGACACAAGAAGGGTTCGTTCACCAGTGCCGACCGCGATCACAGTGGCTGGTTCGAGCAGGCGGATCGCGGAACGCTGTTCCTGGACGAGATCGGAGAGTTGACGCTTGAAGGTCAGGCAAAGCTACTGCGAACACTCGAAGGGCATCCGTTTTTGCCCGTCGGCGGAACCGAAGAGGTTTCTGTGGATGTCCGCGTGATTTGCGCAACCAATCGCGACCTCAAAGAGTTCGTTGCTGAAAAGAAGTTCCGCGAGGATCTGTTTTATCGACTGACGGTTTACGAGTTGTACATTCCGCCACTGCGTGATCGCGAGGCGGACATTGAAATGCTGATGAATCATTTTCTGGATCACTTTGTGACTCAGCACGGCAAGCAGGATCTGAAGCTGTCCAAGGAAGCGAAGGCGCGGCTGTTGGGTTATTCGTGGCCGGGCAACGTCCGTCAGCTTCGTAACGTGATCGACAGTGCGATTGTGATGGCCGAGACGAACGAGATTTCTGGCGATGAGCTGGGGATTCGCGATGCAACCGACGGCGACTTTGAGACGCTTCGAATCGACCACTGGGAACGCAAGCTGATCATTGATGCACTCAAGCGGACTTCCAATAACGTCCCCCGAGCTGCAGAGTTGCTGGGAATCAGCCGCGCGACGCTGTACCGGAAGATCGACGAGTACGGTGTGAAGCGCAAGTAATAGTCGCAGGCACACTCCGTGTGCCGTCGGAGCGCAAAGATGCGCGAGCGAAAAAGATGCGCGGTCAACTCGCAAGCGTGATGCACTCTTTGGCTACCGCTGACCGGTTAATATCTCTCTGCCGCTTCAACGGCGCATGGGGAGAGTGTGATTTTATTCACCGCAATGCCCTCCCTTTGGCAATGTCAGACTCGGACGCGCGCAACCCTCCCCGGCGGTGAGCCGCCGACCCTCTCGGTGGGAGGGTGGTCGAGAAAAATCACAGCCTCGAAGTGTGACTATTACTCCGGGCGGGTCAAAAAACGCCCGCTGCATGGTGACAGCGGGCGAGAAATTCTTGGCAACGTTGGCCGAAACTATCCGGGCTTTTTTCCGTGCAGAATTTTTTCTTCAACTTCTTTGGGCACGACCTGGTAGCCTGCGGGCGTCATGCTGAAGGTGCCATTGCCCTGGGTCATTGAGCGGAGTTCGTTCGAAAACTCGAACAGTTCCGCCAATGGGGCCGTGGCCAGCATGATGCACACTTCTTGTTGGACGTGCGAGTCCGTTACGACGCCGCGTTTCCGGTTCAAGTGACCTGAAACCGAGCCGATAAACGATTCCGGAATCTCGATCTCCAAATCCATTACCGGTTCCCACAATTGCAGGCCGGCTTTGGGGAGGATCGTATCCTTCATCGCCTGGACAGCGCAGTTTCGAAAAGCAATCTCGGATGAGTCGTTTTCGTGTTGCTTGCCATCGGTCAACGTCATCGCAATTCCCGCAACCGGAAATCCACCAAGAGGTCCACCCTGAAGTGCTTCCTGAAAGCCCTTGTCGACCGCCGGAACAAAGCGAGCATCTATTCGGCCGCCGGAAATGGTGTGCTCGAACAAATACGCTTCGTCATCGGTTGGCTCCAGTCGTCCGCTGATTCGGGCAAACTGGCCCGGACCGCCGGTCATCTTTTTGAACTGGTGTTCAAATTCAACAACGCGGCCCGGACGTTCCTGGTAGGCAACTACTGGTGTTCCGACGATGCAAGGACAATCAAAATCAGACTCGATCTCCTCAACGCGAACTTGCAGGTGTAGCTGTCCCATTCCCGCGATCAGCGTTTGGCCACAGGTGGCGGACGTTGAAACACGAAACGTGGGATCGCTTTTTGCAAGGTTTGCCAAAGCTGCTGCGAGCTTGTCGGCATCGTCCCGATTTTTCGGGGCAATCGACAGTTCGACAACCGGATCGGCAACCTCGAAAGACTCAAGTCGCACGTCGAAGCCATCGCTGGCAAACGTGTCACCGGAGTAACAATCAAGGCCCAACACTCCGACAATTTCGCCGGCTTGCGCCAGGTCGATGTCTTTGCGTTGGTTGGCGTGGATTCGAACAAGCCGTCCAAAACGAACCGCTTTTCCCGTTCGCACGTTGACCAGGGATTCTCCTTTTCGAAGAGTCCCTTGGTACAGACGAACGAACGTTAGCTGCCCGAATGTTTCGACGACCGTCTTGAACGCCATCGCCGCCGTGGGAGCGTGGTGGTTGCATTGAAGTTGCACTTCATTTTCTGAACGATCATGGGCAGTTACCTTTCTTTGCTGCGGCGACGGAAGGAAGGTATTGATCGCATCAAGCACTTCCTGGACGCCTTTGTTTTTCATTGCCGTTCCGAACAGAACGGGCGTCATCTGCAGCGTCATCGTGGATTCACGTATGACGCTACGGATCATTTCTACGGTAATCGGTTTTGCGGAAAGAAGACTCTCCATTAGGTTTTCATCCAGCAGTGCGAGAGCATCGAGCATGTTCGCGCGTGCTGCTTCTGCGGCGGCCAGATGTTTGTCAGAGACGGGTTCTCTGCGAACAATTTGACCGTGTTGGCCGTCGAAGTGGACGGCTTCCATCGTGATCAGGTCAATGACTCCGGCGAAGGAATCTTCGGCACCGATCGGCATCTGAATCGCGATGGGGTTATCACCAAGCCGGTTTCGCATCGCTGCGATCACGGCGTCGGGGTTGGCTCCAAGACGATCCATTTTGTTGATGAAGGCAATTCGCGGGACGCGATACCGCTTCATTTGTCGGTCCACGGTCAGCGATTGACTTTGCACGCCCCGTGAGGCGCACAGAACCAGCACGGCACCATCAAGAACTCGCAGGCTGCGTTCGACTTCGACGGTGAAGTCAACGTGGCCAGGGGTGTCGATGATGTTGATCGCGTGGTCTTTCCAGTCAACACGAGTCACGGCCGAGGCAATGGTGATGCCCCGTCGTTTTTCGATGTCGTGGAAATCCATCGTCGCGCCGCCATCGCGACCGCGGACTTCGCGGATTTTGTGGATTCGTCCGCCGTAGAACAACATGCGTTCGGTGAGCGTTGTCTTGCCGGAATCAACGTGGGCAGAGATGCCGACGTTGCGGATGTGTTCGACGGGGAGTTCGACAGGTTTCAAATTTCTTTTCTTGAGTTTGGACATAGTGTCTCCTTTAGCTTACCGGCGCAGTGAGGTCCTTGCGCGGGCAACGGTCATGTGTTTTGGAATGTGGCTGACAACGGATGCTGCTGAGCCCTGTTGGGGCGACGGCAACGTTGATGTGAGCCACTGCAACAGAAGGCGCCAAAGCAAAATTTGCGATGGCGCAGAGCTAAATGGCGGCTCGATCGTTTCCGAATCGAAGGCTTGAGCCGTATGAGAATGTCGTGATGTGGAGTCTCACGAGATGGTCCGTTATTTTGAGGAGAAAGGCGTTTTCAGGGAGGGAACGCTCTGTGCTGATGCGGACAAATGAGGGTGCAGATGGTTCGCGCTGAAATAGTAGTAGGCACACTCCGTGTGCCGTCCACACGGTAAAACGCGACTGGCACGTCGTATGCGGCTAAAGAGTTGATATCTCTCTGCTGCTTGAGCGGCGCATGGGGAGAGTATGATTTTATTCGCCGCAATGCACCCTCTTTGGCAATTTCAGACTCAGACGCGCGCAACCCTGCCCGGCGGCCCCGGCGGTGAGTCGCCGGCCCTTCCGGTGGGAGGGTGGTCGAGAAAAATCACAGCCGCGCAGTGTGCCTGCTGCTTTAGCGGTGCGCGCTGGCGACGCCGTTGCGGCGGGCTTGGCAGGCGAGACGCCAGGCTTTTTCGTCGCCGTGGGCGTGAATCGAAAAGGATCGTGTGCGGCGGCGACCGCGGCCGTCGATCCATTGGGCGACCCAGTACCAGTACTGATATTCGTACTGGCCGCGGATGTCCTTTTGGCGGTGAAGACGCACGCCGACGACGCCGCTTTTGTTGCGTGTCGAGGGCGATTTGCTTTTCTCTTCGGTGGACATTTTCCGTGTGAGATTTTCCATGTCATCACGGAACTCTTTGGCTGCCTGAAGCGATGCACGCGTGCCGCCATGGGCTGCGTCGCCAAAGAAGCGGCAGATGCGCTCGTTGTGTCGTTGCATGCGAACCATCCAGCCGGCAGATTTGTTGCTGCGACCGCGCTGTTGGATGCGACTGATGTTGCGACGTGGGTTTTTTCGCGCCATGCATCTATTTTAGCAAAAGCAAATGCGGTGGCAAGTCGTCAGGTTGCGTACAGCAATGTCGCCCCGTCGTACCAAAAGCAAAAAAGAAACATCACGCCGACGACGAACGTTACCAGCAATGGGACTTTTGTGTTCGGGTTTCTTTCGGTGGCCAGTACGACGGTTTTTACGAACGTCGCAAGTCCGGCGAACCACAGGGAAATGACGGCAAGGAATTCGACCAAAACGAAAAAGCGATTTCGGTAGATCTCGAGATTGCCGATCAGCGATTGGTGGACCACAACGACCAGCACGGCGGTCGTGGCGATCGACAACGCTGTTGCTTCCAAAGCAAACCCTTTGAGCCCCTTGCGTGGAAGCGGTGGCGATGGATTGTTATTGGGCGGAAGTTCTGAGTCCATCTGGCGATCCGGAAATGGGTTTGCCTGCGGATAAAGGCCAACTGGCCATTTGAAAGCCCTGCTTGTGTAGCCAGTTTTTCAGTTTGGTGTACTTTTCGTAGCTGTCGGGATAGACCCAAACCGAAACGGTGGTCCGGAAGGGCTCCCGTGTGGCAAGTCGCCTAGAAAAGTCCGAATTCTCTGTCATCGCCGTTTCGATGGGTTCGCCAACCCTTGGATCGGTTGGCTGCACGACAAATTGTTTCAGCCGGATCAGGCGTTCGTTGCGGCCGGGATTTTGGGAGGGGACAACGCCCAGTTCGTATTGTAGCCAAAAGCCGGAAACAGGGCCGATGGTTTCCCGCGTGCTCGATGCGACTTCGAGTTTTTCGGCTTTGAATCGTATCTCCGATTTCATCATCTCCAGAAGTTCATCCATCGGAACGTAGGCGAGCTTTCCCTCGCTAAGCCTAAAATGGATTTCGTCGCTGAAGACTGTTTTGGCGATCGGATTCGGGAAATGCTCAATGGTTTCGATTTCAAGTTGAGGCTTGACCAGTGCCGCAGAGACGGCCCGCGTTTCATCCTGGATCGCTTCGAGTTGTGATTGCAGTTCGATTTGGCGGGCACGTTCAAGAGCGATCTTTTTCTGTTGCTCGTCGGCATCGTTGAGCTTTTTGTCGAAGCTCGCACGGACCTGAGCCAGTTGGACCAGCATCGCATGACGGCGGTCCGCGAGTGCCTTGCCAAAAATGTTTTCTTTATCGACCTGCTGTTCGAGTTCTTCGTTGTCGATGGTAAGTCGCGTGATCCGCGAATTGGTTCTGGAAAGATCAAACTCCAGTTGTGAGATTTCTCCACTGTGGTCTTCGACCGGCGGTTGCTCGGCGGCGGAGTTGGATGCCTGAGCGCCGACCACCACGACAAGAATGATCAGCACGCCGACAAGGTTGGCGATGATGTCCAGGAAGGAATCCTGTCCTTGGGAAAGATCGTTTTCGTTCATCGGGACTCCTTTTCGATACCCAGTCCGCTTCGGTTGAGCATTTGACGCAGTTGCTCGAATCGGCTTTGACCGCCGTCGATGACTTTGATGGCCAGGACGGGTTTCCAGTAAGCATTGGCCCCGGCGATACCCCAGGTTTCGATACGCTGCCAAATAATGTTGACCATGCGATCGATCGCGACGTCACTGATGGTCGCGCTGTTGGTGCCAAGTGCAATTCTTTCTTGTTGGCCGTTGGCGTTTTGCAGGACGATCGAACTGGCATCGCAGATTACCGAAACCGGCCGAACGTAGCCGACCGCTCCGGCAGTTTGTGTTGGCAGAGCCCAGTTGGCTCCTTTTTGTGCGGCGATGGGTTGAACGTTTGCGCTGCCGTTGGCATTGGTGCCCCGGGAGTTGGTCTGGGGTGAGGCGCGCTGGACTGATTCGCCATCGGCTGAGTTTGGAATGTCCTGTGCGGAGTTGGCGACGGAATGGGATTGAGAATCAGAACCGGATTGAGGATCGGAGCCGGATTGGGAGTCGGAGCCGGATTGGGAGTCGGATTGGGAGTCGGAGCCGGATTGAGGATTCGATGGGTTGAAATTGGACGGGCCGTTATCGTTAAATCCCGCCAGTTGGTTTTCACGAACAAAGCCACCGTGGGTGCTGGAGGCACGCAGGCCCGATGTGGCGTTTGCTGCACCGCGTCTGCCTGCTGCACCGCCACTTGCGCCGATTCTGCCGCGACCGCGAGAGGCAAGAGCTCTTTGTCGGGCCACCACGGCGGCCTGTCTTTTTTTGGCGGCTTCCACCGCGGCGAGAATTCGTTCTTGGAGTTGAAGGTCAACGGTGCCAAAGTCCAGATCCAGATCGGCCCCGACAAGCTCGTATCCGAACTCGTCATCCCAACTGCTCATGCTGCGACGAGCCAGTTGATACGCTTGCGAGCCCGAGGGTCGGACGACCAACAGCGGATAGGGACGTTGCTTGTCGTCGGCCAGCTTGAATTCCGTGAAATAATTGCGGACCGCCAAGAGGGCTGTGTCGAGTGGATTGCCTGGGAGGATCGGCGGTAGAAAATCGGTTTTCTTTAGCGGGATGTTCCAGGGTTGCAAAACCATCTGGTCGTTGACACACTCGATGTAGATCGGAATCCGCTGGGTCGATCCGGCACCGTGATAGGGAAGCAGGGCGTATTTCTTGTCCGGTTCAGGTGGTTTTTGCAGACGCAGAGTTTCCAGGTTGGCTTTGGCCTGTTCGACCTGGCTTTCGAGTTGCTGGACGTAAAGTGAATCGACTGGAGTTGCGTCGTCTTTTGTTTCTTCGAAGGCCTTGATTTCTGCGGCCAGCCGGTGGGCTTGTTTGTCCAGTTCAAGGATTTCCAGTTCGAGATGGGCGCGGTACTCGCGAGCCTGGGAGAGGCGGTTGGAAACTTCGGGTCGAAACTCGGTCAGAGATTCAGCGAGGGTCTTTTGAAAGTCAACGTCTCTGCGGAGTTTGGCGATCCGGTTTTCGGTCTCGCGTGTCTGCTCGGCAGCCTGCTGTGTCTGCTCTGTGGCGGTGACGTTGGCGGATTGGACCGCCAGCACGAGCATCACAATCAGGACGCCGAGCGTGCAGATGAGCACGGCGAGGAATGGGAACAGTGAGACGCCGGGCTGGGTGACTTGTCGGCGAAAGCGTCTCATGCGGCGCGTTTCTTGTCAGCGGGCTTCTTGCGGACAAACACCTGAACCGATTCAGACGTCTGGGGTAGCTGAAATCGTTTGACAGGAGTTGGAGTAGGAAGTTCTTCTTCGTCTGGTTCCACGTAGGCCTGAATTTCGGCGGGTGCTTTATGGGGCTTGAAAATTCCAATCGGTTCCGGAGTTGGAGAGGGCGTTTCGGCGAACGACGATGACGAATCGGCTTGCTGTGCGTCGGCTTGCTGTGCGTCGGCTTGCATGGGCAGAATGAGTTCGGCATCCGAATCGGCGGTAGTTTGCTTTTGCTGTTGGGCGTCTGCGGCCTGGAAAACCTGGGTGAGAACGTCGTGAACTCGCGTGGTGGTATCGACAATCTCCTGCTGCTGCCGAAGCGAATTTTTTAGCGACGCCGAATCTTCGATCGAAGCCACGATGTGCTGGACGGCTTTGGTTTGTTCGTGAAGAGAATCCTGCCAACGCTCGATCTGGCGGGCGTTATCCGAAAGGGTGATTTGCCACTGGGACCAACGGTGAGCCATCGCCTGGTCGGCTTTCTCGATCGACTCGCCAAGGTAGTGAGCGAGGGCGGCCACGTTTTCGTCAAGCGATTCGCTAAGGTTGTCCTGGACCAGGGCGTTGGCGTCGGTGAGCGAAGACGACCATGCTTTTTCGGCTGACTGGATGGTTTTTCGCCAGATATCGGTCTGGCTTTCGACCATCTGGTTGACCGCATCGACGATGTTGGAACCGGGAGCATCACCGGCGGCAGAGTTCTCAAAGTACAACGTCAGTTCCCGGTTGGCGCGTTGGTCGACCAGACGCAGCAGTTGCGATTCGAACTTTTCCAGCAGAAACAGAGCGAACATCAACCCGATCGAAAGCGTCAGTGCCAGGGCGGTTGTGTCGAAAGCAACATACAGGTTGCCGCGAAGCCCATCCATCATCGCCTGGAAGTCTTTGTCGGGACCGACATCGATTCCGCCCAGTGCCTGGGAGATGCCCAAAACGGTTCCCAAGAAACCCAGCATTGGCGTGGCCCAGATCAGAATGCGAACCAGCGAGTAACGCTGTTGCTGGCTGAACTGGTCGTTTTCGGAAAGGTATTTGAGTTCGTCTTCGAGGTTCGAGGTTGAACCGGTGCGGTAGATCGAATGCAATGCGTTGACCAGACGGTCCCACAGATAGTGGCCGTGGAGGCCTTTGGGGAGTTGGTACAGTTGTTGCCCGTAGTCCGCCGCCTGATCGGCGATGGATCGGACCGCTGGCGTGGTGGTTCCCGGAACGATGGATTGCGTATCGTTCGATTCGGAAAGCTCTTCGAGGTGGATGTCTTTTTCACTGGCGAACTGCACCAGAACATTCCACGCGATCGCTCCCAGAGAGGCCAGGCCGACAAAGAACATCGCGATGGTGATCTTTGAAACAGGGTGAGCGGTCAGATACCGGAGGGCCGTTTCGTCGGTAATGTGTTGTTTGTCGATCAGCCATTGGAGACCAAGGTACAGCGACAGACCAAGGCATACCGGTACCACCAAGGAAGGTAGGACAGCAAAGAGGCTTGGCTTTTGTTTCACTTTTGGCGTACCGAATTGGGTCGCGGGCAAAGTTTGCGCACACACTTGGCGCTGCGGGATGTATCGGACGAGCCTGTCCTTCAGGGCCAGCGAAAAGCGTGTCATTATCCGGAATACCGGAAATTCTTTGCCAAAGTGAGAATCTCCGCCAATTGTTACCTTTTGACAGTTTTGATTCAGATCTTCTGTCCACCGACTCGATAAACCCTGCATCCGGATGAGGTTGCATCAGTGCAATTTCCCAGGGGGGATACCCGGTTTGGACCAAGGTTCAAACCGGGTTATTTTTTTGCGCCCTGCGAATGATTCACTGCCTGCGAATGATTCACTTCCACAAGCTCACGCCTGGTGGATCATCCGGGCTAACGCTAAGCTGGCAGCAAATCGAAGTTTCTGTTTGCCCAAAGTGAAACCCATGAATGCATGGCTGCGATTAGTACGCGTCGCCAATCTTCCCACCGCCCTAGCCAATGTTTTGGCCGGATTTCTGCTAGCTCATGGGGCGTGGAGTCCGAGTTCGACGCTGGTGATCCTGTTGATCGCTTCGGCCTGTCTGTTTTCAGCCGGAATGGTGCTTAATGATGTCTTTGATGTCCAGCGGGATCGTGAACAGCGGCCCGGACGGCCGTTGGCGTCGGGAGCGATCGATGTTTCTTTGGCGCGGAATGTCGGACTTGGTTTGCTGGGCGTCGGGGTCGGGTTGGCGTTTCTGGCTGGCTGGAAGTCCGGCTTGATCGCAATTCTGCTGGCGGCATTTATCTGGTTGTATGACGGGCCATTGAAGCGAACCGCCGTGGCACCTTTCCTGATGGGCGGCTGTCGGACGTTGAACATTCTCATGGTCGCGTTGACCGCTGGTGGGACACCGAACCTAGCGATCTGGTATGCGGCCGCGATCGGAGTCTTTATTTCCGGCGTGACGTGGGTGGCCAGAAACGAGGCCGCCGACGGCCAGAAGTCCGCCGAGCTTTACCTCGGAAGCGGATTGGTCTTTGTGGGGCTGATGGCAATTGCGGCGATTGTGTTCTGCCCAACGAAAAAACCCGCCATCGACGGGGAGCTATCGGGTTTATTTCCGATGGTCGCGACGTTTGTTTTCATTCCCATTCTTCGCCGCGTGACACTGGCTTGTGTTTCCCAATCCGAGACAACGGTGCGACAGGTGGTGGTGTCCTGTCTGCAGAGTCTGATTCTGATCGATGCGCTTGTTTGCCTGTTGATTGTCCAGGGCCGGCCGGTGTATTCGGTCGTCCTGATTGGTCTGTTGATGTTGACCATCGGGCTGAAGAAGCTTTCGCCGCTAACGTGAGCCCGGCGGTCGACTGATTGGTGGCGTTTAGGGTTTGAGCCGGAATTATTCACGACGACGGGCGTTGATTTGCGTTGAACCTCACTGACACGAAGGTCCAAGCTGGATTGTCGCGCAGATTTCGGTTCACCTCGTTGACGAAGTCCAAACCAGAGACTCTTTTACAACCGGTGCGATGTTCATTGGCTAAACTGAAAGACAGAAAGTTACGCCCACGCCTCGTGAATAATCCGGGTTGAAGACAAGTTTGCAGTGACGAAGCCAAATGAATCGGGTTGATGGTATCATGGAAGGATCTTTTCCTTTTCAGCGACATCTGCATGCAACTTGGTTACCACTCGGGCGGCTTGTCCCAACACAACCTGACGACGGGGCTGAGTCTGCTTTCTGAGTTTGGCTACCAAAGCGTTGCCATCGGGGTGGACTTTGGCTGGCTAAGCCCGCTGGACGATCGGGTTGCCGAGCAAGTCCAGCGGACGCGTTCGTTTTTGAACGAACAGAAAATGAGTTGTGTGGTCGAAGCGACCGCGAATTATTTTCTTGATCCACGACAGCGTAACTGGCCGACACTGATGGAAAATGACCCGGGCTACGTCGAAGTCCGGATGCGTTATCTGCGGTATTGCGTTGATGTGTCGGCAGAGTTGGGGGCGGTCTGTCTGTCGCTGCACTCGGGTCCAAAGCCGGCGGATGTTTCCTTTGACAAAGCGATGTCGCGGTTTGTGGAGGGATTGTTTGAGCTTGTTAAATATGCGGATGAGCGGAACGTTCATTTGTGTGTCGAGCCCGAGCGGGGAATGCTGATCGATACGCTGGGTCGCTTTCAAAGGATGCTTCATCTGCTTGATGTGCCAACGCTGGGGTTGACGCTGGACATCGGTCACGCATTTTGTAGCGGAGAAGTTCCGCTTGATGCAGAGATCGAGAAGTGGCGTGACAAGCTGGTTAATGTACACATTTCCGACGCCAAAAGCGGGTTGCATCAGCATCTTCCGCCGGGCGACGGACAGATTAACTTTGGGTTGGTTTTCGATTCATTGGTCCGTAACGGATATTCCGGACCGGTGCATGTTGACCTAGAAGCCCACAGCCACATTGGTGCTGACATGGCGAAGCGTTGCCATGATTTCTTTTCCCCGAAGATTGTCTCTGCGAATCAAGGCGAAATCTCATGAGTAAAAAACTGGTGTTTTTGACTGTCCCCGGCCTGCGCCGCAATGATCTCTCGCAGATGCCGAACCTCTCACGTCTGGCCGATGGTGGTAGCGTGGCTCGGGTCGATCATGCGTTTCCGGCCGTCACCTGGCCCAGTCAGGCGAACTTGCTGACGGGAAAGCCACCGACAGAACATGGCGTGGTTGCCAATGGATTCTTTTGGCGGGACAACCACAAAGTTGAAATGTGGACGGCGTGGAACGAAGTCATCCAGCAACCGCAGCTTTGGGATTTGCTGCGTGAAAAAGGGCTCAAGACAGCGGCCTGGTTTCCGATGCTTAGTAAAGGCTGCGGGGCGGACTACGTTTGTATGCCGGCCCCGATTCACAAGCCCGACGGCAGCGAGGAGCTTTGGTGTCACACCAAACCGCAGCAGTATTACGGAACGCTGCTGGAAAAGTACGGTCACTTTCCGCTGCAGCATTTTTGGGGCCCCTTGGCGAATATCAAATCCAGCCAGTGGATTGCCGATTCGGCGATGGATTGCGCACGTGAGTTTGGGCCGGACTTTTTCTACATCTACCTTCCACACCTTGACTACGCCGCACAGAAATTCGGTCCCGACAGCGAACAGGCGATGCAGGCGGTGGTCGAATTGGATGGCCTGCTGGGTGGATTGATCGATGAAATGAACCAGTCTTTGGGCGATCCCGCTTGGATCGTACACAGCGAGTACGTAATTTCTTCGGTGGACCATGTGAGCTATCCCAATCGAATCCTTCGCAGCGCCGGATTGCTGCAAGTGTGTGAAAAAGTCGATCAGCCTGGCGAGCATCTGGATTTCGAAAACAGTCCCGCTTGGGCGCTGGTCGATCATCAGTTTTCGCACGTGTTCGTCAAAGATCGCGACCCGACCGTCATCGAAGCGGTTGGCTCACTGTTCAAGGATGTCGAAGGGATCGACAACGTCCTGAGCGGTTCTGAACGCGGATCGCTGAATCACGAACGCAGTGGCGATGTCGTTCTGGTTTCCACTCCCAACAGTTGGCAAGCCTACTACTGGTGGACCGACGATACTCTCGCCCCGTCATTTGCTCGCAGCGTCGACATTCATCGCAAGCCAGGCTACGACCCGGTGGAGCTTTGTTTTGACATGGCCACCAAAAGCGTTCCGCTGGATGCAAGCGTGATTAAAGGCTCTCACGGCGTGCCGCAAGGCGATCAGGGCGTCGTGCTTTTCAGCGGAGGGGAGCTGGAGGGTGTTGTCACCGAACCATCGATTTTCGAAACGGTGATGCAGTATTTTGACCGGAACTGATTCTGACGCCCACGCCTCGTGAATAATCCGGGTTCAGTCCAGCCAATGAACACCGTGTCGCTCCGAAGAAAATATTGTTTTGGACCTCATCAGCGAGGTGAATCGAATCCCCAGAGGCGATCCTGATTGGGGATAAGACAGCTGTGATTTAACGGCAATCAGCGCCCGTCGTCGTGAATAATCCCAACTCAAAGGCAGTGGCTTTTCCAGTCGAGGGCCTTTTTCGGTTTTCCTCTTCCAATACGTTCTTTTCTGCAGTCATGAGCCAATGATACATGTTTGCGTTCGCTATCGATGTTGTCGATGCGATGCAAATGCAAGAAAAGAAGCCGATTTGATTCGTGCTTTGCGTGCCCGTTTCCCGGCAACCTTCAGTATGGGGGTGATGCTCAATGGGACAGTGGCGTTTTCAGCGAATATGCAGGCAGACAATTGATACAAACTGAACTTCGTATGCGGTAGTTGTTCAGAATTTCCAGCTATCGATAAGTTATCTGACGTACGTTTTAGAACCAACTGAATTAAACCACCTCATTGAGGCAAAGATGATGCTTGACCAGTTCACCCGGTTCGCCAGCCCACGTATCCAACGTGTGCTTGAGAAACTTCGACTTGATGAGGAATGCTATAACTCTGAATTACGAACCAGTGAACGTGAAAAGCTGGTGTTCCCGGTTCGCATGTCGACTCCCGACGGCACGACAGCGCTCGACGCGTTTTCCCGAGATGCGTCAAGCAATGGTCTGGGGTTGATTGCTCCGCAGCCTTTTTCTCCCGGAGCGAGGATGAACTTTGAGTTACAACTTGGCGACTCGAAGCCCAGAGTGCAGATGGAGTGTGCCTGGTGCGGTAAGTTTGGCGATGCGTTCTGGAGCTCTGGCTGGAAGCTGACAGAGGGGCAGATTGATGTCGGTTCGATCGCAGCTTCCGAAGAAGTGACCGGGTATGACTTCCGCGAGCGAGAGCGGGAAAGGTTTGCGATCCCGGTTGTGGTTCACCAAAAAGGACAGCGTCCACGAATCTTTGGGTTTACCCGAAATCTCTCAGGAGAAGGCGTCAATCTGATTGTTGACAAACCCGTTGCAGCGGCCTCCTTTTGCATGCTTGAGTTTATCCGCATCGATGGTGAGCGATGCGACATTGTCGCGGAGTGTGTCTGGGCCAAGGAATATGGTGACCGGCATTGGACGACGGGTTGGAAATTCCCGCGATTGGGCCGCGTTGAAAAATTCCACGCAAGCTACTTTGACATTGGGTAGGTAAGTGAGAGTGTGGATGTTCACAGGGTCCTCGGGCCGGCCCTGTGAACTTTCGCCATGTATAGTCCGGGATAGTAGAAGCGAATGTTGAGCCCGGATTATTCACGAGGCGTGGGCGTCAGAATCAGTTGAGACAGTGATCCGCGACTCTGATGCGATGAAACGATCGTTGTGGTTTTCATCTGCCGGATGATTCACATTTCTTGTTGAGATTCAGCTTTTCCTTTGCCACT
>CALFWR010000020.1 GCA_937928555.1 uncultured Pirellulaceae bacterium
TTGGGCAGCGATTTTTTCATGTTTTCTTTGCGTGTCCTATCCTTGGACTTTTCAAGTTCCCGAAGATCCCCGTCGTCATCGAACTGCTGAGCCATGTCGTAAACGAATCCGAACTGCTGTCGCGTGGTTGGGTTGAGCTCATAAAGCTCCTGCACGTGCCTGACGATGTCGGCGCGGTTTTCGGTCAGTCGCTGCGAAAGAAGGATTTTTTCGAAGGCGTTCAGCCGTGAGAATTTCCACGGTTCGAACCAGTCGCCCAGGTCTTCTTCGAGCAACCACTGATCGATGAACGTTCGCTCACGTTTATGCTTGAGGTGCGTGACAACCACTTCGTCGAAGAACGGACGGTCTTTCTTGTAGATGAAAAAGTTCAACTCATGGCAGGCGAATTCGGAGTAGAGCGAACGTTTTTCTGCAGGAGACTTTTCCAGCCACTGCATCACAAAGGCGAACTTGCGAAGATTGCCCGCGTCGTTGCCAAAGTTTTGATACAACTGAAAAACGTCCGACAATTCGTCGTAATACTGGAAGTTCGCGTTGACAAAATCCTCGATCACCAGCGATTCGCCGGCGTCAAGCACGTCGATCTGCCGCTGCTGAATGAAGTGCTTTTCCGAGTCCAGCGATTCGGCCAGTCGCTGATCGACCGCCGTGACGTCCTTGAGTTCGCGGAAGATGGACTTTTGCGAAACCGAAAACAGATCGACGACCACGATGCGAATGTGTTGAGAGCCGGCAAGTTCCTTTGCAGAGATCTGAATTTGGCCTTTGTCGTCGGGAGTCAGGTTGATCAACGCGTCCTGACCGCCACCAAGAAAATCCAGGTTGGCAAAGCCTGTTTGCTGTGCGGCTTGCTGACGACGTTCGGAGGCGCTACGACGCTGCGCCTCTGCTGCTGATCCGGCAGCGCCTGGCATTTGGCCTTGAGCAGCGATCTGGGATTCGTTTGCCGTTTCCTGCAGTGCCCAGGGGTTCAACAGCAGGGTGGGCCGATCGAGCATGTTGCCGGGGAATTGCTTTTGGTAACGCCGATCAAGGATGTATTGGTACTCTTCACCAATCTTGCGACCGGCAATGTAGCGCGATGACTGAACGGTCTGGTCCCAGGTCCAGGCACCCGGTCCATTGAAAGCATCCAGTTGATCGGCGGGGTTGAACGCGGGCGAGTATCGCATCGGGAACACGTGTACGCGTGTGTGTTGTCCCGCGCCTGCGATGCCGATGGTGAGGGTGTCTTTCTTGACCGATGCACCCGCGACGTGAGGGTGTGACGCAGCGGTGGAACTAAGCACACGGCTTTGTCCCACCAGGCCACCGGCAGCCTGTCTGCCTTTGGTGACACGGATACGGATCTCGTGGTCTGTGGCAGGATTGACGTCGGGAAAACGCAGCCGGTAGTCACCCGGCTGAAGGTCCTCAACCAGCAGGCGTCCGTTTTTGACTAGCAGGTTTTCAAAACGATCAGCAACGCTCCGCTGGTCGTTGACTTCAATCAGTGACACCAGCGACGGAACGGTTTTGTCGCCAAGCTCCCATGGAAGTTCCAGTGTTTCGCCGGCCAGCAGGTGGTAGTTGGAAGCAAGCCCAAGGCGGTCCAGGTTGGTTTGCCAGGTCTTTGCGCTGGCACCGGCAAGGCTGGCTGAAACGGATTCGACGTTAACGAGCTTGCCAAGCTCAATCCGGCCATCGGCATCGGACTGCAAATCAGCTTTGATGCTGCGTTTGAGTCCAGCGAGTTTCAACGAGACTCGAACCGGCTGGCGGGGTCGTGCCTCGCCGGTTTTGCCGCGGATTTCCAGAAAAAAGCCAGCCGAAGTGGGCAGGAAGTGCACGTCCTGGACTTTGTCGGTTGAGTCGATCTGGTTGATCGTAAAACTGTCACTGGCCGAAAGATCGATTTGTTTCTTGAGCAGGCTTTCGACTTTCGTTCGCAGCACGAAGTTGATTTCGCGGAGACGTGCCGGGACGCGGAAAGCGGCGCTCGCGTCGCGGGATTCGTCGATCGCGAAATCTGAAATCGTTTTGGTGGAGGTGGTGCCATCGATCGTCGTGGTGACAATTTCCAACTGGGAGGACTTGAGTCGCGTCAGCGGAAGCGGGTGCCCGCCGGTGATGCGAAACGAGGGCCGAACAATGACGGTCGCTTCGTTGCCCGAGGCCAGCGATTCGCGGTCCACGTGAAAGGCGGCTTTGAGGGTGTAGTTTTCGCGGACGGCGTCAAAGGCTTGCAGGCAACTGAATTCGCCGACAGAGATAATGGCGAACTGGCGCGTTGCTCCTGCGGTGAAGGGCATGTCGATGTAGCCGTCCTTGTCCGCCTGGTACTTTCGCCCGCCGACTTCCACGGTGGCGTCCATCACGACACTGCCCTGGTCGTTGATCACATTGAATCGCTGTCCGATGGGAGTGACTTTGCCGACCATGAACATGCGTCCGCGGCGAACCAAGGCGCGGGAGCTTTGACCGCCACCGATGAAGTCGATGATGTAGACGCCGTCGTCTTTCAGGTCTTCGAATTTGAAGTCACGGCGGACGCGGACCAGGGGTGAGTCGTCGTATTGGTAGAGCTTTTCGCTGTTGGCGACTAGGCCGTCGAGTTTGATGTCGGTGTCGATTTCGGCGTTGGTGCGGCGGTAGACGTTGTGCGTGTTGATTTCAAAAACTTTTACGATCAGCTTGTCGATGTTTTTTGTGAAAAGCGACAGTTCGATGGTCTCGTCGTGACCAAAGTGCTCACCGTTGGTCAGTGCAAAGTCCAGGTCGATGCGTTCGAGAAGGCTTTGGTATTCCGAAGGTTCCAGCAGGGAAGCCAACTGCTCGCGGTCGCCCTGACCGGCAAGGATCCGGGCGGTGGCGAATTGTTTTTGCAGCCATTGTTCTTCGAAGAAAGGCAGAAACTCTTTGGGACCGGTGGCTTTGGCGAGGAAGTGATGCAGGTATTCCCGGACCAGGGGCGCGTCGACGTTGATCGGCAGGCAGCGAGTGAGGTTGACGTAGCTTCGGTCAAGGTTCGCGATGTGCGAACGCTGGCTGACGTTGCGTTTGAGATCGCGGTTGATGTAGGGAACGTTGCGGGGGATTTCTAGGTAACGGGCAAACAGGTTGCGGTCGTATTTGCCGCTGCGTCGATCGATATCCAGCAAGTGGTACAGCACGCTGGCTTTGAGGCTGTTGTGTGCAGGGGCGAGTTTCTGGACGAACTTCCATTGTCGTTGGACCAACGCCTGGCGTTCTTCGGGGCTGTGTTCGATGGAGACGTCGGTCGATGGAAGCAGACGCAGGAGGTATTCGTCGATGTAGTTTTGCTGCGAAGCGAGAGGGGCGACTTTTTTCGCGAGTTGATCGAGTTGGGCTTTGGTGAGCTGGCGATGAATTTTAAGACTGCCGAATTTGGAGCGGCCTTTGCCTTGCAGGTCGGCGGCGATCAGATCGACCAAGCCAGGAAAAGTCGGGTCGTCGATTTTCTTTAGCAGGTCGCGGCGTTGACGCGTATTGAGCGGTTTGCCGGCGAGCCACTTGAAGCCTGCTTTTTCGAATCCGGAAAGTGAATTACTGTCCGATCGCAGCAGCCGATTGATGATTTTTTCGGTATCGATTCTGGAGGGATCAAGTTTTGAGGCGAGGTCGCGTTGGGCTTCGGGCAGTTTTCGCTGATGGTTAAAGTCCAGGTCCAGTTTCTTTTTGAGGAACTCGAGGGTCGCGCGGGGGTCTTCGCCGTAACGCAGTAACGCCTGGCGGCTTTCGATGACTTCGTACTGCCGGGCCTTGCCGCTGGTTTTGGCCCATCGCTTGAGCATGGCGTCGACTTCGTCCAGCTTGCTGTTGTTTTGAAAGTGCAAACAGTGGAAAAAGAACCAGTCTTCGCTGCCGGGCACAAGCTGTTGAAGGGTCTTTTCCCGATCCTCGGAGAGCGCGAACGTCTCCCAAAAAGAGATTTCCTGAGCGGTGGTTGTGTTTTCAATTTGCAGGGCAAAGAGTGCAAAAAACAAACAAGCCAACAAAGGACCGTTGTACCAGCGCATGGTAAAAGCTCCGAAACGATTGATAAGATCACCGATAGACGACACCGCGAGGGAGAAGTTCCCAAAAGATTACGAACGAGATCGAGTTTTGTTACAAGCCGATGGAGTTAATCCGGTAATTTTTGTCCGACTGGACAAGGTTGCAGCGTATTCCCATGAAAAACGGCCTCCTTGCGGAGGCCTTTTGGTGAGCATGTTTTGGGAGAGCAGGCCAATCGGAATCGCTCGAGATCGCACGGGATCGATCGGTCAGCTATTTCAAGCTGACGTCCTTGTCCGAAGACATTGGCTTTTGCAAAATCAGCCAGACGAATCCGGTCGCTCTGCTGCTGCCCATACTCTCGCTCCTTTTTGAGATTTCCCCGTTTATTTCCTCAAACCTGGACTCGACTTCGGCACTGGGCGTCTTTCCCTGATCGGCCAGTTCCTGCTGGCGAACGAAAAATCGAGCCAGCCGCTTTTTTTCTTCGGCTTCCCTCTTACGGTACTGTTCTGGCGAAAGTCCGTCGGCGGGCGTGATGACGTTGGCCTGATCGCCAACGAGCAAATCCATCAATCCGTCACCGTTAACGTCCTCGACCCAAACTCGAGTTGCTGAAGCGACACCGAACTCTTCGCCTTCGACGTTGCCGTCGGGTGAAGATGAAGGCGCGACAAGCATTTCGAATGCTTCGTACTTCGGT